>JAYPXF010000151.1:0-17367 GCA_038154405.1 Verrucomicrobiales bacterium | reverse complement strand
CCCGTTCACGATCCTGCTCGGCCTGTTTGCGCTCGGTGATGTCGCGGACGAGAGCTAGGATGCCTGTTTTTCCGCGTATAGGCAGCGCCTTAACCAACACTTCGCAGTGAAATATCTCTCCGCTAAGACGTTTATGAATCCATTCGAAGCGGTTGGATCCTGATTGCAGGGCAATTTGAATCTGTTTTTCCTGTTCTTCAATCGATGTTTTTCCGCTTGCTTGGTGCGGAGGGGAAAACTCGTGCGGCTCGGCTCCCACAAATTCTTTTTTGGATCGGACGCCAAACAACTTGACGGCGGCTTCATTGCAACTCGTGAAGCGACCGTTTTCCAATGTCATCAGTGCGTCGCCCGACTCCTCAAACAACGTGCGAAAGTGAAATTCCTCGCTTCGGATTCTGTCGTCCTCCTTCCGCCGCTTTGTGATGTCTCGTGTGACGGCCAACATTTTGACAACACTGTTTTCGGCTTCGTTTTCCCAAATCGGTGCAGCGTATTGTTCCATCCAATGGCGCTCCCCCTTGAGGTCAATAATCTCGAATACTTGATTAACCGTCTCACCGCGAAAGACGGCTGCCATGCCATTCTGAAATCTTTCGTGGTATTCGGGCGCTACCAATTCAAGCACATTTACCCCGCTTACCTGCTCCAAAGATTCGGCTTCGATGATGTTTAACCCTGCAGGGTTCATATCCAATAAATTGCCGCCCTGGTCGAGCACCTTGATGCACTCAGGAACCGTTGCTACAATCATGCTGGATCGGGCTTCAGTCTCCCGGAGTTCGCTTTCGGCTCTGGCTCGTTGCATCTCCGCGGCCACACGATCTGAATAGATTTGCAGCAGCTCTTCGATTTCGTTCCCCTGCTGGAGCGTGAGCACCTCCCGATGCAAAGCGACCATGATGCCCATGGGCTGATGATTCTTATCCCACAGCGGGACACCCATGTAGGCCTCGATTCCTAGCTCCATAAGAATCTCGTCCTCTGGAAAAAGCTCGGCCACACAAGAGGGATAGAAGCACGCTTTCTTGCCAATGACGTTCTCGCATGGAGTGCCGGCAAGGCTGTATGTCATACCATCCATGGCGCGGCCGAGGGCGTAGCCACCCAAAACCGCAACATCCTCCTTATTTTGAGCCAGTTCGCCCACGAGGACGAAGTCTATCCCTAATGATTCAGCGAGATGTCGTGACGCTGATTCGAAGAAGGCATTACCCGAGAGATGGGCGAGATCCGCGCTCAGGCGCCGCAAGTTCAACTCTTTCTTCTTGCGCTGAGTGATGTCCTGCCCGATGCCGTGGACTCCAAATACTTTTCCCGCCGAGTTTCGGCACGGCGCCAAATTCAAGAAAACGTCAACATTTTGGCCTGATTTGACCCTAATTTGGCACTCGAACCCCTCGGGTTCGACACCGGACAGTGCCTGCTGAAAGGCCGCGACAAAGAATTTGCGTGTAGCGCCGGAGATCACTGTGTCCACCAGTGGCTCTCCCAGCAAGTCCTTCCTCTCGCAGCCGGTCAATCGGGCCATTCCCCGACCCCACGTGGCCACCCTCCCGTCGCCGTCGAGTCCAAAAGCGAGAATATTCGCGTAGTCGAGCGTGGAAAGACACAGCAGACATTCGGTCGGCTCCTCATGCCCGTCTAACGAAACTTCTGAGGGCAATTCGCACTTTATTCTACTCTCTAACGACGCCACCCCGGCAAGCTAATCGCAAAAAAGCGGGGATCAAGTCGCAATGAGTCGAAAAAACAATACTTAAGATGGGGTAATTATCCCCTCTGTGAGTTCGTCACCCTGATACCGGGCTGGAGAGCTTTTTTCCGGCCCCTCTGGTGGGTGGAAGAGACGAGAGGCCGATCCGAATATCCTGCAGAAGGTTTTGCCGGGCACGAACCGAGTCGCGCGCGATCTTCCTTGCGCCAGCGACCTTGGTCGGATCATCGCCGCACAGTGCGGTCATCAATCTTTGTGCGGCCGGACCATGATCGTTGCCGTCGAGATCCACGTGCCGTCTCAAATACGAGTAGAACGCAGGAGCGGCCGCCTCCCGAACCCCGGTCTCTTGCAGCAGTTCTTCAAAATGCCGGGGCAGCAGTTCTTCCCGCCCCACGCAAAAGGCGGCCGCCACGAGGTGTGGCTCATCCCAAGCAATCACACTGAAGGTGAACTGCATGAATCTTTTTGCGGCGATGGGAACATTGCCCCTGCTGATGGCGTGGTCCACGCCTCGTGCACGAACGAGCTCAATGAAAAGCCGGATTGGCTCCACATCGGCCCCGATCTCTTCCATGGCCATAATGTAGTGCTCGAAGTGACTTCTCGGTGCCGCCGAAGGGTGTGCAGCCGTTGCAATCGTGTCAGTCTCTTCGTCGATTACGATCTGGTTGATCAGCCGGGCGGCCTCGGGAAACCTTGGAGGAGTCCATGGGATCTTAGCAGGGGCCACCTCGGTCTGCAGATTCTTGAGCAAAGAAATGAAGTCACAAACCGCATAGTCGTGATTCTCCATGAAAAAACGAAGTTCAGAGATCGTACCTATCGATAAGGTAGGTTCGTAATGAGTGTTGTGGCTCAGGATCGTATTCACACTTTCCACTTCAATCGGCTCCGTTTTCGCTGATAAACCCGTCCGGAGACTACTCCCGTCCATAGGGAGCCATATACCCTGTGTGGAGCAAAAAGCGGCAACCGGAGAGACCTTTCAAATTACTCCAAATGGGTATGTTTTACTAGTGTAGCCCCCAAGATAATGCCATCTTGGAGAGTGTCTTGTTCAAGTTGCTTGAGGATCACACCCGAAGTAACTTCGGCGCGGAGCTATGGCTGGGCTGCGCAGCTTTGGAAAACATCGACAGGAACGTGAAGCTCCCCGAAAACTACGACGACTACCTGCTGGAGCGACTGGGTGAAAGAATACGTCTGGCGACAGGTCTTTCCCGCGGGGAATTCTGGACCGACCTGGGAACCTCCAGCTTCCCTGCCCTTCGTTCACAAATGCCGATTGCTCTGGATGCCTTCGCCAACTGGAGGGAGTTTTTCTTGAACCTGGGCACGATGGTGCACCCTGCGGTATGCGCCACGTATCCCGACGCGAAGCCGGCACCCATTGTCGCGAAAGCTCTGGACACGGACACCATCCAACTGCGTTACCTGTCCAGCCGGGGCTTGTGCGAACTGGCCGAAGGTTTCGCCATGGCAGTGCTGGCAAACTATGGCGAAAGTGGTGTCGTAACGCAGCCGGAATGCCGATAGCGAAAGAATCCAGAATGCGTCATTTACATTGCCTACCGCAAAGAAAACAACGATGGCTGAACACCTCACGAAAACTGAGTCCGTTTTGGAACGTCAACTCGCACGTGAAACGAAGGCTCGAGAACATGCCGAGGAGATCGCTGAGCGGGAATTGCGGCGATACCACTTGAAGAACGGAGAACTCATACAAGCGCTGAACGCCAAGGCAGATTTCTGTGCGATGATGAGCCATGAGCTGCTTTCACCGTTGGGGGGAATTGTCTCCTCTCTGGAGGCGATTCATATGGCTGTCTACGGTCCGCTGCGCGGGAGCGTAAGGGACAAGCTTGGCCAGACAATCCAACAGGCGGAGATGATGCAAACAAGACTGCGCACGTTGATGGAATGTCTGGCATCGTCGGATACCTCAGAACAACTCACACTGGCCAGCTTCAGCCTCGGAGAGTTGCTGTCTGAACTGGTCGAGAACCATACCCCTTGCGCGGCGCGCAAGGGGGTCAAGCTTCAGTGCGAGCCCCCCCCTGCAATACGTGTAAAATCGGACCGCAACCTGATCCAAAAAACCTTCAATGCATTGGTCGATAACGCGGTGAAATTTACCGAGACCGGCGTGGTGGCCATCGGGATGGACGAGTTCTTGCCCGGGAGGACGGTGGTCGTTTGTGTGCGTGACACGGGGATTGGAATCGAGGGGCAATATCATTCTTCGATCTTTGAGCCCTTCGTGCAGGTGGATTCAGGATTGGGTCGGGCTCGCGAAGGCATGGGGTTGGGGCTTTATATGGTTGATAAATGCCTGAAACCACTGAAGGGAGCCATTAGAGTCAGCTCGCAACCAGGCCGAGGATCATGCTTCACGGTGGCTTTGCCATTGGACGCAAGCGGGGAAGATACAGGGAGGTCACCCCATCTGGAGTATGAGGAATCGTTTTTCAAAAATGTAACTTTTCAGCCGTGAAAGGAATCGTTTTCAACGTCCTGCGTGGAATGGTCCAAGACAAGTCGGGACTGGACTCATGGGATCGCGCACTGATGGCTACAGGCCTGGATGGAGCCTATACGAGCCTCGGGAGCTATCCCGATCAAGAACTCATCCGGATTGTCAACCATCTCGCAAAGGAAGCGGGCACCAGTTCGACAACCTACCTCCGGCAGTTTGGCCGCCATGCCTGCCGGGCGATGTTGGATAGCTGTCGGCATATCACCGCCCAGTTCGCCGATTCCCGATCCCTGCTCCGTGCGTTGAATCAGATCATTCATCCGGAGGTGCGGAAACTCTACCCCGATTCCGAGACGCCTGATTTTCGGGTGATCAAGGAAAGTAGTGTGATGATCGATCTGGAGTATGCATCGCAGCGGTCATTATGCAGCTTTGCCTTGGGCATGGCAGCCGGGGCAGTCGACTATTTCGGGGAAAAGGCAGAAATTTCGCATCCCGTTTGCCGCCTTCGAGATGACTCCGCCTGCATTTTACGAGTTCATTATTTCCCGATCAGATAGAAACTTGCCGCATGAGAGCTAACGTTTCACAGAGCGCAACGGCACCGAACGATGAAACAGAATTTCTGGATCTGCTGAACAGTCTCCCGGAAGCTGTTTTCCAGACGGATAATCGTGGGTGTTTGGTATTCTTGTCAGAAGGATGGAAACGTCTCACCGGCTGGGAACCGGAAGAATGCCTCGGGAAAACGATGATTGAATTCCTGATGGAGGAATATCGAGAGTCCACCTCGCAGCACATTGGCAAACTCATGCGCGGTGAATTGCGCGATGAGCTGCGTCTTCACGAAATGCGTCTAGAACCACGTAGCCGGACTCCCAAATGGGTTCGAGTCTCTTTCCGGGCTTTGCGGGCGGACGATGGCACTTGCATGGGAATCTCAGGATGTGTCGCCGAGCTCGAGGAGCAGAAACGGATCGAGCGGAAGCTTGAATTGCATCAAATGGCTGTACGATCGATGGAAGACGCCGTCATCATCACGGATCAAAAGCAGCCTGACGGCCCTGTCGTATACGTCAACCCGGCCTTCCAGCGGTTGACCGGATGGCTGCCCTCTGAAGTGATCGGCAGGAACCCCTGTTTCTTGGAGGGTCCGGAAACCGACGAGCGTGAGTTGCAGACCGTCCGGCAGGCCCTGGCCTCAGGGAAGTCTTGCAAGGTGACGTTGAAATACCACCGCAAGGATGGTGGAACCTTCTGGAATCGCCTGCATCTGGCGCCCATTCATGACCCGGAGGGCCGGGTAGCTTACTACGTGGGCTCCTTGATGGATATGACCGAACGTCTGCAAATTGAGTCCGAATTGCGCAGCGCGCTGGAGCAGATTACGGCAAGTGCCCGTCACAAGGCTTCTTTCCTCGCAGCCATGAGTCACGAGTTGCGCACCCCGCTTCACGCCATCTTGGGTTCCACCGAAATCTTAGGGGACGGAATGCTCGGAGAAATTAACGACCGTCAACGGGAGCACGTCCAGAACATTGCCGAAAGTGGTGACCATCTCCTGAATCTGATCAACGACGTATTGGACCTGTCGAAGATCGAGGCGGGTAAGGAAGAACTCCAATTCCAAGAGACTGACCCCAATGGGATCTGTGAAGCCGGTCTGATGCTGGTCCAGCAGATGGCCGACGAGAAGGGAATACGACTCAAGTTTGAGTCTTCCGATGCGATTGGGCAGATTTCTGCCGATCCCCGGCGGTTGAAGCAAATATTGGTTAATCTTTTGTCCAACGCGATCAAATTCACAGCTTCCGGTGGATCGGTGGGGATTAAGGTAGCGACCTTCGGGGAAAGCAACGAAGTCCGTTTCGAGGTATGGGATACGGGAATCGGGATACGAGCGGAGGATCATTCCCGCCTATTCCAGCCTTTCGTCCAGTTGCAAGACGCCCTGACCCGGGATCAATCCGGAATTGGTCTGGGCCTATCCTTGGTCGGACAATTGGTCGACCTCCATGGCGGGCGCATCAAACTCGACAGTGAAGTCGGCCAAGGTAGCCGTTTCTCTGTGATTCTCCCGGTTCTGCCCCGCCACAACCAAACCGATTCATGTGAAAAAAACACAGAGCAACATGAGAATCAGGGAAAGGATCAACGAGATTTCAATCGACGAATACTCTTGGCTGAGGACAACGAGTTCAATCAGGACACGATCAGTACTTTTCTGAAAACCAACGGCTACGACGTCACCATCGCTCGAGATGGTTGGGAGGCGGTCCGGCTGGCTACCGAGTTGCAGCCGGATATTATAATCATGGATGTCCAGATGCCGCGTATGGATGGTATCGAAGCCACCCGTCGCTTGCGAGCGGAGCTGGCGACGGAGAACACTCCGATCATCGCCCTGACCGCCCTGGCGATGCCTGGAGATCGGGAGAAATGCTTGGAGGTGGGAATGGACGATTATTTCGCCAAACCAATCCGACTCAATATCCTCATGCAGAAGATCGAGAGCCGGCTTCGATGAAACCAATGAGCTCAAAGAGAAAAAACTCCACCACCGCATCGGCTTCGGACGTCTCGATGGACTACGAAAAGCTTGCGACCGATCTGAAGGAAAAGACCCAGCAGCTGGAACTGATCGCGCAGATCCAGTCCCGCTTCATCCGGGAGCCCGATGCCCGAGACGCCTTTGAAGCGTTGTTGTCGGCCGCCTTGTGTCTCACCGAAAGCGCTTATGGATTCATTGGTGAGGTCTTGTTCACGGAGGAAAAACGCCCTTATCTGCGCGCCTATGCCATTACAGATATTGCGTGGAATGAAGAGACTGCAAAAGCTTATGCCGAGCAGATGGCCGTTGGCGGAATGGAATTCCGCAACATGTCGACGCTGTTTGGCCACTGCATCGTCACGGGCGAGTGTGTAATCTCCAACGATCCGGCCAACGATCCCCGATCGGGCAAGGGATTACCGCCGGGGCACCCGCCCTTGAAAGCCTTCCTGGGAGTCCCCATCAAGCGGGGCGAACTGATGATCGGAATGATCGGCCTGGCCAACCGTTCGGAAGGGTATCACGAAGACGTTGCGAAAAGCCTGGAGACTATGGTGGCTACTTTCGCGACGCTGATCGATGCCCGAAGGGCCAATGAACTGCGCAATCAGTACGAGTCGGAAATCTTGGCCTTGAACAGCGCCATGGAGAAACAGATGGACGCGATGGACGCCAACCTGGAAGGATTGGCGCTGCTGGACAAAGGTTGCTTTTCCTACATGAATCCGGCCTACGCCCGCATGTATGGTTATGAGACGAAGGACCTGATCGGGAAGTCATGGGAGTTGTTGTTCCCCGAGTCCGTGCTGCAGGACATCAAGCAACGCGTGTTTCCAATACTGCAGGGCCAAGGCAACTGGCGAGGCGAACTTACCGGCCAGCGGGCGGACGGCTCAAAGGTAGCGGCCTTGGTTTCGCTCACACTGTTGCCCGATGGGCAGGTGGTCTGCTCCAGCTCCGACATCAGCCAGCGAAAGCATCTGGAAGCCGACTTGGAAGAACACACCAAGGCGTTGCGGATGATGAACGACGATCTCAAGGCCGCCTTGCTCATGAAGGATCAGTTCACCGCGTCCATGAGTCACGAATTGCGTACGCCCCTGAACGCGATTCTTGGTTATGCAGAGCTGCTGGAATCGGGCGTCGGGGGATCATTGCAGAAAACCCAGCAAGGTTATATCAGGAAACTGACGGTGAGCGCCGAGCATCTGCTGGCATTGATCAACGACATCCTTGACCTTTCTAAAATCGAAGCCAAATCCGCCGGGCTTAATCTGGCCGAAGTTGAGGTGAACAAACTCTGCCATTCGGCGGTGGATCTGGTGCGCAATGAAGCGGAGCGTAAAAGAATCCGCCTGGAGTTTGTCTCATTGCCCACAGAACGAATCATCCCGGCGGATAAGAGAAGGCTGCGTCAGATAATCGTGAACCTGATGGACAACGCGATAAAGTTTTCACCGTCAGAGAGCCTGGTCCAAATCACCGCTGAGATCGAGAACGTGGAATGCCAATGGCTTCGGCTGGAGGTGAAAGATTATGGCATCGGAATCGCGGCCAAGGATTTCGAGCGCATTTTCGAACCCTTCGAGCAACTGGACCAAGGGCTTAATCGACAGTTTGAAGGCACGGGTCTGGGGCTGAATCTCGTCCGCCAACTGGTGCAGATGCACGACGGAAGAATTGATGTTTCCAGCACTTTGGGCATGGGTTCTTCTTTTGTGGTCCGGATCCCGGGGGTCCTGAAATCAGCGGGGCATAAAGCAGCTGATACCGAAGCCGATAGCAGCTCTCCGGTCAGTCCCCGTTTACGGGGACAACGCATCATGTTGGTGGAGGATAATCACTTCAATCGCGATACGATCGAGTCGTTTCTCCGCGCCCAGAGCGCCGAGGTGATCTGCGCGCAGGATGGATTGGAGGCGGTAGATTTGGCTTCCCGCGAGAAACTCGACCTGATTCTCATGGACATACAGATGCCCCGTCTCGATGGCTTGGACGCCATCAAACGAATTCGGCAACAGAGCGAAAACAACGACGTTCCAATCATAGCGCTGACCGCCTTGGCTCTGACGGGAGATTCCGAGCGCTGCCTAAGTGCCGGCGCCAACGACTATCTAGCGAAGCCCGTCAAGCTCCGCAAACTCGTCGATGTCATCCAGCAAAACCTCGCAGAGGTCCCCCCTCATGAATGAAATAGAGGCCGTAATTGTTGTTGTTGATGACGATGCCGACTGCCGCGAATTAATGGTGCTGCAGCTGCAAAAGATGGGACATCAGTGCTTCACCGCCAAGAATGGGCGGCAGGGGCTAGAGCTGGTGAAGGAACACATGCCTGATCTCGTGATGCTCGACATGAACATGCCGGAAATGGATGGGCTGGAGACCTGCGCGCAAATCCGATCCGATCCCGCCACGGCAACCATTCCCGTCCTGATGATCACCGGCCATTCCACCGATCAATCCAAACTCGATGCGCTCTCGACCGGCGTGGACGATTTTTTGCCCAAGCCGGCCTCGATGGCGGAGATATCGGCCCGGGTGAATAACATCGTAGGGCTGAATCGCTTCCGCAAGATCAACGTGGAGCATTCGCGATTCGAGCTGGCCGCCGAGCTGTCCGCCGAAGGCCTAGTGATCGTCAATGAGGACGAGGAAATCCTCTTTGCCAATCAGGTCGCGCGGCGCCTGTTTCGGATTGCGAATGATGCAACCAGGTTTTCCCCGGGCGAGAAGGCGCATTGGGTTGCGTCCGGCTCAGCAACCCCAGATGCTCGTGGTTCTCTACGCCAAGGGACCAGCAGTCACCTCAGCTGGCCCGCGACGGATTCGGGCAAGGCCTGCCGCATCCAGATCGATCCGATCCGGATGGAGAAAGATCTTGCGGGACAATTCTTGTTTCGGGTGGTGGATATTTCGGAGTCGGTTGAGCAAAAGCTGAGCCTTTGGGGATTCACCATGATCCTCTCGCACAAGTTCAAGACGCCTCTCACCGGCGTCGTGGGAAACTCAATACTGCTCGACATCGAAAAGGAATCCATGAACGAGGAAGTCCGGCAAATGGTGGCGGACCTATGCCAGTCGGTTGAGCGACTCCAAGCCACGTCGGAAGCAGCATTCGACTATGTCCACTCCTGGAGGCAGTCCGCGGTTGTCGTTCCCGTTCAAGCTGCAACCCTCATCGGTTTCCTGACGGACTTGGCGGTGCGCCAGCCAGGAATCAAGTTCGACATTGGTGAAATAGCCGAGGCAACGCGTCGTTCCATCAACATGTCTTGGTCGGTCCTCGAGGCCTGCGTGCTGGAGATCGTGGAAAATGCAAGAAAATTTTGTACCAGCGGTGAGCCAACAATCAACGTGAGTTTGAGATCGATGGATACTGGAGTGACCGTTGAAATATCTGATGACGGGCCCGGTATTCCGGAGCCAGAAATCCCCCTCGTCATCAAGCCGCTTTATCAGGTTGACGAATACCATACCGGCGAGAAGCCGGGGCTGGGTATCGGTCTCAGCATGGTGAACGAATCGATGAGAACGATCGGAGGGCGGCTGAGGCTACGAAATCGATCAGACCAGAACGGTCTCGTGGTGACGCTGCACTTCCCAATGGCCGATGCATGCTGAAAAAACAACTATCCTGGTCGTTGATGACCAGATTCGATCTCGGCGAGTGATCGTCCAACTGCTGGAACCATTGGGCTTTGAAATCGTGGAGGCAGACGACGGCGCCGAAGCTATCAGGATCCTCGAGTCCAAGACACCGGACCTGATGCTCCTCGATGTCATGATGCCTGACATGAATGGGTATGAGGTCTGCCGCAGGGCACGGGCCATCAAGCATTGCGCCGAGATTCCAATCATAATGACCACGGCGTTGGACGATCGCCAAGCGAAGCTGGAGGGGCTGGAGGCGGGAGCCGATGAATTCCTGACCAAGCCCGTTGACAGGCTGGAACTCCGGTCGCGGGTGCAGTTGGCGGCAAGGCTGAATCGCTTCCGCAAGATTTCGGACGAACGTAATCGCCTGGCCTTGCTGTTCAACAAGGCTCCCCATGCAATTTTCCTCCTCGGTGACGGGCGCAAGGTGACGTCTGCGAACGAGGCGGCCGGCACGATGTTCGGACCGATCGTGGATGGCCCGCTGGATTCAATCGTCGACACGGAATCGACGGACCGTTTCTTGGCGGCCTACGAACTGGTGTTATCCGGGCGGCGCGAAAGCCAGGATCTGCAGGCCGAATGCAACGGGCGGGAGGGGGTGTTCACGGCAGCCATCACCGTGGCGGATTTCTCAACCAAGTCGGAGTGTTGCGTGCAGGTCCATGTACGGAATATCGGGCGGCAGGGGGAACTGGAGAACGAGTTGCTGCGCTCGCAGAGGCTCCAGGGCGTGGGCGCGGTGGCAACGGGCATCGCTCATGACATGATCAATATCCTGACGCCCATTTCGATCACAATGCAGGCGCTCAAGGCGTTGGTGAAGAATGATCAAGAGCAGGAACTGGTGGATTGCATGGCCGACGCGGCCACGCGCGGCATCGGTATGTTGGATCAGATGTTGGGCTATGCGAAATCCACTGACCGAAGCCAGGGGAAGCTTCAGGTGGATCACGTCGTAGAGGAGATCGGCCGGATTGTCCGCCCGGTGGTCCCCAAGCAAGTCAGATTCTCCACGCACGTGGGCCAGGAAAGAGGCTTTGTCAACGGTGACGCAACCCAGGTTCACCAGATCTGCTTGAACCTTTCACTGAATGCCATCGAGGCAGTCGGGAATCGCGGGCAGGTTGATATCAGCTGCGCCAAGGTGGTGGTCGATGAACTTTCCGCAGCTGCCGTGGAGGGCGCTTATCCCGGCTGTTTCATCAAGATCCAAGTCACCGATGACGGCGAGGGAATCGCCCCGAAAATTCGTCCGGACATCTTCAAGCCTTTCTCAACTACCAAGGCCAAAGGCGGCGGTCTGGGACTTTACACGGTTGCCAAAATAACCGAGAGGCTGGGTGGATTTCTGCAGGTGGAGGAGCCGCCAAAAGGCGGCGCGGCGATTGCGGTCTACCTTCCCAGTGCAGATCCTTTGACCACAGAGGAGAAACCAAAGCCACTGTGTCCGATTCGCGGAGAGGATCGCCTGGTATTGCTCCATGAAAGGAATTCCGAGATGCGTGCCGCGCTCAAATTTAATCTGGAGAAGCATGGCCTGCCAGTGAAAGAGGCGGAGGACGGTGCGGATCTGCTGCACCAGTTTATGGTCAATGGATCTTCGGTTGGACTGTTGATCTGTTCATCCACCGGGGACATTGACGGCACGGAAATAATTCGGGTCTGCCGCAAGTCCCGGCCGGATGTTCCCGCGATTCTGCTTGCCTCCGAGCCGTCCATGGAACCCGCGTTTGCGGCGGCTTCAAAAACTGTTTTGTTGACCAAGCCATTCACGGCGACGGAGTTCAGAAATGCGCTCCAGCACGCACTGGAAGAGCAGGTGCCCAAGCCGTGATCGAGGATCGCACAATCAAGATCGCCGTCATCGACGACGAGCCGGCCGTTTGCTCCGCCCTCCGCTACTTGATCAACAACACGGGGGGATTTCAGTGTGTGTTGACGGCGCCACAGGTTGGCAAAGCGATCGAGGATCTGCTTTGGAAAAAGCCGGACATCCTCCTGCTCGATCTGCATCTGCCCAACCGGAACGGACCTGAGTGGATTCCGGAGATCAAGGCGAAGCTTCCGGACTTGAGCATCATCATGTTGACGAGTGAATTGGAGGTGTTCTGGATTCGCCAATCGTTGCAGGCGGGAGCGGACGGATACATCTTGAAGAAGCACGCTCAGGATTCGCTGATCGAGTCCATTCGCACAACCCTGCAGGGAGGGAGCATTCTTTCCCCGGAGGTGGCCCGGCGCCTGATTAATGATGAACGGCGTCTTCACCAGGCTCCACCACTGTTGCAGAAACTGACCAAGACCGAACGGGTGGTCATCAAATTGATGGCCGAAGGCTACATCTACAAGGAGATCGCCGTTCAGCTCGGAATCAGCTTGGAAACGGTCCGCACCCACTCACGAAGGATCTTCAAGAAGCTCAACGTGCATTCCCGGGCCGAAGCGATCCTTCTGTATATCAACGCCGGCGAGGCCGATTGATTTTGCGGGCCGTTTTTTACTCCAAAGAGGATATGTCGGCCATGCGTATCTTTTGATCTCATCTAGAGCATGTCAGATCTACTTTCCACCTCCTTCCTTGAAACATTCGGATCGGAGTCACTGGTTCATCAGTTACTGATTGATGCTGGAGCGGAGTGTGATCAACTCTTCTCACCGATGGGCGACCGACGGGTTTCCAAGAATAGAGAAAAGAATCGCGCCGGGCGATATTGGTCGGAACTGCTGATTGCTTTTGCCATGGAACAAGGCTGGGACCAGAACCTGATGATGGACGCATTTGTCGACCATTGGTTCCTCTACACCGCCATCAACTCCGCATCAGGCCCTGCTCGCGAGCGCGGCCAGACCGCCTTCGGTTTTCTTTGTCAGATGGATCAACACCTGACCTCCCTGGGAGCCAACTTTTGTCCGGATGTTGCGGCTCCGCGAATGCCAGCCCAGGTAGTCCAGCACAACAAGTTGGAGGCCAATTTTCACACCCCGCGGGGCACGCCCTTTTGCCTCCTCAAAGCGGCTATTCCGCGTATTGGAAACCTGTTTGGGGAGCGGTTGGAGATCAGAAAACATGCTAGGCGAAACCATCTGACCATGCTGTCGATTCACAATTTGGATGCTCCAGCTACCTTGCGTCAACAGAACTTCACGGCAAATTACCCGGGCCGGGGTAGCCGCCATTCGACTGCAGAGCGCCACGCTTAAGAAATGAGTTTCCTGGACATGAAGACAGCAAATTCGCCGCACAGATCTGATTCTTTGACTCCCTCGTCGAGCACTAAGGAACGGATTCTGATCGTTGAAGATGAACCTAGGAATCAGCTGATCCTGCGGGACTACCTCCAACACATGGGACTGAACACGGACATTGCATCAACGGGCGACGAGGGCCTGAAACGCGCCCAAGAGAGACCCTATGACCTGATCCTGCTGGACATCATGATGCCAGGGATGAACGGATACGAAGTGCTCAAGCGTCTGAAACAGGAAGAATCAACCCGGCATCTGCCGGTCATCGTCATCTCAGCGCTGGACAGCATGGAGAGCACCGTTCGTTGCATCGAACTGGGAGCCGAAGACTCCCTGCCCAAGCCGTTCAAGCGACCACTTCTGCGGGCCCGTCTGGAAGCCTGCCTTGAGCGTAAACGTTTGCGCGACAGGGAACGGGCAATGCAGGTGAAGGACCGGGAGCAATTGCAGACGATTCAGCGGAACTACGAAGAATTGCGAATCACTGAAAGATCACGAGACAATCTCTCCAACATGATAGTGCATGACTTGAACAGTCCCTTGAATTCAATCATGGGCTACTCCGACATGATTCGCATTTATCTGGAGGATGCAGACGAGTCATCCAAGAGATCCAATATCCTACCCTGCCTTGATCAAATGGGCACGGCGGTCAAAAGGATGATTGCACTGACCTCATCTATTTTGGATGTCGCCAAGCTGGAAAATGGATCCCTGCTGGTAAAATTGACGAGCTTCGATCTTGCGGCAATGGCTCAACAGTTCCACGCTCGCTTCCAGCAACTGGCCAAGCAGCAGGGCATAAGTTTCGAATTGGATGTGGTCGGACGTCCGCCGCGCATAAACGCAGATGAAAGCCTTCTCCAGCGTGTGATCGAGAACCTGGTTTCCAACATCCTGAAATACGCCTGCATCCGCGTGGCGTGCAACCCTGCCGGGAAGGTAATCTTGGAGATTGTAAATGACGGACACATGATTTCGTCATCGGATCAAAAGCGTGTTTTCGACAAGTATTTCCAATGCGAGGAAACGGAACGCCAGCCAAGACACAGGTATGGTGTGGGGCTCGGCCTGACCTTCTGCAAGTTAGCCACGGAGGCGATGGGAGCTCGGATCTGGACTGATCGCGGCGCAGACGAAAATACCCATTTCTATGTCGAGTTTGCGCCCACGGAACCCTGAGGACGAGGGTAGACCACGGCATGGGGAATCAAAGCGAACATCGACGCCTCTCAGGCGCGCCGGGGATCATAAAGCCCTCCCCGGCAATGTTTGCCTCTATCGGGGGCACATACTTCCTCCTTGCGACCCTGACCCTCGGCTGGAACGGGGGAGGCAGTGGAGTGAGTCCCGCTTATTTGCCGGCCGGTTTCGCGTTCATCGTCGTTCTGCTTCTGGGTAGACGTTACTGCCTTGCTGTTCTCGCAGGTGTTTTGGCCGTAAACCTATTTACCGCTGCACCCTTAGTGCCCGATGAAAAACGTTGGTCAGGCCTGTTGATTGAGGTTTTAGGAAGCACCGTTACAAGTGCTTTCGAGCCCTTTCTGGCAGTCACCGTGATGCGGAGAGCACTGGGAACGGCTTTGTTACCGAGCCGGCCGCGCGAAATCATGATGCTGGTGGGAGCCGCTTCGATCGCTTGCCTGCTTTCCGGACTTTGTGGTGCTCTGATGCTTGCGAAGCTGGCAGACGAATACCAAGTGCTTACTCAAATGGTGTTCAGCTGGGCCGTGGGTGACTTGCTGGGCATTCTCATCGCCACTCTGGTCTTGTATGCGTTTTGGCACTGTGGACCTTTCCGAAAACCGTCCCTCAAGGTAGCGACCGTTTTTTGTATGACTGGAATGTCATTGGCCGTCTTCTGTTACCCGTTAGCTGACATCGGTTGCGTCGCGATTCTGACTACGGTTTTCGGCACCATTGTTTTTTTGGCATTCGCCACCGGTAAATCGAACTGGGTCTGCCTAAACACTGCTGTGGTGGTATTCGTATCGGCTGCTCCCTTGAAAGAGATCGCGGCGACAAATGGCGGTTTGGGCTTGGTGTTGACCCTAGGTTCGGTGAGCTGCGCCGCGTGCGTGTTGATCGCCGCAGGGAGATCTGAGAAATCCAAAGATGTATCCGTAAAGCACGCTCCGACTCGCTCGCAACAGAGCACACTCGCTGCCTCTGTCAGAGCCCTTGCAGTATCCCTGATGGTGTCCCTGGCAATCTGGTTCTTGTTGAATGACTATGCCGGGCATAACAAACGGGTGCAGGTGCGTGAAGTCACCGAATTGAGCCGTCTGTCGTTGAGCCGGTCATTGGAGGAATTGAAACGTATTGAATTGCTATTCGCCAGGCGGTTTACACGGCGATGGTCACTGCGGCCTGAGGATCAAACATCTGACGGGTGGAACACATTCGCCCAAAGCATCTGCGCTCAATACCCGGTGATTGCGGGAGTTAGATTTGAAAACACCAAGGGCAATAAATGGAGTTATCAGCACCGTCAGCCAGACAACAGCATTCCCTCGACAACTGACATCATATGGCAAGATCTTCATCGTGGGGAATCCATCTGCACGGTTGATGCCGATTTGTTGTTGAGCGAAAGTTTGAGGAAAGCATTCAGCTCCCACTTTTCAATCGCCATCACGGGACCTCTCTTACCGCAAGGATGGAAATGCAATGAAGATCCGGAGTTCCGAATGCTGCGATGGATGGACAAGGTTTCATTTCCCTTTTTTGGAGAGGAGCATTTCCTCGAAGTAACGCCTACCACTGCTCAGTCTCTGAAATCTGACTACCTTAGCGCACAACTTTTGGGCTCCTTTCTTTTGGGCTGCAGCATTTTGATAGCGGCTCTGAGGTTCAAGAGCGAGTTGGCCAAAAGAGCGGCACGAAAAGCCGTAAAGGCGCTCACCGCACGAGATGAGTTCCTGGCCGTCATCAGCCACGAGATGCGAACGCCGCTGGTATCCATCATGGGCTCAGCCGAAGCATTGCAAGAAGGAATTCACGGCCCGGTTTCAGATGCGCAACGGGTGCCACTGAATCGCATTCAAACTGCCAGCGAGCATTACTTGGGATTGGTCGATGATATATTGGTCGCGACCAGCATCAACTCCGGCTACAGCTCGCTGAACTTGGCGCCGGTGGCCGCGGCGGATCTGTGCAAGGAAGTCGTTGACATTGTGCGTCCGTCTCTATTTACCAAGCGACAGAAGCTTCACGAGATCGGCACCGACAGCAGAGCGGTAAACCAAATTGATGCGGCAAAAGTGCAGCGAATTATCATTAATCTTCTCAACAATGCCAGCAAGTTTTCACCAGAGGGAGAATCCATCGATTTTCATTTTTCCTGTGAGAACAGCGTTTGGGAATTCCGGGTCCGGGACCGGGGCCCGGGAATCCCGAAGGACCAGATCGAGAAAGTTTTTCAACCCTTCGAACAGCAGAAGAGCGGCCTCGCCCGCCCGCAGGAGGGTGTCGGATTGGGGCTTTCAATCGCCCGCGGGTTGGCCGAAATGCACGACGGCAGCCTGAGCCTGGCCCCCAACAGGGAAGGCTGCGAATTCGTCCTGGTCCTACCCATGGTTGAGGATGCTCAAAATGTGGAAAAGGACACCTTTGCAGTGACGGCAGAATATGAGATATGACCAGAAGTTGTGGATGGGGGTGTGACGGGCATGCCAACTTGGGTTTGCTAAAAACCTAACGAAAGGCTCCCAAATG
>JAYPXF010000150.1:15788-17397 GCA_038154405.1 Verrucomicrobiales bacterium | reverse complement strand
CGCCGATGAGCACGGCGTAGTCGTTGCCGCTGATGTTCGGTGAGGATGCCGCCGAAGCATCCAATGCGCCGTCCACGAAGATCGACATCGTGTTTCCGTCGAGAACTCCCGCGACGTGATGCCATTTGCCGTCGGCGACATCGTGGCTTCCCAGCAGATCGCCGACCTCTCCGCGCGAAAGATCCGAGCAGGCGAAGCCCACGCTCCTCCGACGATTTGCCCGGTGCAGTCTCCAGGCGCGATCCCCCTTGGTCACGATTGCCTGCCACGGTTTGGAAAACGACCCGAGCCGGATCCAAGCCGACACCGTGATGCTGCCCGTGATGTCGAACTGACTCTCATTCGGAATCACGACGAAGTCGTCCGTGCCGTCGAACTCCAGCGCGCCTCCTACGATGCCTTTTGTCCACTTGGCACCCCCCTTGACCGAACCGTGATTGCCATGACCCGAGACATCGCGCGCAATCGATCCCTTGCTCTCATCAAAGGTCCAGTGTCCCACAATACCGCGATCTAGATCAGGGGAGGCATTCCGTTCTTTTTCAGCTGCGATTGCGGCCGTTGCGGACAGAATCATGGCGACGAAGATGAATTGTCTCATTTGAGGAAGTGTTGGAAGAGGGAACTCCGGCAATTCTCAAGGACTGTCACCGGGCCACCAAAGGAGCTTGCTCTGACGAATTTGGCGTATGTGCGAGGGCATCAATGCGTTCTTTCCAATCCGGTCGGAGAACTTGCCGCCGCCCATGATGTTTGGCACGTGCCTGGGAACGCGCGGGTCTCGGACTGCGTGCTTTAGACCAAGACAATGCCCGATCTCATGCGCCAGGCAAAACGTCTCCATCACCGGATCTTTCTGCGTCTTCGGCAAGGCGGCGATGCTGATTGGCCCACCCGGCCCCAAGGATCGCTCCGGTCGGCTGTCAATCGCGCCCAGACCGCGTGGTCCCGGCTTGCCGCCGATGGTGTTGACGAAAACCTGGCTGACCCGGATCGGTCTCGTTTCCCAGAGACCGCGATCTTTTCCAATTTCCGCCAGCTTCTTCCAGTTGGCCGTGCCGTCTCGAACTTCGGTGTGATCCAGAAAACGAGGTTGAAGCCAAGCGATCCGGACATTTGCCTGCTCATAGACGAATTCGATGGCCTCGTGATCGAGTCGTGAAACAGCTGGATCCTCCCCATCCGATGATCGGCAGATGACCGGTTCAATCAGCAGGCACGCCGATTCTTTGCCACCTTTGTCAGATTGTGCACTCGACGGCGCTGGCGCCATGCACAGCACCATCGTCATCAGTCCAAGGCCCGCCGTTGAAAGGATGTTTTTCTGACGAACGATCATGCTCGAATTCCACTCGTGTATCTGGTGCCTGTCAAGCGGCCGCAGCCTACTTCAAGGCTGTCAATTGCCGTTCAAGAAACGCCGCGACGGTCTTGCCGAGGAAGGTGTTCCCCGGGCCGGTGAAGTGACAGTCATCGGGGCGTTGCAGTTCGGCGAGACGCGGTGCACATTGGCCTTGCCGGCGAGTTCCTTGCGGACGGATTGCGTGTAGGCCCGCGACACCGAATCACCGATCAGCAACACGCGCGGCAGCTTCGGATCGTCCTTGAC
>JAYPXF010000150.1:9985-15778 GCA_038154405.1 Verrucomicrobiales bacterium | reverse complement strand
GGTGAAGTGACAGTCATCGGGGCGTTGCAGTTCGGCGAGACGCGGGGTGATGGCGGAAAAGAGATCGTTGATGATGATCTCGTGTCTGGCCATGACTTTGGCCGCGGCGGCGTTGCGCTCGACAATGGAAGTCGCGGTGAATCGTTTCTTGGGAACATCGGGAAGCGGGGTGCTGTTAGCGAAGATCAGGGTCGCACCGGTCTTATTCATTCGCGCAATGAGTTGTTCGAGGCGGTTTGTGTAGTCCGCGATGCTGGTGTTGCGATCATGGATTCCGAAGTTGAAATGGATGATGTTCCATTTCCCGTCTCCGAGCCAGATGTCGATCTTCTTCAGTCCCGTGGCGGTCGGACCGCAGTTCGCCGGGGCGCGGTGCACATTGGCCTTGCCGGCGAGTTCCTTGCGGACGGTTTGCGTGTAGGCCCGCGACACCGAATCACCGATCAGCAACACGCGCGGCAGTTTCGGATCGTCCTTGACGAAGTCCCAGGCATTGGACTGTCCGGCAACCTTCTGGCGTTTGTGGATCGGCAGATAGAATCCGCCCAACTCTGACTGCAGAACGCGTTCCCAGGCGTGCCGCTGCGGGTTGAGCGTCCCGACCCAAGCCTGATACTTCTCGTCCAACGCGGCGGCGGTCTTGGGTTTCTTCGCGGCAGCTTCCGCTGCATTCGTGGGTTCAGTCCTATTCTGGGCCGGAGCAGCGGCCACGATCAGAAGGGAGAGCATCAAGACGACAAATTTACACATGGGATCAATGACGGGCGAAGGTGGAATTCTTTGGCGCAGTATAGCGAACATTCAGGTGCGGGGTGGTTAGCCTTTTCCCGGCAGCGAGGGATTTCAGACAGGATTCGAGCATGCCGCTGGTAAGCAGGGTGCGTTCGACCGGATAGGGTGCCTTGCCGGTGAAAAACATCTTTTCGGCGTTGGCCATGAGTGAAGCCGAGTAGGTCACGTTGGGGACAGGTGGCAGATAGAAGAGCGTGGAAAACGGTTTGGATTGCCCCTTGATACGAGCGGCGATGGTGAAGTCACCTACGAGTCCGTTCAGCAACAGCATGGAGGCTTTCAATCCATCGCGGTATTCGATGCGATAGAGGTATGGGGTCTTGCACAGTTGCCGCATCTGTTGGGGCATGGGGTAGCGATGACTGAAGTCTCCGACCTGTTTCAAAGTCTGGCTGCGGCTGAGGCAGGCTTCGAACAGTCGCGGATTCCAAGCGCCGCGTTCCATCGCCTGCCAGACATCTTCGCCTTGCAGCGCGTGAACGGAACGGACACCGGTTTCTCCGCCTCGGCGGCGTTCGGCGATGCATTGGAGGGTTTCGAGGGCGTGAAAGCCGTAGATCTCCTTGCCGCCGTAGGCGACGCACACGATTTCCTCGGCGGGGGCACCGTGCGGAAGATCGACGGCGGGCATGCGCCAGGTGACGGGGAGAGATGAACCGGCAAGGAATGGAAACTTCAGCTCACGTGATTGGTCGACCATTTCCTTCGCCCACTCCCATTTCCAGGAAAGATGTTTGTCATTGAACACGGGCACGCTTCGTCCATCTGCGCGGAACACCTTGACGATTTCCTGAAAGAACTCGTAGCGAGGGTAGAGCTTCTGTCCGAGTTCGTTGGTTTCATATTCGCCGTGCTCGCCGATCAACAACACGGCGTCGACCGCCAGTTTGTCGCCGCCACAGCGCAGGGCTTCGGCGATGGTGGGATAGATGGTAAACCCTGCTTCCTTGGCACGAATGCGGCTGAGGTCGTTCTTCGGATATTGACCGACAAAGGCGGACACAACCTTGATCGGCGGCTGGTGCCAACGGCCCTGTTCGGGATAACCCCACAGAAAGCGTTCGGCCATATGCCAGGCGTGTGAGGGTTTCCACCAGACCGTGGTGATGACGGCCAGGCGTTTGGGTGTGGGCGCGTCCGCCGCGCGGGAATTCGCTCCGATTGCGAGCAGGGTGAGAAGGATGAAGGCGGCTCGTGTCATGGTCGGAGTTTCAATGCCCCGGGCGACTCGTCAACACCCTACGTCGGAAGTGCAGGTGGGGAGCTGAATGATGGCGGGCTCAAGGGATTACTGCGTCCCGTTGGTATTGACGGGAGGTCGCCGACCAGCGGCCGGCAAGTTCCCTGACCTTGTCCGGCATCGCGTTCGCCAAGTTACTCACTTCCCCTCGATCATCTGTGAGATCGTAGAGTTCCCACGTCGAACCGTGTGACTTCACCAGTTTGAAGCGCTCGGTGACCAGCCCATGGAAGCCACGTTCGTTCGACCGGGGCATGCGGTCCTGCTCGGGTGTGATGACCCGGTAATCCTGCGGTTGGCTCAGGAAGATGGACGCCCTTTCCAGACCGGTGTCCTTGGTGAAGCAGGTAGCAAAGCTGCGGCCAGACAGTGGTGGGCCCGCGTGATTGCGCCGTGAATCGCTCTCCTTGCCACCCGCCAGTTCCACGAGCGTCGGGACCACGTCGACAAAGTGGACGGGCGTCCGCCGGATTTCCCCGCCATTCCTGATTCCGGCCGGCCAATGCGCGATCAGGGGAGTTGCGACGCCCCCTTCATAGGTCCACACCTTGTGCATGCGCATAGGTGAGTTGGCGGCATTGGCCCATCCCGGGCCCAGACAGAGATAGGAAGTCGCCGAACCCGCAGGGGCGTCAGGATCGTGTCCGTCACCACGGACCATGACGGTTGCGCAGGCCCCGTTGTCCGAGGCGAAGAAAATGACCGTGTCATCAAGAATGCCCATGGTGCGAAGCTGTTTTACAACCCGGCCGATCTCGCGATCCATCGCGGTCACCATCGCCGCATGGAGGGCCATTTTGGTGGCCTGAAAACGCTGCTGCTCATCCGTGAGATCCGTCCATGCCGGAGCCAGCTTCGTTTCGCCCGCACCCAGCACAGACAGTGGATCGGGAAATTCGGGAGAAGTCAGAACGACGGGCGGCGGGACGCGTTTCGGCCGGGGTGCCAATTCTGCACGGATCAATCCCATCTGCCGCAATCGCCGCCATCGTTGCTCGCGAATCACATCCCAACCCGCGAGATACCGTCCTTCATATTTCGCCCTGTCGCCGGGCGACGCATGCAGGGGAAAGTGCGGCGCGGTGTAGGCCAGATATAGCAGAAACGGTGAACGGTTTCCCTCGGGCGCAGCGTGATGCTCACGAAGAAAGTCCAAGGCATGATCGGTGATGGCGGTGGTTGCGTAGTAACCGTTCTCACGATCCGGAGGAGGCAGTGGCTTTTCGTCCAGCGAGTGTCTTTGGGGTGAGAAAAATCGGTTGTGATCCGCCAGGCGGTAGGAACGGTCGAAGCCTGACGTCCCGAGTTGTCGTCGCAGGGGCAGGTGCCATTTGCCGGCGTGGTAGCTCCGGTAGCCGTAGGGCTTGAGGTAGTGCGGCAGGAGTCGGATCCAGCTCGGGCGCAGCACTCCCCTCCCATCGTTCAACTTGGCCGCCTGCAGGTAATGATATCCCGTCAAGAGACTCCGCCTCGATGGCACGCAGAGACCGTTGTTGTAGCATCGGGTAAAACGTAAGCCATCAGCCGCAAGTTGATCGAGATGCGGCGTCGCGATTTCTCCGCCATAACAACCCAAGTCGGAGAACCCCAGGTCATCCGCGAGAATGAAAACGAAGTTCGGGCGTTTCGCCGCGGGCGCTTCCGATGCGAGCAGCGCCGCTAGCAGGAGCGGAAGACACCAAGGGATGCGCGCACGCGAAGGCATGTCGATTGCGGATTCAACGTCTCTTCAACAAACTGAGCATCTTGGCGGCGTAGCGTCTGCCAAGTTCCAGCTGACTGTCGCGATCGAAGTGATAGGGATCGAAATTCTTCAGTCCATCCGTGCGGACACAGGCACTGAAGGGAATGGCCTTGGCCTGCTCCGGAATCATTCGGTTGAAGGCCTCATATTGTTCATTCCATTGACCGAGTTGGCCGAAGACGAAGGGCAGTCTTGGGTTGTTGAATTCCTTCCGCAGTCGTCCGACGTGTTCCCTCAGCAGCTTTGGGTAGCCTTCCCATTGCTTTGAATTGGCTTCCCCCTGATGCCAGAGAATACCTTTGAGCTGCCCGCCCTGCCTGAGTGCGGCATGCGCTTGCTTGACGGCTTCGCGGTAGAGGTCATAAGGCGTCAGGTGATCCGGATGCCATTGCTCGATCGATGTGCCGCCTCGAGCCCAACACACAATGCCGACGGTTACACCTGGGTTGGCTTTCTGATAGGCGGCGACGAAAGCGGGTCCGCCGTTCATGCCTTGCGTACTTCCCGGTTTCTGATGCTTCGAGTATCGGTTGAAGCCGGGTTGCGCGGCTTCCCATTCTTTGCCGTTCCACAAGAGGCAGTCGGGAATCGGTTTGCGATCCTCGTCCTTCAAGGGCGCACGACCGACCATGTTTGACTGTCCGATGAGGAGAAAGACGTGATCCGGTTTGGCAGTTGCCGCTCGCGCGGTGAAGCAATCAAAGGCGAGCAAGAGAAACAGTGAGAGGAGTCTGACTGACATGGCGGGGATTAAAGTGGCAATTGCCGTTCTGCGCCAACTCGTAAAAAGCCGGCTTGCCTTCCCTTGATCCCATTGCCGATGGTCGGGACCGTCGTCATGAAGAACACCAAGATCTTGCTACTGGGCGTCATTGCACTGATCGGCGCGTTGGTCTCGACCGGAGTTGCTGCAACCCGCAAGAAGAACTCTTCGGCCTATCAACCGCCGCCAAAGATCAATCGCGCCGGCGGTGAACCGGCTCCGCTCAAGGCGCCACCGCGTCGCCCGCTCGACCAATGGGCCGTCTCACCCCGGGAAGGCGGGCTCGCTTCATTCCTGCAAAAACGTCCGCTTACGAAGACCAAGTTGTTTGACGGTGGTCGCTTTCCGAACGTGATCGTGGCGGCGGATGGAACGGTCGTTGTCACGTGGGGAAGCAAGGATTACCGCACCCGTCGCAGTCCGGATGGCGGTGCGGAATGGGAACCTCCAGTCCTGGTTGATGCGGCCTGTATCTCCAGCGGCGGGGCGATCGTTGATGAGATCACGGGTGATTTGTTGGTTTTCACCGAAGCTCATCATCCGCCGACTGACGATCGGCGGCTCTACCGCAGTCGCGACGCTGGCAAGACCTGGCAGCGCGAGAAAGACTTCGTCATTCATCCGCTCCACCGACGTAAGAACGGCATGATTCCCAACCTGCACATGGACGAAAACGGAATCACGCTCCGTCACGGTCCGCGCCCCGGTCGGCTCATCCGCACGACGGGCAATTTCATGGGCGGTAACATTTCCGGAGGACCGGCGGATTCGTTTGTGAATGCGATCTTCAGTGACGATGGTGGCAAGACCTGGGATACCAGCACGCCGTTCCCGGTCTTTGGCGTCAATGAAGCAGCGGTCGAGGAACTGTCCGACGGACGCCTCCTCTACATCGCCCGCCGCCACCTCTCCACGGACGGACTCGATCATCACTGGAAGCACCTCGCTTGGAGTCGCGACGCGGGATTGACCTGGCAGAATCTCCGTGTCTGCAGGGTCTTGCCGGATGGCAACTCCAACTCCCGCTACGGCCTCATGCATGGCCTCGTTCGTCTGCCCATCAAGGGACGAGACATATTGGTTTTCAGCAACGTCGAGAGCGACAAAGGCCGTGAACGCGGGACACTTTGGACCAGCTTCGACGGCGGCGAGACCTGGCCGCTCAAACGACTGATCGAGCCTGGATCCTTCGCCTATTCCTCACTCACAGTCGGACGTCCCGGCACGCCGTCTGAGGGCTGGATCTATCTGCAC
>JAYPXF010000150.1:0-9975 GCA_038154405.1 Verrucomicrobiales bacterium | reverse complement strand
CCTCGCTTGGTTGCTTGAAGGTGAAGCCACCGGAGATGACAACATTCCCGATTGGATAGAGTAAGTCATCGGAGGGAAACGCTTCATTGCTCCCAACAAAAGCACCTCACTCGTAGATTTGATGTAGCGGAAGATGCGAAATCTTCCGACGGGTGAGCGCACAACGGTCGGAATTGCTCGCGCATTCCGCTACGGAGTTCTTGGCTACGCCAGAATCTTGTGGATGACGTTCATGGGCTCGACACCGGTGAGGCGTTGGTCCAGGCCCTGGTAACGGAGGCTGAACTGTTCGTGGTTGATGCCTAGGCAGTGGAGGACGGTGGCGTTGATCTCGTTGACGTGAACGCGGTCGACGATGCCGTTGTAGGAATACTCGTCGGTTTCGCCGAGTAGCGCGCCGCCCTTGATGCCGCCGCCGGCGAGCCACATGGAGAAGTTTCGCGGGTGATGATCGCGTCCGTAGTTCTCACGGGTGAGTTTGCCCTGGCAATAGACGGTGCGACCGAATTCGCCGCCCCAGATGACCAGGGTTTCGTCCAGCATGCCACGCTGCTTGAGATCATTCACCAAGGCGGCGCAGGCCTGATCGGTATCCATGCACTGATTGCCAAGCTGCTTGGGGAGGGTGTTATGAGAATCCCATCCGCGATGCATGATCTGCACCATGCGGACGCCGCGTTCGACGAGACGACGGGCGAGCAAAGCGCTTTGGGCAAAGGAGCCGGGAGTGTCGACCTTCTCGCCATACATCTCCTTGGTCGCCTTGGACTCCTTGCTGAGGTCGGTGAGTTCCGGGACGCTGGTCTGCATGCGATAGGCCATCTCGTACTGGGAGATGCGCGTCTGGATATCGGGATCACCGAACTTCTTGAATCCCCGGCGGTTGAGCTTGCCGAGTGCGTCGAGCATGGCGCGACGATCTTTGCCGCTCACGCCGGGAGGGTTGTCGATGTAAAGAACCGGATCTTCGCCGGAGCGCAAGACGACACCGCTGTGTTTCCCCGGCAGGAATCCCGGTCCCCACATGCGACTGAACAAGGCCTGAGCCGCCGAGCCTTTTGGAAAGCTCGGAATCATCGCGACGAACGCGGGAAGGTCGTTGGTCGAAGCACCGAGGCCATACGAAATCCACGAACCCATGCTGGGTTTTCCGGGAACTTCCGCGCCACTCATCACGAAGGTGCAGGCGGGATCGTGATTGATCGCATTGGTGTAGACCGTGTTCACCACGGCGATGTCGTCAACGATGTTGGCGGTGTATGGAAGGAGTTCGCTCACCCGACGACCGCATTGGCCGTGCTGTTTGAACTCGTACTTGGACGGAGCGACCGGGAACTTGGATTGGCGGCTCGTCATCGTGGTGATGCGGTCCCCGAGGAATTCCTTGGGTAGATCCTTTTCAAACTGCTCGTGGAGATTGGGTTTATAGTCCCAGGTATCGAGTTGTGACGGCCCGCCGTTCATGTGCAGGTAAATGACGGCCTTGGCCTTCCCGGCGAAATGTGGCAGATGCGGCAGGCCCGTGTGCACTTCGGACTTGGCGAAAGAGCGATCGGCCAGCATGGAGGCCATGGCGAGGCCGCCGAGGCGGACGCCGGTGTTGCCGAAGAACTGGCGACGGGTTTGTAGGACTTGGTTTTCGAGGAAAGGGTTCATGATGTAGGGGAATGACGAAGTACCCAAAGACCCAAGCTCGAAGGAATTCCGAATTCCGAAACTCGAAATCCGAATCCGCGGGCACGGTAGCTCATTCGGTATTGGGACTTAGTTGTTCCTTGGGTATTTGGGTGTTTCGTCATTGGACATTTGCGAAGCCCTAGTTGCGCATGATGGCTTCGTCGAGGTTCAGGATGAGATTGGCAGCCAGCGCCCAGGCGGCGAGTTCGACGGGGTCGGCGTCTTTGGGAGCCTTGGCTTCGCCGAACTTGATGGCTTTCTTGGCTGCTTCAACGTCGGCTTCGTAGCGGGCGATTTGTTCGTGAACAAAGACGGCGATGGTGGCGATTTCGTCCAGAGCAGCTTTGCGGGAAAGCGCCTTGCGATAGGCGTAGTTGATCCGTTCACCCGTGCCGTCCGCAGCAGCCAGGATCTTTTCGGCGAAGACCCGCGCAGCTTCGTAGTGCTGGGCATCATTCATCAGCTGTAAGGCCTGCAACGGGGTGTTGGTGCGATCGCGTTTGATGCAGGAAGACTCACGGTTGGGCATGTCGAAGTTCTCCATCAAGGGATGCGGTGCCGTGCGCTTGATGAAGGTGTAGATCGTTCGTCGATAAAGATCCTCGCCCTGGCTGCGTTTGTAGAATCGGGTGTTGGAACCACCGAAGGCGACCGGCTCCCAGATGTTCGGTGGTTGGTAAGGATTCACACCCTTGCCACCCATTTTCGTTTTCATCAAACCGCTGACATACAGGACCTGGTCGCGAATCTGTTCGGCAGCCAATCGGAATCGTGGTCCGCGAGACAACCACTTGTTGTGTGGATCTGCTTTCCAGTTCTTCTCCGGCGCGGCGCTGCGTTGGCGGAAGGTCTTGCTGGTCAGCATCTGGCGCACGAGCTTTTTCACATCCCAACCGCCTTCCACGAATGACACGGCCAGCCAATCGAGGAGTTCAGGGTGTGTGGGCAGTGAACCTTGCGTACCGAAGTCATGACTGCTCTCGACGAGACCTGTCCCAAACAACTGCTGCCAGAAGCGATTCACGGCAACACGGGCGGTCAGTGGGTTTTCCTTGGCCACCAGCCAGCGGGCAAGGTCCAGTCGGTTGCCGCGTTCGCCGGCCTTCTTGAAGGGATGGAGAACCGCCGGGGTATTCGGCACAACCTTTTCTCCCGGAGCATCATACTGGCCGCGCATCATCACGAAGGCATCGCGAGGTTTGGGCAGATCGTTGAAGATAAAGGTGGACGGCGTGGCTTTGTCCAAGGCATCCCGGTCCTTCTTGATCTTCGCAATCTTTGCGTCCAACGGCGCGAAGGTCTTGCGTGAGCCGACATGCGCCTTGATCAGGTATTGCCGGACCCGGGCCTTCTCGTCCCTGGGCAACCTGTCCCGTTCCTTCTTCGGGAGTTTCTTCTTCCAAGCGGCAAAACTGTGACCGGGATCAGTGGTCGGATCGGTGCGGGAAATCACACCAAAGTTGTCGAAGTAGGCGGTTCCCCCGTGAATCGTGAAGGCAAAGCCCTTCACCTTGGAGCCCGCCTTGAGGTTTACGTTCTTGGCGTCGAATTCCAGCTTGGTCCATTTGCCGATCTCCGGAAGTTTGCCGGCATGAAAACGTTCCCCGGTTTTGTCTTTGCCCCAATCGATCAGGTTCTCGCCGTAGATCGCACGATGACTCCAGTTGCCGGAGTTGAACTGTATCATCACCTCTTCCACCGGGTTCTCCTTGTCGATGTAGACGTGAAAGAAGAACTTTCCGTCCTTGGGCACGATCAGTTCCTTTGCCCCTTTTTGGTAAAAGACCTGAGCCATTTCTTCGCCGGTCACCTTCAGAGCTTTCTTGCCGCTTTTGACCGGCTTCTTGACGTATTCCTCTTTCGTTTCCGAGGTGCCGATCTCCGCCCCGGACGGGAACGCGTCATCGAACCAGATCGCTTCGGTTTCGGTGACTTTCGGTTTGGGATCCAGGGTGGCGGGATCTTCGTATTTGATCTTTGCCGCCAGCTTGTTGATCTCCTGTCTGAGCTTCTTTTCCGCGTCCGCGAACTCCTTCATCTTCGGATCATAGTCGGGTCCCTTGAGCTTCAGTACGGGTTTGGTCAGGAGGATGTTTCCGTCCATGGCCGGATCGGCATTCGAATTGAAGAAGGCGTAGAGTGAATAAAACTCCTTCTGCGATATAGGGTCATACTTGTGATCGTGACACTCGGCACAACCAGCGGTGAGCCCGAGCCAGACCTGTGCGGTCGTGGCGGCCCGGTCGACGGCGTAGCGATGAATCCACTCAGCCTTGATGCTGCCACCTTCTCCGGTGGTGACGTTGCAGCGATTGAATCCGGTGGCGACCAGTTGACCACGGGTCGGCTTCGGCAGCAGATCACCGGCAAGCTGTTCGATGGTGAACTGATCAAAAGGCTGGTTCGCGTTGAATGCGTCGACGACCCAATCGCGGTACGCCCAGGTCTGACGTTCGTTGTCGAGGTGCATGCCGTGGGTGTCACCATAGCGCGCAACGTCGAGCCAATGGCGGGCCATCTCCTCGCCGAAATGCTTGGATGCCAGGTAACGATCCACCATTCGTTCGTAGGCTCCGGGTTTCTTGTCGGCCAGAAACTTGTCGACTTCGGCAATCGTGGGCGGGAGCCCGGTCAAAGCCATGCTCACGCGACGGATGAGGGTCGGCCGATCGGCTTCGGGGGACGGATTCAGTCCCTGAGTCTTCAATGCCGCGTGAATGAATGAATCAATGTTTCCCTTGGCTTGTTTGGCGGGAGCTTCGAAAGCCCAGTGCTTCTGGTACGGTGCGCCTTCCTCGATCCAGCGCTTGAGAACTGCCTTCTGTTTTTCATTCAATTGCCGATGCGAGTCGGGCGGCGGCATTACCTCGTCGGGATCGCTCGAGACGATCCGTTGCCAGATCAGGCTCTTCGCGGGTTTGCCGGGAATGATCGGTGCAATGCCTGCCTTGTCCTTGGCGAATGCGGCTTCAGAAACATCGAGGCGCAGCTTGGCCTTCCGCTCCTTCTCGTCAAAGCCATGGCAGGCAAAGCAGTTCTCCGAAAGGATCGGCCGAATGTCCCGATTAAACTGAAGTGGTGCGCCTTGAAGCACAATGGCACCTAAGACACAAAGGCTGGTGAGAATTCTGTTCATGTTTACCGAGTTGGTCGGAATTTGATGATGGCGACCATGATGAAATTCACAAGTATGGAAGGGAGCGCTCCGCCTGCGGTGAGCACGCTGAATCCATCGCTCCCGATTTTGCGGAAATGACGGAGCATTTCCCTCCAGTCGCTTCTCTTAGCCGTTGGCCATCTCCTGCAATTGGTGGGCTACGCGGGCGGCAATCATGACGGCCGCGGACGACAAATGAAGATCGGTGCCACCATTGATCTCGCTGAGAAATGAATCCAGATAGGCCCCAGGTTGGCCGGCGGGCGGATCGATCTGTCGCGGCGCGTCTTCGCCGTTCTTGAAAATCGTGATCTGCTTCGTGTTGTAGCTGGCCTCCAACGCTCCGTCCGCGCCCCAGATCGTGAAGCGCCAGTAGATCGGCATGGTATAGCCGATCGAGTCGGGGGTGAGATAGGACACATCGAAGATGATGCCCGCGCCGTTCTCCAGGGTGAACATGCCCTGGCCGCATTGCTGGAAATCCGGATGTTGTGGCAGCGTGCCGTTCCAACCGCGGGCGGCGTTGAGGTCCTTGATCGCGGATCCGGTCGCCCAGGGAATGAAGTCCAGCGCGTGCACCGCGATGTCGTTGATCACGCCGCCGTGCATGCCCGGCTCGAAATACCACATGGGACGCTTGCCATAGTTCAAGGGATGTTGTCCGTCGAAACTGATGGCCTGCACCTCGCCGATCTCGCCGCGCTGAATGAGATCCCGCAGTCCGAGAAAGATCGGGACGTCCCGGATGTCCAACATGCACCCGACGATGCGATCGGTGGCCCGCGCAGCGGCTTCAATCTGGTCGAGTTCGGTCAGCGAGATGCAGATCGGCTTGTCACTGATCACATGACGTCCGCATTCCAGCGCCTGCAGAATTCGATCTGCACGCAAACCATAGGCATCGCCCACTGCCGCGACGTCGCAGTCCACTTCTTCAATCAATTTGGCGAAGCTCTCGTGCGTGATCTCAAGGTCGTCACGCGATGAAAGATCAGATCGCGTTTCCGGGTGCTCCTCGCAACACGCTACGATTTCGACGTCATCGCGGTCGCGACAACGTTGGTACATGTCGAAGATGTGGGGATGACGAAAACCGACAAAAGCGAATTTGGTGCTCATGGATGCGCATGAGTTACACGACTCTGCTCAGCTCGGCGATACATTCCGGTAAGCAGGGATGTGTTCGAAAAAGTAGGATGGGCGCGAGGTATCACGGGTAGGGACGCGCTGCTGCGCGTCCGCCGAGAAGCGGCAGCCTGTCGCTGGCTATCCGGATACGATTTTGGGTGGCCCTACCGTTCCCACTTCTTCTCATTCAGCTTGCGCTGTTGTTCCTCGGTGATCTCGACGTAGCGCGGTTTTTCCCACGCGACTTCAGCCGGTCGATCGGAAAGGACCAGGATCGAACCCGTTCCGCAGCGTTGGAAGTTCTTGATGCCAAACGTGTAATCCTTGAGGTAACCCTTGGCGCTGTTCTGCATCTTGATCGCATCCGGTCGCCAGAGGGTCAGGAAGCCGTCCACCTTGCGAAACGTCCAGTGCTTCTGAAATACCTGATCGTGCGTCAGAGTGATCTGATTTCCTTTGGCGCTGTATGTGCCTGCCAACGGGAATTTCGGTTGATCGCGGAATCCCGCATCTGATTTGAACCAGTAGCGAAACCGGCCGTCCTTGAGTTCCAAGACGGTCATCATGTAGCCGGTGTTGGTGACGAAAACTCCGTCTTCGGGCTCGGCATCGGATATCTTGAGGGAGGTTGCCGCGCTGGTGGTCGAGACGACGAAGTAGACGATGGTGGCGAGCAGAAAGAATCTCATTGGGTTGTAAGACACCGGACACCGGGTTTCCTTAGCAGTATCTCTTCAATTGAACAGGAGCTCACAGAGGAAATGGGGAACCAAGACAAGAAAATGGATGAGACGAAAATGAGTTCTGAGGTCATTTTCGTGTCATCCATGGCTCGGTCGGGAGACCGGCTACTGAGGTTTCAGGGCCGATTGCACCGCCCCGAATCAATTCTCAGGGCTCGAATTGATCGGTACGAAATGGATAGGCGGGCAAGCCGGCTCCGTTGATGAGATTCACAGCCGGTTTGCCGGTGAAGGCATAGCGGATGTGTTGTGGCCTGGGACAATTCGGCGATGAAAGGATGACTCGTTCGCCATCGATTCTTGCCGTGGCCGGAGACCACTTGCCGTCTTGCCCGGCGATCCAGAATTCGGTCGGGGCTTTTCCATCCATGGTCTGTAGGCCCTTGGAGTGATTGAAGTGAACGACCAATCGGCCATTCTGTTTTTCCAAACGTCGGAACACCGGACCGCTGGCTGCAATGTTCATTCCCAAGGTATCGCGTGCCGCCAAGAGCGCGAGGCGTTCGCCGATGGGAGCCTTGTCGCGGGGATGGATGTTCTTCACGTCACCCAGATCAATGGTGTTCGCCACGGAGGTATGCGGAAGATCCAGGGCAGCCATTTGTGACTCACGCATCCAAGCCCAGGAATGTGCCGTCGGATGATTCAGATCCTTGGTGGGGCTCGTGCCGAGGATCGATCCGAAGCCCGGCAGCATTACCATCATGAACTGCATGTCGTTGTGGCCCCATTCCTCGCGGTAGCGTTGCACCCAGGCCTTCAGCGTTTCGTCGTAGTCCTGGACGCTGGCGACGCGGTGAAACCACGGCTCCTTCGGCATCCCGGTCATGTAGCGGGTGTTGCGCTCTCCCTGGTACCAGACCAATCCCCGGCAGGCGAAAGGCGCCAGCGGTCTCATCATCGCGTTGTAGACAATGCAGGATTGGCGACGCATGAAGACGTCGTCGTTGCGACTCCATTTCCCTTTGGCCAGCGCCGCCTTGATCTGGGCCTGCGCGTCGGTGTTGGCATCCCATTCGGCCATGATGGTCTTGAAGTGCGGCAGTTGTTCGGTCATGTCCCGCGGCATCCATGCCTCGATCGAGGAACTGCCCCAGGCCGACAGGATGATTCCCACCGGCAAGCCAACCGTCTTCTTTGCCAGGTGATGCGCAAACCCGAAGGCGACCGCGCTGTTCGGCCCTCCCGTATTCCAGCTCCCGACCAGTTCATCCTGTTCCGTGAAAGCGACCGTCCGCTTCACCTCAAAAGTGCGCAGTCCCGCTTCCGACAATCCCTTCAGATCCGGCGTCCGTCCCATCTGCATGTTCGACTGGCCGGAACAGATCCAGACCTCGCCCACCACGATATCCTTGAGGGTGATCTTCGATTTGAGGGCGGTAATGGTCATCGTGGTGCCCTTGGCCGTGCCTTTGAGCGGGGCCAACGTGATCCTCCAGCGTCCCGATTGGTCGGCTTTGGCCGTCCTCTTCTGTCTGGCAAGACTCACCGAGATCTGCGCGCCGGGTTTTGCCTTCCCCCAGACGGGCACCGGCATGTCCCGCTGTAAGACCGCGTGATCGGTGAAAGGTGAAGCGATCTTCAGAGCCGCTGACGCAATGGACGGAAGGAAAGCAATGGAAAGCAGAGCAATGATTTGTCTCATGGAGGTAAAACGCTTCGTCTAAAACCCGCCACAGTGCAATCGCGAAAACGAGTCCCACCCTTGGAGGGGAGCGCTCCGTTTGCGGTGCCAACGTCTCCACACCAGTTAGCAGAATGCGCGAGCAATTCCGATCCTAGTGACTTCTCCCGTCGGAAGATTCTGCATCTTCCGCTACGTCGAAGCTAGGTGAGCCCAAAGCGTGGGCAAGAATTTGGACGGAACATTCCCGTCCGTAGGGTTACCAGACCGACTTGAGGTCGTTGACGACCAGTTCATCGATCTTCAGCGGCAGGTTGTCTTTGATGAAAATGTCCCGGTTCTTCGGATCAGGCACAACCACGAAGCTCGCCGCTGCTTGGCCATCATTGACGAATAGTTCGAGGGAGGCCCGGTCGACCAATACTCTTAGGCTCACTTTGCCGTCGATAGGCGGCGCGGGAATACGCCGGATGCCATCATCCCGGTAGCGTCCCTTGCGATTCCACGCGGCCTTTTCTCCCGCCACCCGAGCGGAGTTTTCGAAGACAAATTCCTGGTCATCGCGTTCATACCGGATCTTCAGACCGCGAACATTGAGCGTGAAGCGGGTGGCCTCGCAGCGGAGCGTCAGGTCGAGCAACTCGCGTTTGAAGTCGCTGAATTTTCCGAGGGCCTGTTTGGCGGTGAGATTGGTTAGCTTCCTCGTCTTGGTGTAGAGCTTCCCGATCTCATTCACGGGATTGCGAAACATCCGGATGCCGTCCGGAGTCGTCCGCAACGTGATCTCGACCGGAACGGACATCTGCTGGGTGAAGGGCATTCCGGCCTCGAGGAATGGACGGTAGCCGGCTTGTTTGCTGCGCAGCCAACCGACGTGCACTGTACGGCTATCGGGCGCTTGGTTGAATGCCTGGGCGGCATACCAAGCATCGCCGTATTCGAAGCGAAGGCGGTCCCCATTCTTGTCTTTGGCGCCAAGGCCTTGCCATTTCTTGCCGTTGAATTCACCGACTTCGTAGCGGCCGGGCGCGTCGGCGATGACCCATTTGCGGCGATTCGGATCGCCGTCGACGGCGACGTGAAACATGTCGATGCATTCGGCGGCTTTGTTCGGAATGTCGCCAATGATCTGCCAGTTCAGCAGGTCGGTCGATTTCCAGAGCCGGACCAGTCGATCCGGACCGCCTATCATCATGATCGTGACGTAAAACTTTCCGGGCTTGTAATAGAAGATACGGGGATCGCGCTGGCCCTTGGAGAATCCTTCCTGATGTGGAATGACCGGCCTGCCATCGTTGATTTTCGTCCAAGTGCGACCTCGGTCCGTGCTGTAGGCACCACCTTGAAAGAACTTTTCATGGGTGGCCGAGTAGAGGGCAAAGAGCGTTTTGGTATCACCCTTCTGCTTGCCCAACGCGTTTAGTTCGTCGACCACCGCAGATCCGGACCAGATGGCGTGAACGCCCTCCGAACCGTCGATCTTGGCGTAGGGATTGATGGCATGGGGCAGTTGCTGCCAATGCATCAGGTCGGTGCTGACAGAGTTGCCCCACGACTTCGCGCCACTGGCGTTGCCTTTGGCAAAGTGCTGGAAGAGCATGTGCCATTCGCCGTCGTAATAGACCATGCCGTTCGGGTCGTTGAGC
>JAYPXF010000149.1:8974-17496 GCA_038154405.1 Verrucomicrobiales bacterium | reverse complement strand
TCAGCGGGTGAAGACGGCGGCGAAGGCGCCGTCTATTTGGTCGCGAAAGGGTTTGGATGATACCGTTTTCTCAGCACGGAGACCCTGCTTGGTCGTGGTTTCGATCACGGCTTCGTTCTCCGCGTGCTCGATGCTGCAGGTGCTGTAGATCAGTTTCCCATTCGGCTTCAGATGGTTCGCTGCTTCCTTGATCAGATCGATCTGGGTCTTCGCGAGCCGGACAATCTCCTCGCGGCTGATCCGCCAGCGGAGGTCGACGCGACGTCGCATCACGCCGGTATTGGAGCAAGGGGCATCGATGAGGATCTTGTCGAAAAGTCGGTCTTCGATTGACCTAGCATCGGAAACGAAGTTGGTCACCGATTTCACGCCCAACCGTTCACAATTCGATTGCACACGCTTGAGCCGATTGGCGTGGCGATCATGGGCGACGATCTCTGCCCGATCATGTGCCAACTGAGCAAGAAAAGTCGTTTTGCCGCCCGGGGCGGCGCAAAAATCGAGAATCTCCTCGCCGGGTTGCGGATCGACCATTCCGCAGGCCAGAGCAGTGCTGGGATCCTGAATGTAGAAGCAGCCTTCTTTGAAGGTGTCCAGGCCGGCTGGCGGCGGTCCGGATCGCAGTTCGAAGTAAAGGTCGTCCGGGACACTGCTGGCGGACGCGGGGTGGAATTCCAACCCTTCGCTCTCCCAGCGCGACTTCAGTTCAGCAGCAGAGATTTGCAGGGTGTTGACTCGAGCAAATGTCTTTGCGGGTTGATTGTTCCACCGCAGCAATTCCCTCGTGTCATCTTGGCCAAACTGATCAATCCAGTCCTTCACGAGCCAGTCTGGATGGGAGAATGCGATTTCCGGGTTTTGTGTCTCCAGTTCAACCAGCAGATTGCGCGTTCCGGCCCGCTCCCGCGTGTAGCCGCGCAGAACGGCGTTGAGAAATCCTCTTTGCCGGGAAGCCCCAAACCGATTCGCGAGTCCCACGGTTTCATTCACTGCTGCGTGTTCGGGCACACGATCGAGCCAGAAGAGCTGATAGAGCCCCACTCGAAGCAGGGCGCGAACGGCATCAGGTTGCTCGCGCCGTTTTGATTTCAGGTCAATCAGGTGATCCAAGGTCCGTCGCCAACGAATGCAGCCGTAGACAAGTTCATGACAGAGAGAACGGTCTTTGGACGGAAGCTGAGTGTCTCGGAGATGTTCATCCAGCAAAGCTTTCGCAAATCGTTGTCCCTGTGCATGTTTGAGCAGCACACGAACGGCAATTTCTCTTGGTTTTTGATTTTTCAACTTCTAAGGTGATGTTCCGCTCTACGCAGGTGAGACAAGTTGGCATATGAGAGAAGAATTCGAAAAGCTCGTTTTTGCAGGAAAGATCAAGCCGGACCAGGTGGACAAGCTGATCCAACTGGCCGAAGGCAGCTATTGCATGCACAAGAGCTGGGGGTTTGGGCGCATAACCGCAGTCGATACGGTTTTGAGCCGTTTCAACATCGATTTCGTCGAAAAACCGGGCCATGCGCTCGATCTGGGGTTCGCTGCCAAGACGCTCGAATCCATTTCGGCTGACCACATTCTGGCCCGCAAGATGTCCGATCTGGAGGGGCTTCAGAAGATGGCCGCACTCAGCCATCTGGATCTCATCAAGGTGGTACTTCGCAGCTACGGCGGCAAGGCCACGGCTGATCGGATTCAGAAAGATCTCGTGCCGGACGTCATTACCTCCGACTGGAAGAAGTGGTGGGAGACCTGCAAGCGCGAGATGAAGAAGAGCGGTCACTTCACGGTGCCTTCCAAGAAGAGCCTGCCGATTGAGTTTACGGAGGAGGAAGTGACCCTGCAGCAGCGTCTGGAAGGCGAATTCGTCGCTGCCAAGGGGCTCAAGAGCAAGGCTGCTGTGGCCGCCGAGATGATCAAGAATATCGAGGAGTTGGATGATGCGGCGACCCTTTGTGGGACGGTCATTCCGGTGCTCAACGAGGGAATCAAGAGCTATCAGCGCACTCAGCCGGCACTGTCACTTGAAGGGGTCTTTGTTCGCGACGAGTTCCGCAAGGCGACGAAGGCCGAGGCTCCTGCAGAAGCGGAGGTCACGGAGTCGGAAATCTGGGGGCAGGACGTCACGTTGGCCGGGATTCTGGAGAAGCTTCCCGCGGCCCGCCATCGTCGGACACTGCAGTCTTATTTCGACAATCATCCGGAAACCTGGTCTGACGCGGTTTTGGCCTTGGCCAACAACGCCACGCAAAAGCTTTGTGGTGAATGCGTTTCACTGCTCGTGAACAACGGCAAGTTCGGTCTGTTCAAGGAAGCACTTGCCCGTCTGATCAGCCAACATCAAGCCAGCACGGATCTGCTGCTGTGGTTTGCCAAGGATCGTTCCGACAGCTTTGCCGACATCTTCGGCCCGGAAGTGTTCCGCGCCATGATCTCCGCCATTGAGCGGGACTTCTTCAACGAGAAGAAATCGGTTCGCCTGGCTGATTACGTCATGGGCGATCAGGACCTTCTTCCGCAGATGATCGAATCCGCTGACCTGGAGGTGGTCAAGGATCTGACGCGCGCGCTGCAGTCGACCAATGCGTTTGACGACATGGACAAACGGTCGCTGCTCGCCCGCATCGTGAAAATCTTTCCATCCATCCAGGAACTCATCTCCGGCGGCGGTGCGCAGGAAGATCGTTCGCTCGTTGTTTCGTGGGAGAGCCTCCTGCGGCGCAAGGAAGAATACGACAATATCATCAAGAAGGAGATTCCGGACAACCGCAAGGACATCGCCATTGCCCGCAGCTATGGCGACTTGCGCGAGAATTCTGAGTATAAGGGCGCGAAGGAACACCAGCGGGTCCTCATGCGTCGCAAGGCGGAACTGGAGCGTGACTTGGGCTTGGCTCGTGGTACCGATTTCTCCGAGGCGACCTCGCAGGCCGTGGGCATTGGTACACGAATCGAGGTGACCGATCTTGGCTCCAACGAGAAGAAGTCATTCGAGATTCTCGGTGCTTGGGACGGCGATCCCGACAAGGGGCTTCTGAGTTATCAGAGCCCGTTGGCAATGGCCTTCAGTGGCAAGAAGGCGGGAGAAGAGGCCGAATACTCCTGGGAGAATTCGACAACCCATTACCGCGTGGATAGCATCGATACGGTCGAAGTCCGACCGATGCCGCAGGACGCCGCTGCTGAAGATGCAGATGAAACGGATGAGTCTCCTTCAGCCGCGCCAGAATCCGAAGAGCAGGCGGAGAGTTCTCCGGCTGCGTAATCCCTATTTTGCAGAGGTGTTCAGCTGAGACGGCTGCGGTTCAACGATCGCAGCCTTTTTCATTGCCGCCACCAGTTCCTCGGGTTTCCAGGTATTGCCGATGAAGATCTTGTGCACCCGGCCATGTTGATCGATCACGATCGTGCGCAGGTTGTGATTGAACGTGATGCCCGTCTCTTCGCGCGCGAAATACATTCCGAAACGTTCGGTCAGGTCATCGATTTCAATGAGCGCGCCGGTGGCGAACGACCACCGCTTCGGATCCGGATTGAAGCGGGAGGAATAACCCTTCAGGACCGATGGTGTGTCGAATTCAGGATCGAAGGAAAGCGTGAGCAGATGCCATTTCGAGGGGAAGCTCGCGTCCTTTTGCAGGAGCTTGTAAGCCTGATTGAAATTGGCGCTCATGCGCGGGCAGAAATCGGGCAGGGGACAGCGGGTGAAGATAAGCGTGATTGCCAGGGCCTGGCCTTTTAAGTCGGCCGTGTGAAAAGCCTGTCCGAGATGATTGGTGAAGGGATAGTCCGGCAACATGTCGCCCTCGGACAGCGGATCCACTTCGCGTACCAGTCGGAAGGCCTTGCGGTTGGCGTTGGTGAGTGAATTCTCCGATCCCGTCTTCTTCACCTCGTCGATCCAGCTGCGACGGCCCGTTTCCACCACCAATCGGAAATGAATGCGATCATTCGTCGTGATTTCGGCGAAGTCGTTGGTGTCCGCCACGTTGAAGGGCATTGTCATCGCGATCATGAAGTCGGGAATTTCCTCATGGTCGATGATCACCTTCTTTGAATCGAGTTGCAGCCCCTTCACGACGCCGCGAACATGAAACACATTCGTTTCGCTGGTCTCCGGTTCGGCGGACTGGTTGGGAGCGGCGGCGTTCGGTTTGGGGGACGGCTCGGGCTTGTCGCCGCAGCCGACCAAGACTGCCGCCAGCGCAAGGGTGGAAAAGAGCTTGGAGGACGTGTTCTGCATGTTCAAAAACGGAGCAGCAAATTAGCGATGCCGCCGCAAATGGCAATGCCTACGAAAGTCAGGGGACCAGCCAAAGGCCGGAATACTTCTCCCCGGTCCAACGCGTATTGGCGCGGCGATTGCCGACGGGATCGAGGTGCAGCCAGTCGAACTGATCGACCTCGCAGACGATGACGGCGAAGTTGTCGTAACCGGATTCCAGATCTGATTCGGAAACATCGGAAGCCTTCAGAGCCTCAGGGATACCTGTTCCGGCTTGGGTCAGCGCCGTGCCGGAGGGCTCGGTGGCACAATAGTTTGAGCGGTTTGCCAACGGGGTCTTTTCCCAATACTCCCGCGCCATGTCGTCCCGGTAGTAAACCATGGCGGCCGCGGTTGCCCGCACCTGCACGCCTTGGATGGGGTGATAAAACAGCCATTGCACCTGTTCGTTCTTGCGGATGTCGCCAATTTTGGAAGCCCGGACATCAGAGAAACAGACCAGCCACCGGTATTCCGGATCCACGCGGCGAAGGACCACCGTGCGGACATTGGTTTCGAATTTGTTCGTGGTGGCCAACACCGGTGTGCGCAACGGGCTGTCGGGTTTACCGCTGGCATCCTGCAGCCATTGCCAGATGCGCCCCGGCAGATTCTCGAGATCAGTGTCAGTCCAATCCATGCTCAGGTGTTATCCAGCGAGCGACGATTTGCCCACCAGGTGTTCAACTGATCAAACACGACCGCGAGGATGACTGCAGCGCCGATGATGATGCGGCTGTAATCTGAATTGATGCCCAGAATGATGATTCCGTTGTCGAGCATCTTGATGATGATTGCGCCGAGCATGGCACCCAGCGCGGAACCACGGCCGCCGCTGAGGCTGGCTCCACCGACGACTGCGGCCGCGATGACATCGAGTTCATAGCCACTTCCGTCACCCGAGCTGCCGCTGCCGTAGTATCCGAGTGCCAGCAGCGACGAAACGCCTGCGGTGAATCCGGCAATGACGAAGACACCCAGCTTTACGCGGCCGACGGGAATGCCGCTGAAACGGCTGGCCTCTTCGTTGCCGCCGACGGCGTAGATCCGACGGCCGGCCGAAAGTCGTCCGAGATAGATCACCCCGATCAGGGTCACGACAATCATGACGATCATCGGCGTGAGACTGAGTTCTGATGAGGCGTCGCCTCGGATCATCGTTCCAAGAGTTTCGGGGAAGTTTGAAATGGACTGTCCCTTGGTGATCACGTGGGCGATGCCGCGATAGATGGCCATGGTACCCAGCGTGATGATGAAAGGATGTACGCGCAGTGCCACGACCATCCCACCGTTCACCAATCCGCAGACGGTCGCTGTCGTGATACAGGCCAACATGCCGCAGCTGATGCCGATCCAGGTGGCTGCTTCCGCCTCGCTCCCGTCCGGACCGAAAATGTTGAACACCAATGCGCCGATCACCGAAGCCAGGGCATAGATGGCACCGACACTCAAATCGATCTGACCGGCCACAATGACGAAGGTTGCTCCGATAGCCATGATGGCGATGAAACTGGCGTCCTTGGCGAGATTGGTGAGGTTTTCCGCGCGAAGGAATTTGTTCTTCGTTTCCAACACGAGCTGTCGGTTGCCATCCGCGTCTTCAGTGAACACGCGTTCCAGTTCGCCAAACTCATTGGTCTGCATCTTTGGAATCTCGACCGTGCCACCGAAGATGGTGAGCAACGTGCCCAGCCCGAGAATCACCAGCACCAGACCCAATTCCTGGAAACGGAACGGGCGTGAAGATTTGGCGGCATTGTCGGCTTCGCTGCTCATGAAACGCCGCGAACGCTAGCAAACGCCTCCGGAGGATTCAAAGGCAAGAAACACAAGACGCTTTCCCTATTGCACCGGGGTCGCTTCGATCCGGTAGAAGCGGTGGTTGAGATTCGTGTGGGCGACGAACATCTCGGCTACAGGGAAGGTGGAGGGGGCGTTGGACAGGGTGGTGAAGGGGCCGGCGGCGTCCGGGGCGGTTTTCACAGAGTAGGTGAAGTTCGTCGAGCCCGGCCAGCTGAGGCGGGATAGACTGCCATTCCAGACGGACAGGTCCGGATAAAGCGTGAATGGGGCATCGACCTGGGCGGGGTTGGTGCCCATGACCTGTTCGCGCGAATTATGGTAGCCGTCTTTATCGGGATCGTCGGTTGCCGTCTTGGTCAGATCGCCAAAGTGAGTGTTCTCCCAGCCGTCATCCAGTCCGTCCGCATCGCTGTCGACGATTGGCGTACCTTTGATGATGAGTTCGACGTATTCCACCTCACCGGTCGCACCTTCCTGATCGTCGACGACCTGCACCATCCAGCCCCCGGCGGTTGGTTCGAAGAAGTGCATGACGGATTGGTAGGTCCAGTCCATGGGGCCGAATTCGTTGTGGCAGACGACGCTGTCGGTGTCCTCGCACGGATTCGATCGGGCCAGGCGGCTGCGGGTTCCGGATGGGGAATAGAGGCTGATGCTCAAGTTGCGTCGTAATGTATGAGTGGTCTTGATGCGGACGGCGACGTGTTCGCACAAGAGTTGATTGGTGACACTGAATGTGAATCGCGGACCTTCCTTGACCAGTTGTACCCGCAGCTCGGAATTGGTCTGTGACTGTTCGCGCAACTGGTCGCCCGTGCCTTTCGCGATGAAGATGGCGGGATAGGAGTACACTTCCTTCAGGCCCATGGAAACCAGTTCCGGCGCATTGGTCGAATTGTTGTAGACGATGCCAAACGCGGCTCCGGCGGCCTGCACGCGTTTGAGTTTATCCAGGAAATCGGCATCTCCACGCTCGATCAAAGCGGCGTGACCGGTGAGATCTGCTGAAAGTTCGTTTGTCGCCCGGCCGACAAACGTGATCGGCAGGGATGATGATTCCAGATTCGGCGGTCGCCATTCGCCGGGGTCGAAATCCGGGTGTTGCGACAAGGCGGGAAACCTTCCTTGGATCCGAAACAGATTGGACGAAACGCCGGCGCCGGTGGCGCGGACTATATGCCCGAGATCCGGGATGGGGACAGGTGTGGTGATGCCCGCGTTGTAGCTCACCTCCTGAACGGGCGGACGATTGGTCCAGAGCTTGGCCAGTCGCACGGCTTCACCTGCATCCGGCACACCGTATCCGACATTGTGAGTGATGGTCAGGCCCGCACCATTGGTTTGCAGGTCGGTATCGGCAAAATCGGAGTGTCGAGCCGAAAGCAGCATAATCTGTTGCACGTCGCGATAGGTGAGATTGGTGTTCGCCCCGAGAATCAGCGCCGCGACCCCGGCAATCACCGGTGACGAGGCGGACGTGCCGGTGAATGAACTGAAATTGAACGCGTAGTTCCAGCAGTTGGAAATGTTTATGCAATTGATGCGGTTCGCACCCGCGTCGCCCACAAGATCAGTCGTGACGAGTCCTGGCGTGTTGTCGTCACCGCTGCCGGCCGCAACGAGAACACAGGCGCCGGGTGTGCTGTAGGCAGTCACGCGGCCGGTCGTGCGAACCGCCGCAACGAGAATGGTGCCCGGACGATGCAGATAACCGTCGTCATTCGCATCCCCCACGATTGCGATGCGGGGAAAGCGACCGACGTCACCTGGATTCTCAAACCGTGCGTTGCCCGAAGCCCGCACCATGACGACCCCTTTGCCGCCGCGTCCATGGGTGAGCGCGTTGGTGATGGCGACCTTTTCGATGTGCGCAATGTCGGTCAATTGTTTGCGACCGAAGCTCCAACTGTGATTCTGCACACTCACGCTGTTCGAATGGAATCGGAACATGTCCGCGACCGCCGCGGAGCTGGCCGTCAACATCCGCCAGCCCGCGAGGTTGGCCATGGGGGCGGAACCTGCAATCCCGATCTCGTTGAAACCTCGCGCGGCGGCGAGCCCGGCGACGGACGTCCCGTGGTGATCGCTGGTGGTGCTGGGATTGGCGTTGGTGGTCTGATTCTCAAAATTGAAATGCGGTTGTCCGAGCGTGGCCGGCAACAGATCCGGATGATTTAGTTCCACGCTGGAATCTGCTACTGCGATCAGGATGTTTTCCCCTTTCGAAATCGCCCAAGCCTCCCGGGCGTTGATAGAGGGAGCCAATACCTGACCGTCTACCCCGCGCGCTTCTAGGTGCCATTGACTGTTATATAGTTGATCGTTTGGAGCGCGCGAGTAACGAGAACTTGTCTGGCGTGTGAATCGATAGTCCGGATGACAGAATCGAACTCCATCACGCCGACCGATCGTTTCGGCAGCGATTGCCGCCGCCAAGGCATTGGTCGCTTGGAGAAGATGGATA
>JAYPXF010000149.1:3453-8964 GCA_038154405.1 Verrucomicrobiales bacterium | reverse complement strand
CACCATGTTTCAGTCCCACGATGACGGTCGAGCCGAATGCCTGCTCCTTGAGAGCGGATTCGGACGGCGCGACGGTGAGCCACTGGGGAACCGGGTCGGTAGGTTTCGTACTTTCCGGAACCTGTAGTCGATAACTTCTCCTGGTCGGTTCGGTGAAGGTGAATTCAATCAGTTGATCTGCGCCCTTGGATACTCCGCAGCAGATTGCTGCGATGATCGCTGCCAGAATGATTGATCGATGATTCATGCGTCCTTGTTCGGTTAAGCAAAAATCGTAGGTTTCCCGGCTGAGGCCAATTGCAAAGATCTACCGAAGATTACTGATCTAGTCCGGAAAATGATTCAGGTGAACGTGTTTGCCAGCAGAATAGGGGCCTTTAATCGCGTCAGTAATGTAATTCTTCCCTCGGTCGATCGCTGTTCTCAGATTGGCTCCCAAGGCGAGATTTGCGGCAATTGCGGCGGCTAACGTGCATCCGCTTCCGTGCGTCGCCGCGTTCGGTTGCAACGGTGCGGTGAATTCATGGATGCTGAATCCGTCGCAGAGTATGTCCGTTGCGCTTTCGCTGCTCCGGTGACCGCCTTTCACCAGAACGGCGCATCCAAACTGATCGGACAGTTTTTCGGCGGCGTCTTGCGCGTCTTGCTCGGAGTGGATTGTCTGGTCGGTCAACCGGGACGCTTCATCCAGGTTTGGGGTGATCAGGGTGGCCAGCGGAAACAGGGATGTCTGAAGCAATTTGATCGCGTCCGGCTCCAGGAGCTCAGCCCCGCTGGTGGCGATCATGACCGGATCGATCACCAACTGACATTGGCGGTCGGCGAGGGCCATGGCCGTGGTGCGGATCAATTCGGCCGAGTAGAGCATGCCGGTCTTGATCGCCCCCGGAGCGAGCTCTGCGAAAATGGCTTCGATCTGCGCGGTGAGAATGCGCGGTTCAACCGCTTGGATTCCTCGCACCTCTGCGGGATTCTGTGCGGTGACACAGGTGATGGCGCTGGTTCCATGAACGCCGAAAGCGGCGAAGGTCTTGAGATCGGCCTGAATGCCCGCGCCGCCTCCGCTGTCCGATCCGGCGATTGTCAGCGCAATTGGCCGTTCGTCTGGCTTTGGCACGGGCAGACTGTTGAGGCATTTGTTCTCCGATGCAAGTGATACCCTTTCTGTCCTCTGTTTCCTCCGTTGCCCCCTGTTCAATTGATTGCTGACGGCCTACACTTCGCGCATGGACAACGATGCCGTTGCGGACATTCTCATCGAAATTGGCACTTTGCTTGAGATCAAGGGGGAGAATCCCTTCAAGACCCGTGCCTACACCAATGGCGCGCGGACGATCGAAGGTCTTTCAGAACCGTTGAGCGACATTGTTGCGGCCGACCGCTTGAAGGACATCAAGGGCTTCGGCAAGGCGCTGCAGGAGAAGGTGACCGAACTGGTGACGACCGGGAAACTCGAGTATTACGACAAGTTGAAGGCATCCGTTCCTCCCGGACTGATCGAGATGATCGACATTCCCGGCATGGGGCCGAAGAAGATCAAGGCGGTCGCCGGTGAACTGGAGATCGACACCATCGAAGGATTGGAGGCGGCGTGCAAGGATGGGCGTCTGGCCGCTCTGAAAGGCTTCGGTAAGAAGACGGCGGAAAAGATACTGGGAGGCATTGAGTTTCGCCGGCAGTTCAGCGATCGGCATCGGTTGGATATCGCCTGTCAGCTGTCAGCCATGGTGCTCGATGGGTTGCGTGAACATTCGGATGTGACGCGTTGCGAACATGCGGGGAGCCTGCGGCGATGGAAGGAAACGGTCGGGGATCTCGATTTTGTCGTTTCATCCGACAATCCCTTGCCGGTGCTTGATTGGTTCGTTTCCCAGCAGGAAGTGATGAATGTGATCGTCAAGGGCGACACCAAGGCGAGCGTCAATTTCGCGGGTGGTGTGCAGGGCGATCTCCGGGTGGTGAGTGACGACGAATATCCTTTCGCCCTGGCTTATTTTACCGGCAGCAAGGAACACAACATCGTGATGCGTCAGCGCGCGATCGAGCGCGGGCTGCGATTGAACGAATACGGTCTGTTCAAGAGCAAGGAGGAGACGCGTGACCCGAAGTTGCGGGTGGATTGTCAGACCGAAGAGCAGATTTTTCAGGCGCTCGACCTGTCTTACATCGACCCGGAGTTGCGTGAAGGTAGGGGGGAGTTTGATTCGGCCGAGGCCGGAGATTTGCCGCAGTTGTTGGAATGGACGGACTTGAAGGGCTCACTTCACAACCATTCCGACTGGAGTGACGGCAAGCAGACCTTGGAACAGGTGGCAGCGGATGCGCAGGAGATCGGGTGCGCCTATTGGGCGATCACGGACCATTCGCGCTCGAGCTTCATTGCCAACGGATTGGATGAATCACGTTTGGAAAAACAACTGGATGCGGTTGCCGCGGTGAATGACGGACTTGAAAAGGAAGGCGGCGATTTCCGTCTGCTATCCGGTTCCGAAGTGGACATCTTGTCTGGCGGTAAACTGGACTTCGCCGACGAACTGCTTGCCCGACTGGATGTTGTGGTGGCCAGCATTCATCAGGGCTTTGGCGGTTCGGAGGAGGAAATGACCAAGCGCATGATCAAGGCGGCCGAGAATCCATATGTCCAGACGATGGGGCATATCACGGGTCGCCTGCTGCTGGAACGCGATGCCTATGCCCTGAATCAACGCAAGCTGATCGATGCTTGCGCGGCCAACGGAACCTGGATCGAACTGAACGCCAGCCCCTACCGGATGGACATGGATTGGCGGCTCTGGCATCACGCGAAGGATAAGGGTGTGAAATGCGTGATCAATTGCGATGCCCATCGCCTCGAACATTTTGGTTTCCTGCGACTCGGTGCCGGCGTCGCCCGCAAAGGCTGGCTGACCAAGGACGACGTCATCAATACCTTGCCACTGCCCCAGCTCCGCAAGGCATTGCAAGAGAAACGCTGAGGCAATGAAGGACTCCGTCTTGCATTGGAGGGAGTCGATCCGTCGGTTCCGCGTCTGGCGACGGGCATGACGGACTACAATTCGGCAGCGACGGAGCGATGCCCTCCGGTGGTGCAATTCGTGGGCGAGTCAGTCTTTGCGTTTTCCGTCGTCTACCAAGCCGGCTCTGATGACGACTGCACCCACAGCGCCTGGCTTGCCGTCGGGGAATGACACCTTCACCAAGTTCTCTGGTTTCACGTGTTCGGGATCAAGCGGGATGATCTTGCACGTGGCATACTCCAGTTCGACCAGTCGGTCCGCGCAGGATTCGACGGGTGCTTCGTAGGATTGTCCGTTGAACGAGATGCTCACTTGTTTGCCCGCATCCGGCGGCCGGCTGATACCGACGCGCAGGTTGGCGTATTGCAATTTACCCGGGTCCGGAACCTTTACGGTGAACTCCTCTCCGGCTGCTCCTAGTGATGCGCCGATCCGATCCCCGTAATGGACGGTTTCATTGACTGTGCCAGAGGGCTTGATGGCACTCGCGTAGATGGCTTTCAGCAGGATGGTTTCACGCGGTTTTAGCTCAAGTCCCTGGACGGAATTGAGTGATTTCTCCGTCAGGTAAGGGGTGAAGTCCGAATTGCGGCCAAATCGACGAAGCAACATGCGTGATGGTTTCGGCAGATTGAGTGCGAAGGGCTTGGTGGTATCGGAGAGGTTGTTGAGCACGACGAAGAGCGTGGCCTCGTCAACGAAGGCGCGGATCTGCAAGTCCGGATCTGGACAGTGGCTGACCACGCGACGGCCGTTCAGATCGCGTAGCAGACGGTAGAACATTATCTTCTTCGTCGGTACCCATTCGTCGGACTGGGGATCGAAGTCGCGTGGCACGTAGAGTGTTGCCCAGTAGTCCGGTTTCCAGCCGAGCCCGTTCAGCAGGATGAAGGGCACTGCTTTGCGGACCGTGTGGGGGTGATCCATGAACACCAGAGTGTTCGCAATCACGCTGCTGACCATGTTGAAATCTTCGATGGACCGCTTCTTCATCACCCAGTCGAATCCGGTCTCGTCGAAATGTTCCTTGGCCAATCGATCCACCAGTTCGGTGGCACCATAGCCGCCGTGTTCGGTGACGACGATGCCGACCTCTTTGCCATGCACGATCATCGTGTGGTTCTGAATCAGATCGAGAACGGATTCGAGCGGGAGGCCGCTGGTCACCCGGCCGCGAAACTTTCCGTCTTGCTCTCGAAGGAAGTCGTAGACATGGAAGGAATAGAAATCTAATTCACAACGGGTGTTGTTGATGAATGACTTCATTCCTTCGAAGGCTCCGTACTGGTTTCGGTAGAAATAGGCCGTTGCCAGGCATGGTCCTCCCACCTGAATGTCCGGTATCTGCTGACGCACGACTTTACGGGCGCGCGTGTGCCAGGCCGCCATGTGGTGATCTCTCGGGTAAGACCAATGCGGTTCGTTGATCGGTTCGTAGAAGGCCGGCCGATCGAAATCGGTATAGCGTAAGCGTAACGCGGTGGCGGCGAATTCTGCGGCCGCCTGAATATTCTTGGGAAGCTTTTGGCTGTCTGGTTGCTTTGCCGCCGTCTCCGTTTGGTAAACACCCATGAAATCGGGAAACTGGTTGCGATGACCGTGGGTCGCCACGTCGAGTCGCCCGCCCATGTCCTTGTTGAAGCGTTCGCTGGATTCCCGCACGCGGGTGGCCAGCTTGGCAGCGAGATGGTTGGTGTCGACAAAACCCGGTCGCTGCGGATCTTCCCGAACAGCCTGGTAGTATTTGTCCAGACCGTTGACAACCTGCATCGAACGGCCAAAGGTGATTCCGTTCTCCCTGATCAACCAGTCGTAGCGTTCCCGGCTCCGACAACGTTCATCAAAGGCGGTGCCGGCGTCAGCGAGACCAAAGTAGATCTTCCGATCCAGCTGGGAGATACCACCGATCTGACGCACTTGATCGGGATGAATGCTGATCTGAACGGGGTGTGATCGTTCCGCATGAACTTCGCCTGGAGCCGGTTGGGTTGTGGGACCTGACGGAATTGACTCTGACTCTCGGTTCAGGACGACGGTTCCGATGATCAGCATTGAGGCGGTGATTCCGAGAACGATCATCGGCAGGACGATGTTGCGTGTCTTGTCTCCCTCTGATTGGTTGTTCTCGATCATGGCTTCGAGATTCTGGCCTGCTCGGTCTGGTGCGACAGCGCTCACCACGGGGCGCTCTTCGGCACCGGGAAATGGAGGCTACTGCGGAGAGTGTGAATTCTTGCGGCAGATGAAGATGCCTTCTTCGCCATTGCAGGCAAGACGTTCATCCACGACTTCGATGGATTCCTTGGCCAGCCATTCACGAACCGTTTCCGAAGTGTGGCGGTAGGAGTAGAAGACGCGGAGCTTGTTGCCGGCGACGAATTCAAATTCCTCGCCATCCATTGCGGTCTTCCACTCCCGTGCGAATTCAAAATGCGCTTCGATGCGATGCAGTCCGGAATCGTTCACGTTCTCCGAGATGCTGAACTTGAGTTCG
>JAYPXF010000149.1:0-3443 GCA_038154405.1 Verrucomicrobiales bacterium | reverse complement strand
TTCGCCGTCGTTCGATTCGAGTCCGAGATCTTCCAGAATACAGGTGAGCCAGGCCCGGGTTTCCGGGTTGTCATATTGCTTGAGCACCTTTCGGGTGCCGGCCAGGTAATTGTCACCGGGCGCGAGGTTGGCGCTGAACACCAGCAGGTCGTTCGGTCGGATCAATGATGAAAGCACGGGGAGAATCACTTCCGGTTCGAAGTTTGGTATCATCCCCAGGAAATTGATGACCCGGGTGGAGTTGCCGGTGGTCTGGGTGATGAAAATGCGCTGGAGGTCGTCGGCATTGGTGAAATCCGCGACGAGATCGTGCACGTGTCGTTCATCCAGGATCTTGAGCGCCTTCTGTCGCGACACCAGCACCAACGGCACGCTCGAGTCGCAGGCGGAGTAGACCAGCATCTTGCCGAGTCGTTGCAGCTTCTCGATCAGGACCATGTCCTTTTCCCCGCCGCCGCATCCGAGTCCGATGATGTGGGCGGCCGGGGATTCCACGAACTTGGCCGTCACGCCGAAGACTTCCCCATACAGCTCCCGTGTATGCGAGTCGTTGCGGGAGGGGGAATATTTCTGATGCAGGTCCAGCCAGCGTTTTGCCTGTCTTCGGCTTTCGTAGTGAAACTTGTGATTGATCTTCCGGGTGCGCAGCGATTCCAGCAGTTCGACCTGCAGCTGCTCGGGGAACTGGCTCGAATGGACATTGATGGAGACGATCATGATTCTTTTTCGGTTGCGCGCCGGGATTAAGCACTGCGGAGTGCCGCTTGGCGAGCCTTGTTGAGCAGAGTGATCCAGCAACGCCCGCTTGCGTTGACAAATCTGATGTTTCAACATCCGCCGCGAACGATGATCCATCCCACCGCCGTCATTCATCCTGATGCAGAAGTCGATTCCAGCGTCGACGTGGGGCCGTATGCGATCGTTGATGCCGATGTCGTGATCGGAGCCAATTGCAGCGTCGGCCCCCAGGTGCATCTCACCGGACATGCCGAGATCGGGAGCGGGAATGTCTTTCATACGGGCTGCGTCATCGGCGATGCACCGCAAGATCTGAAGTATGCCGATGAACCGACGCGTCTGCGGATCGGGGACCGGAACACTTTTCGGGAACACTTCACCGTCCATCGTTCGAACAAACTGGAAGAAGATACCGTGATCGGTGCGGATGGTTATTTCATGGCGCACAGTCACGTCGGACACAACAGCGTCATCGGTGATCACGTCACTTTGGCCAATGGCGCATTGGTGGCCGGTCATGTCGAGCTGGGGGACCGAGTGTTTCTGTCGGGCAACTGCCTCGTGCATCAGTTCGTGCGCATCGGTCGCCTGGCAATCATGCAGGGAGGCGCGGCGATCAGCCAGGACTTGCCGCCGTTCTGCATCGCCTCGGGTGACAATGGCATCTGCGGATTGAACACCATCGGACTGCGACGGAACGGTTTCGGTCCGGACGAACGGACGGAACTGAAACGGCTATATCATCAGCTGTTCCGCAGCGAAGAGGGACTGTTGAAAGCCGTTGCGGCCGCCCGCGGACAATTCAGTTCTGATGCGGCCAATCATCTGCTGGAGTTTGTCGCGGCATCCAAACGTGGCGTGTGTCGGCACGGCCGGAGCAATCGCGCATGAGTGAATCCCGTATGACATGTTCGTCCAGTCGTCGTGGATTCCTGAGGTCAACCGCCGCGTTGATGGCTGCTCCAGCCTTGGTCAATGCGTAGCGTCCCGCGCTTGAACGCGGGGTTGGTATCGTGGCGGCGACCTTGGCGGCCCACATGGAGCCCCGCGTGCCCGGTGGCCTCAAACTGAACGATCTTCCGCGCGTCATCGACATGAACACGATGAATTTCGCCAAGCTCACGCCGCAGATTGCCGAGTCATTCCGTTCCGCCGCCGAGAAGCAGAACTGCGTGTTGACCAACCTGAAGCTGAATCAACGGAATCTTGACCTGGGCAGTGCGGACGAGAATGCCCGGGCGCACGCACAGAAAGTTTATCGGGAATCGGTCGACGCCGCCGCGATCATGGGTATGCGCTGGGTGTGCCCCTTGCCGCGACCAAAAGAAGGGAGTCGCCAGCACATGATTGACGGATTGCGACGGCTGGATGAATACGCGCGTGGCAAGGGTCTGCGTGTCCTCATCGAGAATTTTGGTTGGATGCAGAACGATCCCGATTCCGTTGTAGATCTCATCCGGGAAATCGATCGCGGACTGCCCGCCTCACCGGACACCGGCAATTGGTCGAGCAACGAAGTCCGCTACGCCGGCCTGACCAAGACCTTTCCCCTGGCCGCAACCTGTGACTTCAAAGCCAGGACGATGGGGCCGGATGGTGAACATCCGTCGTACGATCTGAAACGTTGCTTTCGGATTGGGTGGAAAACCGGATTCCGCGGGCCTTGGTGCATCGAGCACGGCAACCGTGATCTGAAAAAACTCCACGCCGAACTACGGCAACTCAAGACCTCGCTCGAACGCTGGATGCGCGCCGCGTGATTTCTCACGCTTCGATTTCGATCGTGTTTATGTATTCCTTTACCGGTTGAAAACCGTAAGGCTTGCGATTGTAGGCCCAACGACGGTCGGCAAAGTTGAATCCGAATCGTTCGTATGCCGCCTCTTCCAAGGGCACCAACACGTGCGCCCATTTCGAGGAACCAAAGGAGACCAGTGCCGTTCCGTCATCCATGACGATCAGGTTGTAGAATTCCACGGGGTGCATACCCTTGCCCCGCTGGGTCCGCTCGCCGAGCAACCAGCTGAAGACCGCGTTCACTTCCGGCTGCGACTCCTTTTCCTTGTTCAGTTCCGCCACAAGACAGCTGCACAGCCGGCCGGGGCTGCCTTCGGGCAACTGGGATCTCTTCGTCTGCCAATCCTCACAGGAGCAGGAAAGCGACTCCAGGTTGGCCGCATATTTCTCGCCGGCGGCATTCTTTCCTTTCGCTTCCTTGCCTTTGATGCTTGGAGCCTTCAGTTCGACCACATCGTATCTGGGCGTCTCCGGCTTCAGCGGCTCCATCCACACCGTCTGTTCCTCGGACTCCTTGGCCTCCATCTCAATCTCCTGGATCAACCTGGCCAGCTCCGCCATTTCCTCGTCAGTCAGCCTGCCATCGTCAAAGGCCGAGGACAGCGCCTCATGCAGGACGTCTCCCGGCCAGATCAGGCAGGCCTCTTCATTCTCGTTGAGGAACTCCGCCAACTCATAGACCTCTTCGGTGTCGAGTACACCGTCCTCGGTGATCTTGGCAATCAGGGCGATCGTTTCGTCTTGGGGGCTGGCAGCAGGCATAACGGTCAGATTCTGTTCGATGTCAGTCAGTCGGGCGAACAAACGGCCGGTCGGGTGCAGGAAGTATTTTGCCAGTCTCCGCAAAGCGCAATTACCGATTTACGCGTGGTACCGGTGGAGGGACTCGAACCCACACGGCTTTTGAG
>JAYPXF010000148.1:3795-17548 GCA_038154405.1 Verrucomicrobiales bacterium | reverse complement strand
ACAAGATAAGAGATCAGACGGCGTGCCGTTTCAATAATTCTAGTTTTAAACGCGTTTATGCGCAGAAAACGCGGAATCGACTTCGGCCGGCAGGAGAATTCGTAAGTTGTTTCAAATCAATAAGTTACGACAAAATCGGATCGCATTTGCCTGCTCCCGACTCTCGGATTAGGCTGACGAAAATCTTTTCCTACTCTAATTCCCATGAAATACCTACTCCATTTGGATCAAGGCATCATAAATTACCCGGCTGGTGTCTCCTATCGCAATGGTCAGGGGGTGGGGCGTTTGCCAGACGAATCTCGCCAAGTCTCCCCACGATCGGGCCGGGTCGAACAGGAATCCAACGAAGTCTCGAACCACCTGAAGAAAACAGCGGGTTCGAATCACACGATCAGCAGACCGGTCGGAAATGCAATCGTCTGGCAAGAGCCAAAAGCGGCATTCGCCTGCCGGATTATTCGAGATGGAGCGGCGACTTTGGCTGCGTCCTATCTCGCGGGATTCGGGGTGGGCTTCTGGAATTCCATATCGGAGTTCGCCGTAGACGGGTCACGTGATCGCACCTTCAAATCCAACGACAAGCCAGCCGCTCGCAGGACCGGACGCGTCCACTGGAATCGTAGCGCGGAACAATCCAGCAACTGGAAAAACGATACCTGACCAGTGGATCGGGATTCCATCTTGCGCGAACTCGGTTCGACGAGGCAAAGCTTTGACTTCCTCGTCATTGGTGGCGGCGCCACCGGCCTCGGTGCGGCTTGGGATGCAGCCACCCGCGGCTATCGCACCTTGTTGGTTGAACGTTCCGATTTCGCGCAAGCAACTTCCAGTCGCAGCACCAAGCTCATCCACGGCGGTGTTCGTTACCTCAAACAACTGAACGTCTCGCTCGTTCGCGAGTCCCTGGAGGAACGCGAATACCTGATTCAGCATGCCCCGGACCTCGTGCAATGGCGTCAGTTCGTAATCCCGCTGTATCACCAATGGGAACGGCTCTACTACGCCGCCGGCCTGAAGCTCTACGACGCCCTCGCCGGCAAACTGTTCGACCGCGGCTCGTCTTGTTTGTCGCGTAGGGAGACACTGGAGCTGCTACCCGGATTAAATGACCGGGATCTGGTAGGCGGCATCAGTTATTGGGACGGACAATTCGACGATTCTGCGCTGGCGATTTCTCTGGCAGCCGAGATTCAACGGTCAGGTGGTCAGGTTCTAAACTACGTTCGACTTGAGTCGTTCATCAAGGAGCGGGATCGTATCGTCGGTGCCGTGATGTGCGATGTGGAAACCGATCGCCCGTTCGAGATCAGGGCGAAGATCGTCATCAATGCTACCGGTGTCTTCAGCGACAGCATCCGCAATCTTGATCTGGAAAACCGATCCACACTGGTCGCCGCGAGCCGGGGATCCCACATCGTGCTGCCAGCCGACCGTGTCGGAGGGGATTCTGCAATGATGCTGCCCAAGACCCGGGACGGACGCGTCCTGTTCGCGATTCCGTGGCAAGGCAGAACATTGGTCGGCACCACAGACATTCCGGTTGCGAGGGCAGCCATTGAGCCGACCGCGACGAACGAAGAAATCGAGTTTCTCCTCGCTCACGCGAACGAATATCTAAACTCCGAATCCACTCCCGATGACATTCTGAGTTGTTTCGCAGGACTGCGGCCGCTGGTGAGGAGCGCCTCGGCGAAATCGACTGCGGCCCTGCCGCGGGATCATCATGTTGAACGTTCCGCTTCCGGATTGATCACCGTGGTCGGTGGCAAATGGACCACCTTTCGCAAGATGGCAGAGGATACTGTCGATGTGGCCCTACAATCCGCCGAACTGACACCGAGCCCGTGCCGGACAAGCAACCTGACCATCCACGCTGCCTGGAAGCAGCCAGTGAACCCGAGTCTGGATCCGAAAGTGAAGATCGATGAGAAACGGGTTCGTCACGCCGTCGAAAACGAATTTGCCAGAACCGTATCCGACATCCTCTCCCGCCGCACACGAACCCTCCTCCTGGATGCGCGAGCCGCCATCAAGGTCAGCAAGCAGGTTGGTTCGCTATTGGGCGACATCCGTGAATTGAATGAGGATCAGATCCGGCTGCAGATCGACGAATTCAGAGATCTCGCCCACCTTCATCTGCCGCCCACCGACACCAAAGAAAAACTTTCACGTTGCAGTGATCAGACCCGTCTGTTTTCCTGATGCTTATAGTGGTGTGGCAACCATGAGCGAATACCCCGCATTCAACGATCCCAAGACCAAGCGCGTCCACACTGTTCTCGTCGTCGACGACGACTTGGAACTCGCGATGATGTATCAGGAACTGCTCGGTTCCCAAGGATTGGACGTCCAGACCGCACCCAACGGAGTGGACGCTTTGAAGCACATCATGTCGCATACGCCAGACGCCATCATTTGCGACATCATGATGCCACACATGCCGGGCGACATGTTCTACGTCGCAGTCGAACGCGTTAAGCCCGAGCTCTGCGACAAGTTCATCTTCGTCACCAGCTATGAGGGCAACCCGAAGATCGAGGCCTTCTTCAAGGCCAACGACGCGCTCGTCCTGTACAAACCCGTCACGTTAGGCAAGCTGATGGGCTCCTTGAACCTGTTGAATCAACGGGTCCTCAACAAGGAATCCGGCGCCACCAAGTAGCGGCCCGCCGGTCTGTAAACGCCGTTCCAATAGTGCGGCGTTTACAATCCGGGTCCCCAGCGTCACATTCCTATTGGCAGGTCTTGCTTTCATGGCAAATCAACCTCGTCCGCCACATCCCCTGCGCCATACCTCAATTGCCATCGTTTGGCTACGCAGGGGACAATGGAGGGAACCGCTCCGTAGGTTCCGTTTCCGGGAATGGGCGCATACGGGAATTGCCCCACGGTAGCGAAGCGGGCGATCGGCAACCCGATCAATGTTCCTACTCACTTGGCTCTCCGTCCCAAGCAGGAGCTTGGAAACGAGGGGAAAAGCGGCATCGACGGATGCGATGCCCTCCATCTTCGCAGGAGCGCCGTAGTTGAATCAGGCGAACAGATCGCGGACCGGTTGGCCGAGACCGTCGATGGTCGCGTAGAAGGGACGTCGCTCGATTTCGAACAGGGTCTTGGGACTCATTCCCATGGCGTGATACATGGTCGCGTGAAGGTCGGTTATGCTGACCGGATTCTCGACCGCCACCAATGGTCGTTCATCCGCGGTCTTGCCGTAGAGAAAACCTTTCTTCAAGCCGCCACCAAACATCGCCACCGAAGTGCCGCCGGTGAAATGACGGTGCAGACCGTAATGCTTCATCTCACCCAGGCGATCCGTGCGGGCGCGGGACTGATCCTTCGCGTTCGAACCTGGCACGCCTTCGATCATCATGTCGCGGCTGAATTCACTGGCGATCACGACCAATGTGCGATCCAGCAGACCGCGCGCCTCAAGATCGCGGATCAACTGCGCGATCGGCATATCGATCTTGCTCTTCATGCGAGCCACGGTCGTGTGGCCGCTCTCATGGGTGTCCCAGTGCACGAAGGGAATGTATTCCGTGCTCACCTCAATGAAGCGTGCTCCGGATTCCGCCAAGCGGCGGGCCAGCAGACAACCACGCCCAAAACGGCCCGTATTGTATTTGTCGTAGCTCTCCTTCGGTTCCAGCGAGATGTCGAAAGCCGACTTGTGCTTTGAGGTCAGTAGGCGATGCGCATCATCCATCGAGCGAATCATCGATTCCTGCTGGTAATCGCTCAGGTAGTCGCGATGCGGACTCTGATCGACCAGTTTGCGGTAATGCTTGAATCGATTGGCAAAACGCCCCGGCTCCATCCCTTTCGGCGGCCGCACCGATTTTGCCGCGTCTTCCGGATACGGCAGGTTGAACGGACCATACTGCGTCCCGAAGAAGCCGGCGGTTGTGAAAGCCTTGATCTCTTCCTTCTCGCCCACGCCTTCAAGGCGTTGACCGATGTTGATGAACGGTGGAATGACCGGATTCTTCGGCCCCAACACCCTGGACATCCAAGCACCGATGTGTGGCGCCGCCACGGTCAACGGCGGCACATAGCCGGTGTGCCAATGATACTGATGTCGGGAATGGAGGATATGCCCCAAGTCCGCCTGTACGTGGGAGCGAATCAGGGTCGCCCGATCCATTACTTGGGCGACGTTCTCGAATCCCTTGGTCAGCTTGATGTTGTCGACGTTCGTGTCGATCGCCGGGAAGGTGCTGAGAATGCTCTTCACCTCCTGGCCGACCTTGAAGGGGGTGTAGCGCTTCGGATCCAAGGTATCCGGAGCCGCCATGCCGCCGGCCATCCACAACAGAATACAGGTGTCGGCAGTCGGTGCGGGATGCTCGATCTTTTCGCTGCCCATCAGGCGCGGTTCGTTGGCCATCATTGCGGCCATCGAAGCGGCCGAGAGTTTCTTTACAAAATCACGTCGGGTCTGCTGTTCGTTCACGTTCATGTCATTCATGGCCGATCAGGAATATAGCTGATGAAATTTGAATTCGGTAATTGTAAATGGGCTTATCGAATCAGTTGAAATTCGGGGAGCATGAACGTGACCCACAGGAGATCTTCCACGCCTTGGTTGTCCTTGCCTTCGGCCAGGATCGCCAAGGCGGTCTGACGTTCGTTCTTCGTCGGTTGGCGAGACAACGCGTAGTCATACAGCCAGTCAACGAGCGTACCGCGTGAGCGGCCCTGTTTAGCAGCCACATTGCTTCCGGCACGCTGAACGATTTGGTTGAGGATCTCGCCATTCTGCAAATCAATCGCCTGCAAGGTGGTCAACTCCTCTGGCCGGGTCGTCACCACCTGGTCGCGGAAGGGGCGCCCCAGCGAGCGGCTCAAGAAATCCAACTTCACGAGACTCGCGCGCACGAAGTGATCCTCCGCGGAATGAATCTGCGCGAGACGTGTCATGATCGTGCGACGCACCGTACCAGGAAGGAAGGTCTGGTTCTTCACCTCGGCGGCGGGTTTCCAGTCGGCCGGCGGTTTCTTGAACGACGCCCGATTGCGGCGGTTGACCGGAATGGTCTTGGTCCACTGCCAGGTCTTGTCGCTGGCGATCACGGTCTCCTTGCCATCGGCACCCTTTAATCGGGCCTCGAAGAAGACGGCTGCCGCATTCGGTGAGCTGCCGGCATTCTTCGCCACAATCATGATGTAGTTTTTCCCTTCCTTGAGCAGCGTGCCGATGTTCAGCACCTCCACGCTGGGCCAATGGTTGTCGGCCTTCACCAAGGTGTTGTTCACGTAGAGGATGTATTCGTTGTCGGCGGTGATCACAGCAGACGCGATCAGTGGTCGCTCCTTGAGATCGAAGCTCTTGCGCAGCGTGATCCGTTCTCCCGCTTTCGGAACGCTTTGCGAACCCTCGGGATAGGACCACAACCACTTGCCGTTCACTTCCGAGCGAATGGTCTTGCCCGGCTCAATCTTGCCGCGGAACACATTCACCGCAGGGACGCTGGGACCGGCGTCAGTGATCTGCCAGATCGAGTCGAGGAACTGTTCGGCCGTCATGCGTTTGGTCAAGGGACCACGAAACGTGTAATCGCCCGGTTTCGGTTCCTCCTTCTGTGACAGCGCCCGACCCTGATAGATCTGCGAGGAGACAATCAACGACAAGATACGCTTGATGTCGAATTTGTGATCCGCCAGGTCCGCCGCCAGAAAGTCCAGCAGGTCCGCGTTCCACGGTTCGATCTGCATTGCGTCGACCGGATGAATGATCCCACGCCCCATCAGACGATGCCACAGGCGGTTCGCAATCGTGCGCGTCAGGCGGCCGTTCTCCGAATGCGTCATGAGCTTGGCAAGCTGCTTCATGCGCTCCGGCTGTGGCGCTTTCGGATCCACGTCTCCCAGTTCCGGGAAAAGCCATTTGGGTTCGGCATACTTCCCGATCGGCTTGTCGCAACGATGGATTTCGGTTTTCTCGGTGTCGTAAATGGCAGCGAAGTTGTAGGCCTCACCCAGATTCCAACGATCGATGAAGCTGTCGTGGCAGGATGCGCACTTCAGGTTGATGCCGAGAAACACCTGCGCGACGTTTTGTGCGAACTGAATTTCCAAGGTCTGGCTCGCGTTCACATTGCCGCGCCACTTGATTCCCTTGATGAAACCCTCCGATTCGGGCGTCGGTGCAATCAATTCCCGGACAAACTGATCGAAAGGCTTGTTGTCGATCAGCGAACGGTAGAGCCAGTCGGTGATCTGCTTGCGGCCTCCGGTGATGAAGCCCGTGCCGGAATAATCATTCCGCAGAAGATCATTCCAAAAGGTCAGCCAATGCTCGGCGTAAGCAACGTCGCGGGACAGGATTTCGGAGACCAGCAAGTCCCTTTTCCTGGGATCCTTGGAAGCAACAAATTCGCGCAGCTTCCCGGGCGTAGGCAACAGACCGACCAGGTCCAGATGCACGCGTCGGGCGAAGGTGGCGTCGTCGATCGGCTTCGGCGCGGTGATGCCATGTTTCTTGAAATAGGCATCGACGATGCGATCAACCGGATTTGCGCGACCCGCCACCACCGGCGGCAAATCGGGACGACGCGGACGCAGCGGCGGTTCGTAGGCCGGCTTGTCAAAACGAAATCCTGCCTCCCACGTCACGCCTTCATTGATCCATTTCTTGATCGCTTCGATCTCCTTCGCGTCCAATCCGTCACCTTCCGGAGGCATGCGATCATCTTCGTCCTCCGTGGTGATCAATTCGTAGAGAAGACTCTTCTCCGCCTTGCCGAGATGAACCGCCACGCCGTTTTCCCCGCCTTTCATCAGTTCTACGCGAGTATTCATGGAGAACCCGCCCTTGCGCTTGTCGCCGAGATGGCATTTGGCGCAGTGCTTCTCCAGCACCGGCACGATTTCGTGCGAGAAATCCACGGCGCTGGCGGCGACGCCCATGGCAAGAATCAGCGATAACGAAAAGACGGCTTTCAAATGGTTCATCGGAGGACGGCTGTATACCCGGTTTCGGCGGTTTAACGCAAATCCGAGCCCCAGAATTCAACTTTTGCCCGAATCTGCCGATACCGACTGAAGCGGATCATATCAGCCACGCCAATGGCCCCTGCTTTCCACATCAAAACCGTTACGGTCGAAGCGCCCCCAGTCGAAACAAAGAGCCTCGCCGACGTGCTTGTCGATCGTTCGAAACCCCGCGGCAATCCCGAGATTCTCGCTCAGATTCGCGAAAAGATGTCCGACGACAACTTCGATCTGAACGATCTCGCCCAGATCGTGAAAGGCGACGAGAAACTCTGCGAACGGATCATCAGCATGGCGAATTCTGCGTGGTTTGGCTGCCGGGTGGATATCGAGAATGTCGAATCCGCCGTCGCCCAGCTCGGTGCTTCGCAGTTTTCCGATCTCGTCCTTTGTTGCTTCCTCCGACTGGGCCTCCGTGTTCCGCTCAAGAAACGGACGGAATTCGCCGATCACAGTGAACTCGTCGCGAACGTCTGTCGCCAGATCGGCCGACAACTTCACTGGAGCAGCACCGACGATGCGTTCATTACGGACCTGTTTCAAGATTGCGGCGCACCGTTGTTGCTCAATCAGAATCAGTCCTATTCGGGAATGTACGACAGCGCCATCGGTTGCGCGGATGATCTGACAAAACGCGAATTCGTAGCCTTCGGAGCGGATCACGGATTGCTCGGTTCGCTGGCATGCCAACGATGGAACCTGCCCGACGAAGTGTGCACCGCAATCAGGTTGCACCACTGCACCTAGTTTCCAGATGAAGTCTCCGAGGAGGAGACCAGGTTGCTGGCGCTGTTGATCCTCGCCGAAGATTCGGCCATATCCTGGAAGCTCGATCCGGAGCCCCCCCGTCGCTTCTACCTCCGCCCCGACAAACCGCTCATGGCCAACGTCGCCGAAGCCCTCGGCATCAGCGAAACTGATGTCCGCGAGTGCCGACTGGAAACGCACCGCCTCCTCGAACTGCGCTCCATGCAGCTTTGAATCCGTCCTGTCAGGCAAATGGCCTGAATCAACCGGTCGCGAAAGCGAACAGGAAGGCCTCTACGTTTTCATCTTCCGTCGCTGACTTGGATTCCACTGAATTCCCCTCCCCGACTGGTGCTTCCTCGACTGGTTCCGGCAATGCCGGAAGTTTCAATCGCGAGACAACTTTCCCCGCATGCGCCATGAGTTCGCCGTGATGCTTTTCCCAGTCGCGGAACAGACCCGGCGAGAACATGCGATGAAACTGCCAGCCCTTCGCCTCCAACAAACTGGTGCGGAAGAGCTCCCAATCCACGAGATCCGGCGCGTCGGAGAAGCGGTGCAGGTCGCAAAGGACGCCGATCGAACGTTGATCCGATCGCTGCGGATGGTGAAGCGCAACATCCACGCAGAAGCCGTCATTGCCCCAATGCACGTCCGAACTCTGCCTGTCCCGCGCGGCCAACTCGTCCGCCACCCAACGCGACAAGGCGGACGGCCGGTCCGTGCCGGCTTCGTGAACCGTACCATCCGGCGTTCCTTGCTCCGCAGCTTCCTGATGCAATTCCGCCTCACGAAGTGCCGCCAATTGTTCAGCGTAATTCAGGTACGCATACAACAGCCAACGACCGCTCGGAGACTGCTTGTCTTCCAGCTCCGGCAGCACCCGATATTCCGTGCGCGGAATGGAGGTCAAAAGGTGAATCTTCTGTCGCGCCCGGGTTACCAATACGTTCAGGCGACGCCCTCCACCCTGTCGTCCGACCGGTCCGAAGTTGCGCCGGAATCTGCCCGCCGGATCCGGTCCGAATGTGGTGCTGATGATCATGTGATCGCGTTCATCGCCCTGCACGTTTTCCAGGTTCTTCACGAAGATGCCTTCGAATGATCCTTCGCCCTGCCGATTGCGCGCGGCTTCGTATCGCTCGCCAAATTGCTTGTCCTCATCCGCCGCATCCTCCAGGCGATCAAGAATCAGGTCCCGCTGAACCAGGTTGAAACAGGCGATGCCGATCGACGGCGCTTTCCGCTGGGCCAACAACTCGCGAACGATTTCCACGACGCGATGCGCTTCATCCGGATTTCCGCGTTTCCTGTAAACGCCATCCACACGATGCAGCTCAATGGCCGGCTTGACCGTGCGCGTTGACGGATGGGCCGGAATTGGCTGCAGGCGGCTGCGATAGAAGTGTTCATTGCTGAAGCCAATCAACGACTCGTGATGCGAGCGGTAATGCACGTCGAGGTAGCTCTGCCCGACCTGCAGGTTCAAGGCACCGGCGAGCAGGTCTTCCACATCCGACTGCTGTTGTTCAAACAGATCCTGATCGTTTTCCACTTCGGAAATCTCGGTTTCCGCCACGGCTGATTCAAAGAAGCGGGTCGGCGGCAGCTGCTTCGGATCACCGGCGATCACAATGCGTTTGCCTCGCGTTAAGACCGGTACAGCTTCCTCCAGGCGACACTGCGACGCCTCGTCAAAAATGATTACATCGAAGATCGGCTCACGCGGAAAAACCAACGCCACCGTTGCCGGACTGGCCATCCAAACGGGACACAGATCGAACAACGGATCCCCGCCTTCCTGATCCGCTCCGTACGCGATCATCTGCCGCAGCTTCATCGCGTTTTTGCCGCGCGTCAGCAAGCGCCGCTTCATGGCCGCGCCCGCACTGTTCATCTGCTTCTTTTTCCGGTCCACCAACCGGTCGCGATGGATGGATGACCAGTGATGCAGAATGTAATCCCGCGAAGTCCTCTCCTTCTTGTCCGTCAACTTGCGATAGCGATCCAACAAGGCTTGCACGCGTTCCTGATCCACCTTCTGGAGTGCGGGCGTCTCCTTGATACGGCGGGTGATTTCATCACCCAGCAACTCGCGATAGAGCCCGTCGAACCCGCTGCCTCCGGACACGTCCTGATCGATCAATTCGCCCGTCGCCGCCCGCAGTTCCGATGGCACCGTCTCCAGCGCGGTCTGGCAACGGACCACGTCCTCCAAGGTCCCCAGGTGGTCCAGCAACGCCTCCACCTCCGGGCCAGCCGACTGATTGTCGCGCAATCGCAGATCGAATTCCCGCAACCAACCGCCGTGAAACAGCCCCGACTTCTCCAGTTCACCCAAGAGGCCGTGCAGGCCGCGCGCCTTGGCGGCGGACGCGTTCATGTTTTCGGCGAACTGAAAGGTCGATGTCCGCAACGCGTCGATCGTCTCCACCGGCAACGTGGAAAACTGCCCGTTGGATTGCACCTCCTTCACCGCTCCGAAGAGCCGCTGCTTGTCATGGATCGCCGTGACCAGTTCCTTGTCGCTTCGAAGCCCGGCGGATTCGAAGCCCCCGTCCAGGTGTTGTTCAAAATGCTCCCGCACGAGCAGGCGCGACTTGATGCCGGCGAGAAATTCGCGAACGCGCGTCGCAGACGCCTTCTCCGCCGTCAGCCCATAGCCGGACAGCACTTTCTCAGCTGCCGCCTTCCTTCCGAAGAAAAGGAAGCCATACCACTTATCCGCGATTGCTTCGTAGCGCGTCAGGGTGGCAACGGCGGAGTTGATCTCGGTCATCGGCGGAATCGTACCCGCAAGATTGAGCGCCAGTTCACTGTCGAGAGAATGGTTGTCAATCTCGTCCACGTTCGGCTGGACCACTTGAAAGCGATTCAGCGCTTCACCGACCGCAGTGATTCCCTTCTCGAGCCATGCGACGGCTTCCTCGTTTTGCTCCAGCTTGTCGAGCGCGATGACCGAACTCCCGAGCAGTTCGCGATCATGCGCCTGATGTTCCAGACCGACATGATGATCCAGCGCAGGCAGATCGCCCGGGTGACACGCATCAAATTCCTCCGAACTGCCGTGCAAGACGGCCAGGTCGTCCCGCAGTTGTGAGACCGGCGTGGACATCAGACCATACAAACTGATTCCCGCCGCAGCGGCCCACGGGTTGTTTCGATAATCCACCTTTGCAGCACGATCGAGCGCTTCGGTGATCGCGGGGCGCGCCTCCGAAAGCTTCTCCAATGAGATTCCGCTCAAATGCTCCGGCGAAACCCGCGCGCCGGAACGAATCGCAAACCAATCACCGACCATTTCGTGGAAACTCGATTCCTCTTCCGACGGGGCGAGGTTGAGCGCGTCGAAATATTCCAACACCTCGTCGTGCACTTCCTTGAGTTCGGCATCTACCTGCTCGATCTGTCTGACCGAACGGGAATTCGCCCGCTGTTCCGGCAAGGCCTCCAGGTAGTTGCGGATCTTCATGTAAAGACTCCGCTGATCACGCTGAGGGTCGTGCACGATGGCGCACAGATCTCCCAGTCCGAGATGATCGAGGCGGTTGTGCACCACGTCGATGGCAGTGCGTTTGTCGCACACCATCAACACGCGTTCACCGCGCGCCAGATGATCGCCGATGATGTTCGTGATCGTCTGGCTCTTGCCCGTTCCCGGCGGACCATGAATCACGAGGCACGGATTCTCCCGGGCGTCGCGCACTGCCTGGGCCTGGAACGGATCGGCGCGGGAGATCAGACGTTCACCGCGGAAATCACGTTTCGTCTGCTTCACCCGTTCAGGTACGAACTCGGCTTCTGCCGGTGCCTCGTCCAACTCGGCGTTCAGGAAGAGTTCGACCGGACCGGAGAGGCTCTCGCCCGCGGCCATCGCCTTGAGGTCGCGCAACAGTCCTTCATTCGAAACCGGAAACAGGCCCAGGGCGGCGGCATTGAGAAAGCAGGGTTCGTTAGACAGGCCTGATGTCTTGGGCACCGCTTCGAACGGCGTGTCCGGCGCGAGCTCGGTCGGTGATTCGATCTGCAACAGCTTGGCCACCGCCTGGATGACTTCACCGATCTCGCGATACGGATCCGCACCTTCCTCATCCGCGAAGATCTCCGGAATTGTCTGCCCGGACTGGTTTTCCAACCATGCCAACAGCGGATAGTTCGGGATTACCAGATCGCTGCCGTCTCCGCGCGCCGATAACGAGACCGACTGCACGGCGCCACGTTTGACGGACATGTTCACCGCGATCAAGGCCAAGGGAGCCAGCACGCGCGGATTCGGCGAACCGGCGCCGATCAGATCGTTCCCCGGCGGTATACTCACGAACGGATAGCCGATGTAGAGCGCGTTCTCCCCCGTCTCCTGCTCGTAGTCACGCGCGTCCTCCGCAATGTCCCGCAAACGGGTCAGCAGCCGAGCCTGCGCCTCGTAGGCCATGCGCGCCGCCCTCTCTTTCTCGGACATTTCCTCTTCCTCCTCCGGCCCGCGATAGACCGGCACCTTGCCCCGGATCTCAATCTTGTGAGCGTCGGTGATCAGCTTGGGAACCACTTCCCGCACGGACAGATGCTGCAGCGCCGTGATATTGAAAAGGTCCACCCGCTGCCGACTGTTGTGCACCCGGCAATTGAGGCACGGGCCGTGCACCAGGGTGGCGTAAATGCGGTCGAGCAGTGTGGTGAGAATCTTATTTGCCGATCCGGCCATGTTTCCGCCGGGATGCTTGGCGGCCGACTGGTCGAAATCAAAGAAATTCCGTCGATTCAGACCGTCAACCGGAGACTAGAATTGTCTTTCCATCACCGTGCCATTGGATACCGTCCCGAAGTTCCCACCCACTATCTTACCTATGAAACGATTTTCCATCATCGCCCGTGGTGTCGCCTTGTCCTGCGCGATCTCGATCTCCTTCCTTGGTTGCGGCGGCAAGGAGGACGAAGCCCTGGAATCCACCGACAGCGCCGCGGCTGCAGGTGAACCCGCCAAGCCGGCCGCGCCGGCCAAACCGGCTCCTCCGCCTCCCCCAAACGAAGTCACCCTCGCGAAGAAGTGGCCGGCTGGACAGACGGCAAAATTCACAAGATCAGTGAAAGTTGACACCACTCCCACGGCTTCGGGCGGGCGGTCGTCAACTCAGGATCGTGCGACCTCCTTCTCGATCCAATTCGGCGCGTCCGGCGCGTCCCTCGCAGGAAACGCTCCGATGCAGATCACCGGGCAGAAGTTCGCAATCATTTCAGGCGGCACCCCCCTCGTATCGTTTGATGCCAGCACCGGCGCCGGCGGTGGTGGGGAAGACGGTGGGGACATGGCCGAAGATCCAGGCGTGGGCGGGGAAGATCCGAACGGCGGTGGTGGCGGCGGCGCAGCGGCGGCTATGGCACCTCTGACCGGTGCCCTGCAGAATTCACTCGGCAACACAGTCCAACTCACCTTCAACGACTTGGGCGCTGTGTCGGCAGTGGGCGGACTGCAGGCTCTTCATGGTAAGGTGTTCGCCGGTGTTCCGCGCCAGATGTTCGGCCTCATTGGCGGTATGTTTGCCCAAACCGTATTCCAGGAAGCCCCGGCTTTTCACAGCGCACTGAATGGCAATCTGATAAAGAAAGACGCCAGCTGGACTTCGACCGAGAAGGCCACGATCCTGCTAAACTGGCAACAAGACCTGACCCTGACCAACACGCTCGTCGGCTTCGAGACATGGCAGGGGAAACAGGTGGCCGCGATCAATATCGCAGGTACGATTGCCGGGACCACCACCCGACCAAGTCGCGTGACCATCCAACCGGGCGGCACCATCACCGGCAAAGCCCTCTACAGCCCTGAATTGGGCATCGTGGTCCAGCGAAATCTGACCGGTTCGTTCAGCGCGCAGATGCCACAGGGGGGCGTTTCAAATTCGTTCACCCAAGTCTTTTCCGTGACATCGCTCGGCACAGGGGGCGGGGGCGAAGGCGATGCTGCTTTTGGTGATGCCAGCGCGATGACACCAGATCAGTAAGATTCCCGGCA
>JAYPXF010000148.1:0-3695 GCA_038154405.1 Verrucomicrobiales bacterium | reverse complement strand
CAGTAAGATTCCCGGCAATCCTCATGCGCAACACGACGGTATCGCTTGCGGGAATCGCTGTGGGCGCGCTGTATCTGCTGGGTTGCGGGGGATCGGAAACTCCCACCGCTGCGCCCCCATCGACACCAGCCGAGCCGGTGACCATTCTCAATTCGCCGAACCTGAGCACCACGGTCGGATTTGCCACCCTCCACACCAACGGCGAATTCTCAGGAAATCTTGATTTCAAGATCCTGATCGAACAGCCGACCGTGACCGGCGAGCAGCTGGTGAAACACCTTCGCGTGCGCCTCGAAGATTCCGAGAAGCTGCTGGAAATCCTCAGCTGGGAAAAAGCCACCAATGGTTTCGCTGTGACCATTGCCACAAAGCTCAACGAACCCGGGAACCCGGTCACCGTGCGCCCCTTGCCCGTGCAGGCAGAGATTCTTTGGAACGAAGCCGGGGAAAGCCGTCCTTTGGCGGGAATCAACATCAAGAGTCAACCGGCCAAGACGGATTCAGGCGGCAATCAGAAGAATTGATCGCGTCAGTCGGGAACGCTCGACGACTCAGTGGTTGTATTCGTACTCCTCGATCTTGCGACGAGCTTTGGCAATCTCCGCTTCGGTCAGCTCCTTCGCGACCCCTTCCCGGGCTTCTTTTGCATCCGGATGTCCATTGCGCCGCGCCAAGGCAAACCAGCGGTAGGCCCGCACAAAATCCTTCTCTGTACCGGTCGCGTCGCGATAGCAGAGCCCCAGCTGAAACATGGCCTCCTTACTCCCCTGCTCAGCAGCCACGCGGAAATATCGAAGGCCTTCCTCAAGATTCTTCGTGGTTCCCAGACCGGTAAAATGCCGACGTCCCAGTTCGTAGAGTGACTTGCCATGACCGGATTCTGCGGAACGTTCCAGCCAGTTTGCCGCTTCCACCAGATTCTCCGGCACGCCCTTGCCCTTGGTGTAGCACATTGCGAGATTGAAGGCGGCGTCGCCATGGTCCTGTTCCGCCGCCGAACGGAACCACTTGGCAGCTTCCTTGAAGGCGGCCCGATTGTCGGCAAACTTGTAGATCACGCGCCCGAGTCGGAACTGCGCATTCACCTCGCCCTGTTCGGCCGCCTTGTGCAGCCATTTCATCGCCTTGGTGTAGTCCTGTTCTACGCCTTCACCGCGGTAATAGGCGAGGCCAAGACTGAACTGCCCGTCCGGGTAACCCTGTTCGGCAGCCACGCGGAACCATTTCACCGCCTCGTCGAAATTCTGTTCGATGCCGTCGCCGCGATTGTAGCTCAGCCCCAGATTGTTCTGAGCTGACGGCAATCCTTGCTCGGCGGCCTTGCCATACCATTGCACCGCCAGGGCTGAATCGGGCTCTACGCCCGTGCCGTGGTCGTAACAAAGCCCCAGAGCATTCTGCGCTTCGCCGTGTCCCTTGTCCGCCGCTGCCTTGAATTGCCTAACCGCCTCGACGTAATCCTGCGTGACACCGGCCCCGGCCGAGAACGCGAGACCCAACTGGTACAATGCCTCCGGATCCCCTTTGGCGGCATCAGCCTTGGTCTGGCTCACCTTTGGGTTGCCCTTGCCTTTGAACAGGCGTTTGAAGAACGGCTTCTTCATCAGTCAACGTCACGGGTTCGGCCTCACCGAACTCCGCCCTCACGTCGGCAAACGGAATTCGACTAATAGGGCCAATTGATGCCAAAGAAAAGGCTTATCGGAGTTTTTCCAGCTCCTTCTCCAATTGGCGCACTCGCCGGATGAGTTCCGGAAGCTGCTGGGCGGCGAGCAGTTTTCTTTTCATCTGCTTGTCCGGTTGTGCCGGCGCTCCCATCCACTTCTCCCCGTCTGGAATGTCGTGCATAACCCCGGACTTGGCCGCCAAGGTGACCTGATTTCCGATCTTCAGGTGCCCGGCAATCCCCACCTGGCCGGCCAGCGTGACGTATTTGCCCAACTGCGTGCTGCCGGCGATCCCAACCTGTGAAATCAGCAGACCATGTTCACCGACATTCACGTTATGGGCCACCTGTACCAAATTGTCGATCTTGGTCCCACGTCCGATCACCGTCGGCCCGATGGCGCCCCGATCGATCGAAACATTGGAACCGATCTCCACGTCATCCTCGATCACCACGCTGCCCACCTGGGGAATCTTTTTGTGCCGTCCTTCGTCGAACACGTAGCCATAGCCGTCGGATCCGATGACCGTACCGGCGTGAATCCGGACACGTTCTCCAATGACCGTACCGTGATAGATTGTGACATTGGGAAATACCCGACATCCACCACCGATCTGTGAATTACGCCCCACGTGTACTTGGCTGATCAACGTGGCTCCCGGCCCGATTCTCGCCCCGTCTTCCACGACGCAGTGAGAACCGATGCTCGCAGTCGGATCCACTTCGGCAGATTCCGCCACCACTGCGGATTCGTGGATTCCCTCCGGGTATTTGTGCTCTGGTGCGAAAACTTCCAAGGCAACGGCCAGAGCCACCCGCACATTGCGCACCTCGATCAAGGTCTTGGTGTCGGACTCAAGTCCTGCCTGCACGAGGATGGCCGCGGCCTCCGTCTCGCAGGCTGCCGCGAGATATTTCTCGTTCTCCGCAAACGTCAGATCGCCCGGTCCGGCATGACTCGCAGGCTTCAATCCGGTGATTGAGGTGTTCGCGTCCCCGACCACTTTTCCCTGCAGACGATCGGCAATTTCTCCAGCGGTAAGCATACGCCAAGGCTTGTTTGCCGACGGGGGAAAGCAAGACAAAACACGGTCACACCGAAAATTTCGATTGGACGTTGTTCTGCTTGGCGGGAATTCCGTAGCATTGTCGGATGTCTGACGAAAACGGCCGTCCCGACGGACGCGCAGCCGGCGAGCTGCGCACGATCAAATTTCAAAACCACATCGCCCCTTACGCCACCGGTTCGACGCTGATCGAGTGGGGTGACACCCGCGTGATCTGCGGTGTGACCATGGAAGAAACCGTGCCGCGCTGGATGAAGGAACAAAAGGTCGTGGGCGGTTGGTTGACCGCCGAGTATTCCATGCTTCCCTACTCCACACTTTCCCGCAAACGCCGTGATCGTGGGGGCAAGATTGACGGACGTTCCACCGAGATCCAGCGACTCATCGGGCGCGCGCTGCGTACCGCCGTGGATCTCAAGAAACTCGGTTCTCGCACCGCCTGCATCGACTGCGACGTTCTACAAGCCGACGGCGGCACTCGCACAGCTTCCATCACCGGTGCCTATGTCGCCCTGAATCTCGCAATCAACAAACTGCTCGCCGACGGCAAACTGAAGGAAAGCCCGATCATCAATTCCGTCGCCGCCGTCAGCGTCGGAATCGTAAACGGCAAGGCCTGCTGCGATTTGCCCTACGTCGAAGACGCCGCCGCCGAGGTGGACATGAATCTCGTCATGACCGGCAAAGGTGAATTCGTCGAGGTTCAGGGCAGCGGCGAAGAAGCCACCTTCACCGGAAATCAACTCACCGACCTCCTCGCACTCGGCAAGAACGGTATTACGGAGCTGCTCAAAATCCAGGAAACCGCCATCGCCGCCGGCTGAGGGAGGGAACCGCTCCGTCGATTCCGCCTTACAGACACAGTGACCTCCGAAGCGGCATCGACGGAGCGATGCCCTCCAGCCAAAGGCCAACGGCAGAATTACTCACTCCATGTCCGAAACTATCACCAACCTCTACCT
>JAYPXF010000147.1:5746-17556 GCA_038154405.1 Verrucomicrobiales bacterium | reverse complement strand
GGGTCGTGCATCATATTGGCGAAGGTGTTTTACGATTCCGGTGAACAACTGACAGGTTTCCGGGATCGGGGTGTCGGTTTCGGTGGTCTGTTCGATGAGGTTTGTGAAGTAGGAGAGCTGCTCAATCTTGTGCAGCGAGCGGCGTAGTTCGGCATGCGTCTCTCGCAAGCGAACTTCGCGGAGATTGTGCAGATCGGAGCGGCGGGAGCGGGTGAAATTGAAATCCGCCGTGAAGAACAGGTCGAGCTTGCCGTGATACTGGGACTTGGGACGGCGGGCGCCTTTGGCGACGGTGGCGATGCGGCCGTGTTCTGGGCTGAGCCAGTTGACAATGAGACTGGTTTCGGTCAGCGGCCGCGTGCGTAGAATGATGCCGTGCGCCGACTCATCCATGCTCAGGGCTTGTCCTCGCCTTCCTCCCTTTCGAGGAGATACTCGGAGTCGTCTTCCTGGCCTTCCAGATGCCGGCCATCAGGGTCGAACGGTGGAGCGACGGCGCCGAGGCTCATGATGTATTTGATGCCGTCGGCGACGGACATGTCCATATACACGATCTTCTCTTCCGGGATCATGGTGAGGAAGCCGCTCGTCGGGTTGGGGGTGGTGGGGACGAAGACGCTGCATAGTTTCTGTCCTGTCCGATGGGCAGCCTCGGGATGGTTGCCGCTGGTGAGGAAGCCGACTGACCACGCGCCCTGCCGGGGGAATTCGATCATGACCACCTGTTCAAACGCGGATGCGCGATCGGAGGCGAAGGCTTCGTTGATCTGTTTTACCGCACCATAAATCGTATTCAGGATCGGGATGGCCAGCATGATGCGTTCGGCGGCGTTGATGAATTTCTTGCCGATGTAGTAGCGGGTCAACCGGCCCACCAGACTGACCAGGATGGCGGCCCAGGCAAAGGCCACGCAGCTCCACCACCAGAGGACCGGCCCGTTGCCGCCCTTGCCGTGGGTGTATTCGCGGGGAAGGAAGAACAACAGGGTGTCGGTGAATTTGGCGACCGTGCCGAAGAGCCAGACGAAGACGGCGATGCTGATGGCGATGGGGAGCAGGATCGCCAGGCCGGTGAAAAAGTTGTTTCGCCAGCGGCTGGTGAAATTGCGTCGACGTTTGATCAGCTTCCCTTGCATGCGAGCGCGGAGAGATTGAATTCGGTCGCCAGTTTGCGCAAGAAACGGTTTTCCGCCTGCTTCATCTCCTTGCGGTCGGAATCATTGAGGTCGTCGTAACCGCAGAGGTGGAGGATGCCGTGCACGGCATAGCGGGTGAGTTCGGACTGCCAGGTGGTGCGGAACCGGCCAGCCTGTTTCACCGCGTCGGCGAGGCAGATGAAGATCTCTCCATAGAGGTGATCGGCATCCGGGTCTTCCTGGTGGTCGAAGGTGATGACGTCGGTGGAGCCTTCGTGATCCAGGAACTGTTTGTTTACCCGTGTCATTTCGTCGGCTTCGACCAGGTGAAAGCAGAGTTCGTGGGTGTCGATCGATTCGATGGAACGAAGCGCGTGCCCGATGATCTTGCGCAGCAGGCGGGTGTCCACCTCACAGGTCTTCTGCCGGTTCCGAATGGAGAGGGAGGATCGCACGTCACTCGCTGTCGCGATGCTTTTCGTAGGCGCTGATGATCCGCTGCACGAGCGGGTGGCGGATGATGTCCTTCTTCGCGAATTCCACCAGCGCGATGCCGTCGGTTTCGCGGAGGGCCACCATGGCTTCCCGCAATCCGGACTTCTTGTTGGAAGGCAGGTCCACCTGGGTGGGATCACCGGTGACGACCGCCTTGGAATTGAAGCCCAGTCGGGTGAGGAACATCAGCATTTGCTCCGCCGTGGTGTTCTGCGCCTCATCGAGAATGATGAAGGCGTTGTTCAACGTGCGTCCGCGCATGTAGGCCAGGGGGGCGATCTCAATGGTGCCGCGTTCCTTGTGTTTTTGGATGTCCTCGCCGGGCATCATGTCGTGCAGGGCGTCGTGCAGGGGGCGCAGGTAGGGATCGAGTTTCTCGTAGAGATCACCGGGCAGGAATCCGAGCGCTTCGCCGGCTTCCACCGCGGGGCGGGTGAGGATGATGCGGGCGACATCGCCGTCCTTGAGCGCCTTCACTGCCATCGCCATCGCGAGGTAGGTCTTGCCGGTTCCCGCCGGGCCGATGCCGAGCGTGACGTCGAATTTGTTTATCGATTCAAGATAGCGCTTTTGACCGACCGTCTTGGGGGCTATGGGGCTCTTCTTGCGTGAAGTTTCGATGCGGTTTTCCTGCAGGCTCTCCAAAGCCTCCGAGCCGTCATGCAGAACGACGTTCAGGGCGTTTTGGAAATCTTGGTTGCGGACATGGGAGCCGGAGCGCAGCGCCTGTTCCAATGACATGAAAAGCGTCTTGGCACGGGCAATGTCCGCCTCATCGCCTTCGAGACGAATCCAGCCTTCGCGGGTGACCGCCTTGAGTTTCAACTGTTCCTCGAGCCGGTGGAGATTGGCCGGATCGTTGTTGATCAGCTGTTGAACGAAGCGGGCGTTTTCGTAGTGAAGGGTTTCCTCGGCCATGGTGTTCAATCGGAGATCTTTTCGATGGCCTCGCGCAACTTCAGGGTCACGTCGTGCAGGGCCTCGGGAATCACGCCGGTCTGGGCGATCACGGGCATGAAGTTTGTGTCGCCGTTCCAGCGCGGAACGATGTGCCAATGGAGGTGTTCGACAATGCCGGCGCCGGCGACCTGCCCGAGGGTGAGACCGACGTTGAACCCCTGCGGGTTCATAGCGTTGCGGATGGCGCGTTCGGTGAGTTGCAGGAGTTTCTGTGATTCCAGCAGTTCTTCGTCGGTCAAGTCCGCGAGATCGGCCACCTGGCGATACGGGATGACCATGGCATGTCCGCAGTTGTAGGGGTAGGCGTTGAGCACGACGAAGCAGGTCTTGCCGCGCTTGAGGATGTAGTTCTCCACGTCATCGCTGGACTGGGCAATCTGGGCAAAGATGGACTGCCCCTCGGGCGAGGGGTTCTTCGGTCCCAGAATGTAGTCGATCCGCCAAGGCGCACTCAGGCTGTCCATCGGGGAACGTTATGGAAATCGCGGGTGGCTTTCCAGTCGGGAGTGTGTGTGGGGGACGGTTGAAGGAGGATGGCGCGCGGGTTGGGACCGGTCGCGCTTGTCACCGATCAGGATTGTGGGGAATCGGGGAGCAGTTTTGAGCGAAGGTTGTGAATGACGGCTTTGAGTCCCATTTCCACGAGTGAATAGGGGCTGGCGATCACGTCGGTGTTGGCATCCGGTTCGCTGGGTATGCGATGTTGGAACTCCGGTTGCGGGGTCACGAATACGGCCGGAGTGGTGGCATGTCCTGGCAGGGCGCGGATCTGGCGGAGGATCTCCTCGCTGTTCATGCCGACCAGGTGCAGGCTGATCACGATGAGATCAAAGCGCCGGCGACGGGCTTCGGTCACAGCGAGTTCGCCGCTGTTTGCTGAGACCACCTTGCAGCCTGCCCGCTCGAGGGCATAGATGTCCGTGCGGGAGGAAAGTTCCGCGTCATCCACCACCATGGTCACCGGCGAATCGTCGGTGAGTTGGTCCAAGGAGCCCAGATGTTCTGCGGCGGTCTGCAGCACATCTTCAATCTGCGTCGAGGTGCGGATGCTGGAAGCGCTTATAGTGGCGGGTTTGCCGCGAAATTCTTCATACAAAATGCGACCCGCCTCGCTCACTCGTGCCAAGGGTTCAATATTCGCGGCCCGGCCACCGGAGGAAAGAATCTGACAAGCTTGGACGAGCTGACCCAGGCAGGACTGGCGTTGTGCCGGATCCGTGGTGGTCAGGAGGTTTTGATGCAGCGAGCGAAAGCTGGTGACGAACTCGGGAAACCGGCGGTGGAACGCGTCGTCCGGAGGTGCCGGCGCGCCGGGGGTGGGCGAAGATTCGGGCGGGGAGCTCTCGGCGGGGGGCAAGGCGGCGCGTTTGGCGAGCAGTTCGTTGACATTGTCGACCAGCGTCTTGGGATTTGTGTTGGCCTTCATCAACACCGAGGTGGCGCCGGCTGCCCACGCTTCTTCGATCAACTTGGATTGGCAGGCGTTGGAAAAGACGATGACCGGCAGGTCAGCGAACTGCTCTTGCGCACGGAGCTCCTTCAGCACTTCGATCCCATTGAGCTTGGGCAGCATGAGATCGAGTACGACGATATCGGGAACGAAGGAACGCAGTTGGACGAGAGCACCTCGGCCGTCTTCGCTGTGGGCCAGGTTGAAGCCTTCCTGCGTAAACTTGCGCTGGTAGATGTTGGCGATGATCTTGTCATCCTCAACTAGCAGCAGCTTGGGCATGGTCGACCGGGGCTTGGTGGTTTGTGAGCGGCCGAATCGACCGGTGCGTCGTCCGGTGCGCGGCTCGGATCAACCGCGGAATTGTTCCAGATAGGCCTTCACCTTGTCGAACTCGACGCGGACCTGGTCCAACTGCGCCTTGCCATGGGAGATGTCGCCATCATTGCCCATGCGTTCGAGCTCCCGCATGGGGGCGACCAGACCGTTCATGCCGCAGGTGGCGTTCGCTCCCGCGCAACTGTGGGAAATGCGGCGAACCTCTTCGGTATTGCCGGCATCCAGCGCCTTCTGGATTTCTCCGATCTGGTCAGAGGTCTGTTCGAGATAGAGGTCGACCAGTTCCATCAATCCCTCATCCGTGCCGCCGCCGAGATCGCGAAGCGCGTCAATATCCACGGGAGGCGGTCCGCCGGAGTTGTCGTTCGATTCTGTCATTTCTTCTTCAATTGGTGCGCCCGCTGGGGTATTCACTGGTTCTGGCTCGGTGGGGGCAAGCTGGGGGCCCCATTTCTCAATCATGGCGCGAAGAGAATCGGGGCGGACCGGTTTGGACAGATAATCATCCATTCCGGCGTTCAAACAATTTTCACGGTCGCCCAAAACGGAGTTGGCGGTCAAAGCTATTATGATCGACTTCCGCGAACGGGCAGCTCCGAGATCGGCTTCGATCTCGCGGATCTTCCGCGTTGCCTCGAGCCCGTCAAGGATCGGCATCTGGACGTCCATCAGGATGACGTCGTAGGAATTCCCGGTGACGGCATCGACGGCTTCCTGTCCGTTATTCGCGACGTCGGCACGGTAGCCGAGCTGATCCAGGAGGCGGTTGGCGACCTTCTGGTTGATCAGGTTGTCCTCCACGAGGAGAAAGCGCAGTGGCAGCGTCTCGGCGGGAGGCGCCTCGACCTCCGCCTTGACCTCTTCCTTTTTCCACCCCGGTGCGGTCGTGCGAAAGGGCGCGGTCAAGGTGTCAACCAGCTGGCTGCGACGAATGGGTTTGGAGACCGATCCGCTCACCTCGCCGGGCACGTTCTCCGCGTCCTGCAGGCGGAATCCCTTGGGTGCCAGGAGCACCAGCGTGGGGACCTGATTGGCCGGACGTTCGGCAATGGTGCGGGACAACTCGAGTCCGTCGCCGTCTGGCAACTTCAGGTTGATCAACGCTATGTCGAAGGGAACGGCATTGAGCGCAGAATTGATCTTGGAGGCGTCGGTCAGAATCGTGACCTCCACACCGGCGGGAGTCAGCATGACGCGGATGGCTTCCCCTTGGGCGTGGTTCGGCTCTACCAAGAGCAGCTTGCGGCCGTCCAGATCGGTGGGGGTGCCGGTCGGTTCGTCATTGTCCGGCGAGGCGGCAATGGTCACATGGAAAGTGGAACCCATGCCGGGCGCGCTGTTCACCCACATGGTACCACCCATGAGATCGGTGAGCTTGCGCGAGATGGCCAGACCCAATCCGGTGCCACCGAATTTGCGGGTGGTTGAGGCGTCCACCTGGCTGAAGGAATCAAAGAGCTTCTTCTGCTTTTCCATCGGGATGCCGATGCCCGTGTCGCGCACGGCGAAATGAATCGTGATGTTGCGCGAGGAGTCGGGGAACGGGCCCTTGGGTTGGCGGCGTTTGAACTCGGGCAGGTTGACCTTCACCTCGACTTCGCCCTTGGGGGTGAACTTGACCGCATTGGAGACGAGGTTGACGAGGATCTGGCGGACGCGGGTCACGTCGCCGATGATCGATTCCGGCACCTCGGGTGCGATGTGGCAGACCAGTTCGATGTTCTTCTGCGCCGCCGCTGCGCTGAGCAGGTCCAGGGCATCCTCGACGCACTGGCGGAGGTCTAAGGGCTGTTGCTCGAGCTCCATCTTGCCGGACTCGATCTTCGAGAAGTCGAGGATGTCGTTGATGATGTCGAGCAGGTTGTTGCCGGAATTCCGGATGGTTTCGGAATACTCGCGCTGTTCGGAAGTGAGCTGGGTTTCGAGCAGGAGACTGCTCATGGCGATCACGCCGTTGAGCGGCGTGCGGATCTCATGGCTCATATTGGCCAGGAACGCCGACTTGGCGGCGGCTCCGGCTTCCGCAGCACGACGGGCGCTGTCGAGTTCCGCATTGGCCCGCTTGAGCTCATCGCGCATCTGCTTCGCGGTGAGTACGGAATTCACGCGGACGCGGAGTTCGGCCGCCGCAAAAGGCTTGGTCAGGTAATCTACGGCACCGAGGTCGAAGGCCTCCACCTTCTCCTTGACCGTGACTCGACCGGTGAGCAGAAACACCGGAATCTCGCGGGTGTGCTCCTTGGCCTTGATCTGTTTGAGGACGGAGAAGCCGTCCATGTCCGGCAGACCCAGATCGAGCAGGATGAGATCAAAGGTATTGGTCTGGAGCAGCTCAAATCCTTCGCGGGCGCTGGGAGTTGAGAACACCTCGATGTTTCCCGTTTCGGCCAGGGCAGCCGTCACCGTTTCCTGGATGTTGCGGTCATCGTCGACTAGCAAGACCTGCAGTTTGAGATGGGTTGTGAGGCTTTCTGAGGGCACTTAAGACAAGCGGAGGATATTGTCGGAGAGGAACAGGTGCGATTATTTTTTTCCGAGTTCGTCCTTAAGGGCCGCCAGCTGCTGATGCACCGCGTCCAACTGCGCCTTGGCGGTGTCCCATTGTTCCTCCTTGATGGTGTCTTCGATGGACTCAGCGGCGCCGGATAAGGCCAGCGCGCCGAGGTTACGGGCGCTGCCCTTGAGGGAATGCGCGGCGACCCGGGCCTGTTCCAGGTCCTGTTTGTCCAGTCCTTCCACCATCTTCTCGATTCGCATGGGGGCGTCTTCAAGGAACAATTCGATCAGTTCTTCCACCGGATCGGGTTCTCCCGGTTCGCCCATTTCCCGCAGATTCTCCAAGACGGTGGGGTCCAGGACCGGAAGCTCCTCGGTCTCGGCGGGCTTGGTCGCGGCCGTTTGAATGACCGCGATATCAGCAGAGACCGATTCGATGACCGCGCGCAGATCAGGGAGGTGAACCGGCTTGGTGACGGTGGCGTTCATGCCGGCTTCCAAACGCGCGTCGTCGTGGTCAGTGGAGGCGTCCGCCGTCATGGCCACGATCGGTACGGGCGAGCGGTTGTTCTTGGTTTCAAATTCGCGGATCTGACGCGTGGCCTCGTAACCGTCCATGACCGGCATCTGACAGTCCATCAATACGAGGTTGTAGTCGGACTTGCGGAAGGCATCCACCGCCTTGGCGCCGTTGTCGACGAGGTCCGGTGTGTAGCCGAGCTTGCGCAACTGAAGCAGCGCGACCTGTTGGTTCACGGTGTTGTCTTCCACCAGCAGGATGCGCAGGGTGCGGACGATTGAGGACTGGTCCGAGGCCAGCTTGATGATGGTGGAATCCGAGCTGAGATCCTGGTCGTTGTCGATGCCGGACAGCATCACACGGGAAAGGCACTCGCGCAGTCGGTCCTGCCGGACCGGCTTGAGCAGGGCGGCGGAGAAACCGGCCAGACGAAGGATCTCGACATCCATTCTCTGCCCGAGTGGGGTCAGCAGGACCAGTCGCAGTTCAGCGATGGTGGTGTCGTGATGAATGTTTTCCGCCAGGGTCAGGCCATCGGTGTCCGGCAGCTTGATGTCGATGATCGCCAGGTCAAAGGGCTGGTCCGCGGCGTTGGCCTGCCGCAGGTACTCGATGGCCTCGGTGCCGGACGTGGCGCTGCGGCTCAGCAGGCCCCACGACTTTGTGACATCGAGAATGATCTGACGCCGATGTTCGTTCTCCACTGCGACGAGCAGTCGGATGTCGTTCAGGTTCGGCGGTTCGGCCTTCGAGGTCGGCGACGCCTTCGGTAACTTGAGCGTGAAGAAAAACTCCGAACCTTCACCGACCGTGCTTTCCAGGGAAATCTGTCCTCCCATCATTTCAACCAGCTGGCGAGAGATGGAAAGTCCGAGTCCGGTGCCGCCGTATCGCCGGGTGGTGGTGCCGTCGGCCTGCGTGAAGGCCTCGAAAATGCGGGCTTGGATCTCCGGTTCAATGCCGATGCCCGTATCCGAAATCGCGATGCGGACGCTGGCAGTCTCTTCCGTCTCCTCCACCAACGACACCTTGGCCATCACTTCACCCTGTTCGGTGAACTTCACCGCGTTGCCGAGCAGGTTCACGATGATCTGACGCAACCGGACGGAATCGCCCTTCACCCAGCGGGCGACGTCCGGGCTGATCGAACAAACCGGATCCAGATTCTTGGCCTGTGCTCTATGGGCAAGTAGTTCGAGTGAATCCTCGACCACTTCATAGAGATCGAAGGGCTCGTCCTCGATTACCAGTTTGCCGGCCTCGATCTTCGAGAAGTCGAGAATGTCGTTTATGATGTGGAGCAGGGCGTGGGCGCTGGTGTTGATGGTTGAAGCGAATTCTCCCTGGGCCGGAGTGAGTGCGGTGTCCAGCAACAGCTCGATCATGCCGATGATGCCGTTCATCGGTGTGCGGATTTCGTGGCTCATGGCGGCGAGGAACTGCGACTTCAGCCGCGTGGACTCCAAAGCCTTGTCGCGCGCGTCCTCCAGTTCCTCTTCGGCGGCCTTGAGGTCCGTGATGTCGCGGGAAATGCCGATGATGCCGGTAATGAAGCCGGCGCGGTTGCGGGTGGGGACCTTGGTGACGGAAGCCCAGCGGACGTTGCCCTCGGTGTCTGTCTGTCGCTCGATCTTGTTGATGATCGGGGCACCGGTCATGAGGATGCGTTGTTCGTCCTCGAAGTACTCCTTGGCCCGATCGGCCGGATGAAAATCCGAATCCTTCTTGCCGACCACCTCCGACGGATCCCGCAACCCCAAGCGTTGCGCCATCGCGAGGCTGCACTGCAGGAATCGCGATTCGGTGTCCTTGAAGTAGATGCGGTCGGGCACATTGTCCAACAAGGCGCGCAACAGGTCGCGTTCGAAGGCGAGCTGTTCTTCCATCCGCTTGCGTTCGGTGACGTCCCAGAATATTCCCTGCAGACCGGCATTCTTGCCTTCGGTATCTTTGAGCGGGGTCTTGATGACCTCGACGTAGATCTTGCCCTGGTTTGGTACGTAGTGCGCCTCGACCGTCTCGTAAGGCACGCCGCTCTTCATCAACGCCTGGTCATCCTTGTGATATTTGTCGGCCAACGCCCGGGGAAAGAGATCGAAGTCGGTCTTGCCGATAATCTTCGTCTTGGTCTTGCCAAGCTCCTTGCAGAAGCTCTGGTTGACGAAGGTAAAGCGTCCCTCGGTGTCCTTGCGGAATATGCTCTGCGGCAGATTCTCCACCAGCGAGTGATACAACAGTTCCGATTCGCGCAGCCGAATCTCCGCCAGTTTGCGGTCGGTCAGGTCGTGAAAGATGGAGAGCAGCAATGGATCCTGCCCTTCCAGTTCCACGAACGAGTTCGACAGTTCCAGGTCGGCCGTACGCCCGGACCCGAAGGTGAAGTGTTGTTCCACCCGTTCCGGAATGCCACGGTCGGCGAAGTTCCGCCGGTAATTCTCCAGTCGCTGATCATTGTCTCCCTGGTTCTGGTAACAGGTGGTATAGGGTTCGCCGACCAGTTCGTCCTCCACCATGCCGATGATCCGGCAGAGCGCCGGATTCACCGCGCGGATGATGCCTTCCTTGTCCGTCAACCGCATGCCGTCTGCGGAGTTCTTCCAGATGGAGCGGAAGCGCTGCTCCGAATCGTGCATGGCAATCGCGGCTTCGCGGCGTTCGGTGACGTCCTCGACCGTTCCCTCATAGTGGATGAGATTGCCCTGCCAGTCCTTGACGGCCCGCGCGTTTTCGCTGATCCAGCGGAGTTCGCCGGTATGGCGTTGGATCTGGGATTCGAAGCCTACGATCAGGCCGGTCTCCTGCATCCGCTTCTGAAACTCTTCGCGCCGTCCTTCATCCACGTAGAGCTGCGAACCAATGTCGTTGAAGTGATGGATCAGATCGTCCGCGGAATCGAATCCGTAGATATCCGCCAGGGTTTTGTTCGCGGAAATGAAACGACCGTCCGGTGTGGACTGAAAGATGCCGTCGGTGGAGTGTTCGAAGATCTCGCGGAACTTGCGTTCCGTGGCGCGCAGCGCGTCCTCCGAGCGCCGGTGCTCGTCGACCTCCCGCTCCAGCTCCATTTCGTGATGCCGCAGTTCAAGGTGGGTGATCACCTGCTTGGCGATCAGCACCAGGGCATCCTTCTGCGTGGGGGAGGGCGTGTGCGGCTGCGTATCGATCGTACAGACCGTGCCGACGGGGACGCCATCAGGTGTCGTGATGGACTTTCCGGCAAAAAAACGCACGTCCACGTTGCCCAGCAGGTGCGGCGCCGCCTTGAAGCGTTCGTCCGCGTTCGTGTCATCGACCACCAGCAGCTGCGGGTCATCGTAGGCGGAATGACAGAACACCTCGTCGTCGGGAACCTGTTCCAGATCGATGCCGGCGCGGGCGATCACCCGATGCTCCGTCGGACCCTGGAGGGTGATCAACGCGATCGGCACTTCGCACACCGCGCAGGCCAGTTCGGCCATCTCGCGCAGGGCCGGATCGTTGGCCGCGTCGAGACCGGTGTAACGTTCCAGCGCCTTGGCGCGGAGCGCGGCGTCATCCATTTGACCGGTATCGCTCACAACTCAGAGGAAACTCGATCGGGGAGGGCCTGATCGACGCGAAGAAAGTGTTGTTTCCATCGCCGCTTGGCAAGCGCAATGGCTGACCGCATCGCTCCATCGATGCCGATCGGGCAATTTCAATCGTAATCTCGCGGAACCGACGGAGTGGTTCCCTCCTTCCGGATTCATCCTACGGCGATCTCCCCAGTTGCACGGAGCGCGAGTATTCCTGCATGATCCAAACAGTGATCCGTCTGCACACAATCGGAATCCTGCTGCTGGTCGTTGCTTCAGCGTTGGCGGCCGCGCCCAAGTCGAAATCGAATTTTCCGTTTCCCGCCCATCCTGAGAAACCGGTGCCGCCGAACGTCATCTGGATCATCGCCAACGATCTCGGCTACGGTGACCTGGAACCCTACGGGCAGGAACTCATCCAGACCGTCAACATCCGTCGCATGGCGCGTGAGGGAATGACCTTCACCCAGTGCTACGTGGCCAATCCCGAAAACATCACCAATCGGGTCTCCCTCCTGACCGGTCGTGATCATCGCAAACTCGATCTGCTCACCAACAGCCCCGTGCTCGTCGAGCCGGGCATGACCACCATCGGGCAGGTGATGCAACAGGCCGGCTATCGTAACGGCTACATCGGCAAATGGCTTCTGGGCAAACCGCGCGGCTACAGCCAGCCGCAGCGCAAGGGTTTCAACGACTGGATCGGCGAACTCGTGCCGCAGACCAAGACCGACTTTTATCCCGACGCCCTGTGGCGCTTCGATCCTGACCGCAAGTTCGAGGGACTGCAGACCTGGTCCTACAACACCGGTGGACGGCGTGGCGTGTATCTGAACGAATTCTTCCTGCGCTCCATGACC
>JAYPXF010000147.1:548-5736 GCA_038154405.1 Verrucomicrobiales bacterium | reverse complement strand
TCCATGACCAACTACGTGCGCATCCATTTCCCCAACCGTTGGAACCGCTTCGTCCCCTTCTTCCAGATCGTCTCCTTCGCCCTGCCGAACCCGCTCGACGACTGGCACGGGAACACCAACCGCTTTTCCGCCGTGCCGAACACCGGTCGCTATCTCGCCTTCAAATGGTCCCAGGCCGAACGCCAGAAAGCCGCCGCCATCACCCTGCTCGACAACTACCTCGGTCAACTCTTCAAGGTGTTGGAGAAGCATCAACAGGTGAACAACACCGCCATCTTTTTGACCAGTGACGGCGGCCCCTTCAAACGCGGTGGGAGTGATCCGAAATTCTTCAATAGCGCCGGACCCTTTCGCGGCGGCCATGGCGACCTGACGGAAGGCGGCCTTCGCGTCCCCCTGATCGTCCGCTGGCCTGACGGCGTGCGCATGAGCACCACCAACGACCTGCCGGTGTCCCACCTTGATCTCCTTTCCACCACCGCCGCCATCGCCAAGACCAAGCCCCCTGCTGAAGTCGATGGCATCTCCTTCTACCCAACCCTTCGCGGTTGGAAACAGACCAATCGTCATAACCTCTTCGTCTGGAACCGAACAAACCGCCTCGCCGCCCGCCAAGGCGATTGGAAAGCCATCCAGAACACCAATTTCACCTGGCAACTCTTCGACCTGAAGTCGGATCCGCAGGAGACCAACGATGTGGTGAAGGGGAATTTGAAGATTCTGCAGTCAATCACGAATGGGGCAGCGAAGTGGATTTCCGCAAAGATTCCTGAAGAATAGTAGTATTGGACACGTTTGCTCAGGCGCTGTTGATGAGAATCTTGACGGCAATGGTTGCGATGGCGTGTTTTCTTGGCTGCCGGACGCGCACTGAACGGTCCTTTCCTCGGTCCGGATTTGCGTTGAGCGGCTGGTCTCATCCTCGATAGCGGGTCGATCAAATGTCGGAAGCTTCCTTCGAGACGGGGACAACGGTTGGCTGTAGTTTGTCTGTGCGGACGATTTTGACAAGACAGGGGTCAATTGGCCGGCCGGATTTAGGAAGCCAGAGGGAATGGTCGAATTGGGAACCGTTTACCGTGTGACTCAGATCATTGAAATCAGGCTCCATCCAGGTTCCCTCGCGGGAAAGGTTGGTCAGGAAATTCCAGTAATATTGAAGATCGAATCATTGGACGGTCGAGTATTGCTTGATGGCTCCAATTGCCCACTTCACGCGAAGCAAATGACTCGAAAACGAGTTCCGATAGAGGTCTGGCGCCCTGACGGCTCAACCAAAAAAGTCTCACCTGAACGATCACCATACTGCGCGCTCATGGTGCGTCATATCCAATTGGCATGGACGGAGGATACGAGAGAAACTAAGGCGCTGTTCGTCTGTGACGACTGCTTGGCTGTTCGCCGCCGTGCGGGGGCAAAGTAGATCGTAGGAATTCAACGTTCTTCGTTGTGAACCCACTTCACGAGTCCCGTAGGGGCGAACCGCCTTTTGTTGTCGCCTTTTCGGGACCTTGTTCAGAGCTCGTGGGTATGGTTCGTAAAGCTTACCACAAGCGCTTTCACCAGGTGTGCGAGTTGACTGAATTACCCGAATAACTGTTTCAGTTCCTGTTCGGCGATTGTGATGGATGGGGTGGAGTTGGTATCCGTGAGAATCTTGGTTGCCAGAAACCGCGACAGCGGCGCAATGATGCTGAAGTGATCCTGATTCTCAACGGGGTAGAACTTTGCCGATCCACGATTGTTCTCCGCCATGTAGTTCAAGGACTCCACGTTGCCGCCGCTGGTTCCTTCGAAAGCGAAGGTCGGGGTGGAGATCTGGTGCAGCCATTCGGCTGGTGCCCGCAACATCCCTTCGCGATCATCGTTCACATTGAAGGTGAGATGTTCCTGACCGTAATTGGCCGTGTAGCCCACCGGCCGCAGGGAGAATACCGCGCGAAACTCGGTGGAAGACGCAGTCGCGAGCAGGACCATCGTGCCGCCGGTGCTGTGTCCACCGACATAGGCGTCCATGGGACCGAGATTGGATTCGTATTGCTCCAGCCGGAACAGTTTCTCAGGCGGAACCGGCGTCGGTTCGCCAATGCGGGATTTCTTGATGAGTTTGGTCGGGTGTTTTCGACGTGCCTCAAGTAACGGCGTGTCTCTTAGTGTGAGGTCCGTCTTGATCTTGTAAGCCAATTCGTTGGCTCGGTTGCGGGCGCGCTCCCGGGCTCTCAGAAAGTTGGGGATCGCGACGGCGAACAGCAGGAGATAGATCGCCAGTCCGGACAGTGCGCGTCCAAGGATGCCTTTCTTCCCGTGGGTGGAGATGCCGAACAGAGAGACGATGCCCAGCGCGAAGCCGACCAGCATGATGATCCCTGCCAGCAGACTGACAATCGAGAATATCTCCGGTGTATCACGTGCGGACATTGCGACGGCGTTGAGAGCGATTGCTATCAGCGGGGCGAACAGGCAGCAGGTTGCAGCGTGGTGAAAGAACGCGCGTTGTGGCTTCTCGCTCGGGAGCGGAGGAGGGGAGCTCAACATGGCGGCGGGAGCTTGTCGTTCGGATGTGGTTTTCTCAATCAGTTTGATCGAGGAACGGCGGGCTTCCCATCGAAGGTGGATGAACCTAGCGCCAGCGGTTTGGATCGCTGGCACTATGGACGGAAGTAGTCCGAGTTCCCTTACTTTTTGAACATGGCGTGTTGTTTGTCGCCGCCGGAGATGAGGTAGGCAAGAAGGTCGAGGATCTCGTCTTTCTGCAGCATGTTCAGTAGGCCTTCGGGCATCATTGAGATCTTGGAATGTTCGATGGACTTTATCTGTTTGCGATCCAGGTTCTCGGTCTCGTTGGGATCGAACATGTTCGTGTTCAGGCGCATGGAATCGCCGGCGAGGTTCATCACGCGACCGGTGATCTTGTCGCCGTTCAACATGGTCACCACGATCGGGGCATACTGGTCGCTGACTTCCTTGCTGGGATCGATGGTGGATTCCAACAGGTCACGCGGGCTGAAGCGGCCGCCGGCACCGGTCAGGTCCGGACCGATCGCGCCGCCTTCATTGGCGAAGCGGTGACACGCCACACAGGCGGCGGCGCCGAACATGCGGCGGCCGTTGGCGAAGTTGCGCGTGGTCAGTCCCTTGGCGATGAGCGGTTCGATATCCTTCATGGTCCATTCCTTCACGAAGGAACGACCGGCCATGGCTTCGGCGATGAGTTCAAGCGGGGTCTTCACCTTGGGCACGGCTTCGATGATTTCCTTTAGCGCGGCACGTTCGCTGTCCGGCAGGTTTTTGACGGCGTCCTTTTTGATGCTGGCAACGAAGTTGCCGAAGCTGGCACCACCCTTATAGGACGCGGCACGGTGAAACCATTTCAGGTAGCGCTTGCGCAGATCACGGGTCCAGCCGTTCTGCAACAAGCGGAGCGACTTGGCGTAGTCGATCTGTTCTTCCTGGCCACCGGCGGATTCGAGCAGCGCAACAGCCTTCTTCGCAGTGTTCGGTCCCCGAAGGTAAACGAGCAACTGGGTCAGCTCGGCGTTGATGAAGCGATCGTCGCTCGGATAAATGGCATCGAACTTGGCGATCAATTTGCCGCGACCGGTGGCATCGGGTTCACCCAAGCGGATGCAGTTGAGCGCGGCGGCACGGATCATGGCCAGCTTCTGTTCGGTGTCCAACTTGGCGTAGTCGATCCGCACCAAGGCATCGATCGCGCGTCCTTGAAGCGACTTGTCGCCGTGTCGGGCAAGAGCGATCAGCGTCTGGATGGACGCGATGGGGTTCTTCTCGGCCAGAGCCTTCTCCTGCCATTGCTGGAGCGGTTGATGCTCGATGGCCACGCGCGCCGCGCTGCGGAGAAATCGATCAGTGCTGTTCAGATGCGGCCAGGCGGTAGCGACGGCTTTTGGGTTTATATGGCCATGGAACGCTTCGAGTTGCTTGCGCACCATGCGTTCCTTGGCACCGGTGTTATCCGGCTTGGCGGGCTTGGTGGATTCCTTGCCGACGTAGGTGACCCGATAGAGAGCGCTCTGTGTGCGGCGTCCACCAATGGCTAAGTACAGGGCACCGTCCTTCGGGTTGACTTCAAGATCAGTCAGCGGCAACGGTTGGCCGGCAATGAATTCTTCCTTGGTCGCAGTAAAGGTCGAGCCGCTGGGTTTGAGGTGGACGGCATAGAGTTTACCGTAGGACCAGTCGGCGATGAAAAAGGCATTCTGATATTTGGCGGGGAACTTTGCGCCGTAGCCGAAGGTCACGCCGGTAGGGGAACCGGGTCCGACGTCGATTGTTGCCGGCAGGCTGTCGGGATAATAGGCGGGCCATTTGCCGGAGCCGTTGCGCCAGCCGAATTCCGCGCCGCTCACGACGTGGTTCACGCGGGTGGGACGATACCAGGGCGTGTTTAGGTCCCATTCCATGTCGGCGTCGTAGGTGAAGAGTTCGCCATGGCGGTTGAAGGCGGCGTCATATTCGTTCCGGAAACCGGTGGCGATGATTTCGAACTTCTTCCCATCCGGATCGCACTTGGCGATCCAGCCGCGCGGGGCGAGCTGACCGCGCATGAAGCCGCGACCGTAAATGCGGGGCAGGAGTTGATCTTCCTTCCAGACTGGCGGAACACGACTGATGTCATATTTGGGCAGGGCGGTTTGGTTGCCGACGACTACGTAAAGTGACTTTTTGTCCGGCCCGAGAAGGACCGCATGCGGACCGTGTTCGGTGCCGCGTTCCTCAAACTTCTTGAGGAGTTCCACCTTGTCGAACTTGTCGTCCTTGTTGGCATCGGTCACGCGGTAAAGTCCTCGCCCGCCGTGCGCCTTGTCGTTGACCACGACATACAGGGCGTCGAACGCGTAAAGCAGTCCTTGGGCATGGCCCATGTCGACTTCGATTTCCTCGATCTTCACCTCGCCTTTCTTGCCGACGGACGGGACGGTGACCCGATACAGACCGCCGTATTGATCGGACACAATGAAACGTCCCTTGGGATCCACGGTCATGCTGACCCAGGAACCCTGGTTGCCCTTGGGGACGGTGTAGAGCAGCTCAACCTTGAATTCCTTCGCCACCTTGATCTTGTTGACGTCAGTGGCAGTAGGCGTGCGCAGTTTCACCGCGTTGTAGAAACGGTCCTTGTTGATCGCGCGGCCCCACGGTTCGCTCCCGAGTTTGCCGACGACCTTGG
>JAYPXF010000147.1:0-538 GCA_038154405.1 Verrucomicrobiales bacterium | reverse complement strand
ACCTTGGCGTTCTTCCATTTGCCGTCGTTGAAGGCGACGGTGTCCCATCCCTTTTCCGGTTTCTCGGAAACCTTCCAGCGCGCGTCCGTGATCGTTTCGATCGCTCCTTGATCGCTGTCGAGAAAGAGATGGGCGATCAGGCCGGCCACGCTGCCGGAATTGGTCGTCTTGATGGCGATGACGTTCTTGCCGCGTTGCAGCGATTTCACCACGTCCTGATAAACCGTCTTTTCCCAGGTGTTGCCCTTGGCGACGGCCTTGCCATTGACGAAGACTTCGAAGGCGTTGTCGGCGGTGATATAGAGCCGGGCGCTGCCGACACGCGGGGTGAAGCCCGTGATGACCTTGCGAAAATAGCGGACGTCATTCTGCGAGCCGTCGCTCCAGATCCAGTTGGGCGTCTGTTTTGGTGTGGAGGCGGCACTACCGATGTTGGCGAAAAGGGAAGCGGTGGCGAGTAGTGCGACGAAATTGGGTCGAATGTTCATCGTTAAAACGAGCGGATTCTTGCGGGTTGGACGGGCAAAGCAATTCCGGA
>JAYPXF010000146.1:0-17558 GCA_038154405.1 Verrucomicrobiales bacterium | reverse complement strand
TCGTCCGGGAACTGCGCCAGACGCGTCAGGAAGTGTTCGTGCCGCTCAAACATGTACCCGGAGAAGCGCAGGTGGACTTCGGTCATGTGCTGGCCCGGATCACGGCGCCAAGCGTCCCGAGCAACTTCGCGCCATGGAAGGCAAGGCCGCGCCGAATCTGAAACTGCAGGATTGGATCGGTGCGAACCAGGACCTGGCAAAGCTCAAGGGCAAGATCGTCGTGGTCGATTTCTGGGCGACGTGGTGCGGACCTTGTGTGGCGGCAATTCCCAAAAACGTTTCGCTGGTGAAGAAATACGGTGATCGCGGCGTGGTTGTGATGGGGGTTCACGACAGTCGGCGGGGATCTGACAAAATGGCGGCGATGGCCAAGGCCAAGGACATCAATTATTCGCTCGCAGTGGACGACGATCGCGCTTCCGCCAAGGCATGGAACATTCGTTTCTGGCCGACCTACTTCGTCGTCGATAGGACTGGTAAGATCCGTGCCGCCGGGCTGAAGCCATCGAAAGTCGAGGAGGTTGTGAAGGCGCTTCTCAACGAACAGGCCTGAGGGTGCTGTCCGGGATATCCAGAAAACGAGGCCGATCTGAACCGCAGGGCGTGACTCATGTCAGCACGCGCAGTCTCTGAATCTCGTTGGGGTCCGGGACCGGTCAGAGGTGTTGGGGGACGAGCGGTTTCGATCCATCGAGATGGCTCATCTCACTTCGTCGGGTTCGCTTGCCGGTGGCAGCGATTTCGATCGAATAGGAGAGGGCAGAGAACTCGGTAGTCTTGATCCTGAAGACAGTTTGGTTGATGTGCCTTGCCGTGTTAATGGTTGCTCGAGTCTTGGTTGAGGTGCCAGTCTTCGAGGACTTCTACCCGGCAGCATGCCCCATGATCCGGCGCGACGAAATGCGTCATTGCACGTAGAGACAAGAAAAGCCATCAGACTCCATGTCCGCAACTGGAATCGGTCGCGGCAGCCACCAGGCCGGACAGAATTTCACTCCCCCGATCCGGAGCGCTCGAGGATCTGGAGGACGTGTTCGCCGGAAGTTTTAAGATCGGTGCCTTCGACTTCGCTGTTGCCCAGGGCAGTGAGCTTTTCAATGGCGGTCCGGAGGCATTCGATGGCCGCCTTGTCGTCCCCGTCCGGGGCGGCCGGGTTCTGCTGCCAGGTGGCGATGAGGAACACAAAATCCTTGAAGACGCTGGTGTATATATAGGTGGCACGATCGGTGTTGCCGAGGCGTTGCTGGCAGTCCGCGTTGGCGAGCATGGCTGGGCCCACGAGGTGATGGAACGTGGCGTTGACGGCGAGCGTCGAGCGGGCCCAGAGGGCGCTCGCGAACTGTTCGTGGTCCAGCCATCCAGACTCCCGGAAGCGGTCGGTCAACTCTTGGGCGAGATTGCCGTAACCTGAACCGGAAAGCCACAAGCCGGTGTCGATGGCATTCTCTGGATTTCCCCTTGCCGCGCGTTCAATCTGGTCGATGTCGATCGCCATCTTCTTCATCACCGACTTCGCCTGTTCACCTTTCTCCGAGTCAGCCTTCGCGGACGAGATGTCGAGTTTCAGAAACGCCTCGACTTCCGGTCGGGCATTGTCAAATGCCAATACAGGAGGGGTCGGCTCCGCCGGTACGGCAGGTTCCAAGGGTGGGGCGCATGGCGGCCTGCCGGATTGTTCAGTCGCGGTTTCCGTTGATTTGTTGGAGAACAGTTTCTTGAGTCGGTTCCACATGTTGCAGGTCGTGTTTCTTGCCGTCGCTTAAGAGAACGGACTCCGGGCGCATGTCAACAGAGGGATGTCGTTTGGTTTGAGTTCCCTGTCGCTGACCTTCGATCCCTTTGTGGCGAGATTTCACCAGCGCAAGTGATTGGATGAGAACGAAAGAATTCGAGTGATCGAGGCCGGCCGCCTAATCTGCTGCCGAGATGTCGACTCCATTGCCGGCGACGAATGCCATGTGAGGTAGGCCGAAGCTGGAGCCGTCGGTACCATCGTGGGCCGGGACTTCGACGGTGCCGGCCTTAAAGCGTCTCTGGTAGATGCGGTCGGTGAGTTTTCCGAACCAAGTGAGCGTCATGGCCGTCTTCACCCAATCGGCCGGTGGTGTGTAGCCGCCGCGTTGATGGACGACGAGATACACGTCCGTCGGAGCGCTAATTTGAAACTTGAAACCGAGCCCGGCTATACGGGTTGAGCCACGTGGTATGACCACGGATGGCATGGTGCCGAATTGATCGGGGAGTTTTGAGATCTCGTATTTGGGTCCGATGTCGGACGTGCGGCGAGCATTGCCGGCCGCGAGGATTTCAATCTCGTCTGAGGCGGTCTCGCCCATGTCGCAGAGCGCCTTGAGTTCTTCGATGTGTTCTTTCTGAACGCCGCGCGGATCGGTCTCGTGTTTCACGCACAGAGCCGAGGCAAAGCCGGTGGCGATGCCCATCTGGGCGCAGGTCTTCATCACACGCGGACCGGCGAGGCCGATGTGGGAACAGCTGAAGCAGCGGCCAGCCATCATGAGATTCTCCAGTCCTTTCGCGATGAAGGCTCGGAAGGGTATGTAGTACATGCCGCCAGTCTTATGGAACAAGGCGGTGGACAGGAAGTCCGAGGGGGAACCTTTCATCGCGCGTTGGTAATGGGCGTCGATTTCACGGACCTCTTCGACGACAGCGTCTGGAAACGTGCGTCGCTCGGTCATGTCACTCATCGTGTAGAGATAGTCACCCATGATCCGGCGCGACTCGCGTTTGCCGCCGACGTGCGCCACCCACTTCAGTTCGACGGTGGCGTTCTTCGGATGCTCCTTGGCATTGGCAAACGAACCATAGATCGCCCGCAGCATGTGATCTCGAATCTGCTCGGCGTCGTCGATCTGGTTGAGGTGCGGCGCGGAGTATTCCCAATACCATTCGCCATTGATTGCCTCATGGTCCTTGGCCACGGGCTTAGCCCAGGCTACTTCAGGAAAGTCGGATCGCTCGTTGGTGCGGACGGAGTTCCAGAGCACGCTGGTTCCCAACACGCGCTGGTCGGGTTTTTCCGGGCTCCACAGTTCACCGTGCTTGTCCCAAGCCTCGCCGAATTCACTCTTCGCCTCGCGTCCGTAGCGAATCTCGGCGCCGGCCCAATGACCGAGCCAGCCGTCGCCGGTCGCGTCGATGAAGTTCGGAGCGCGGAAACGACGGATGATGCCGGTCGTGACCTCGCGTGCCTCGACGCTGGCAATACGGTCGCCGTTTTTCTCCAAGCCGATGGCGATGTGATGCGCGAAGCGCTCGACGCCCGATTCGGCCATGGTCTTTTCGCGCTTCTCCTGGTCCTTGATCGCGTCGGCGTGGCCATTGGGATAGTGCTTGGTGTCGATCTTCTTGATGATCGCATTGCCCTTGCCGGGGATGCCGATCGTGTGCACGCGAATCTCGTCGCTGGCATTGCCGCCAAACACGGGACGATCCTGGATGAGCGCGACATTCAAACCCTCGGCTTTGGCGGCAAGCGCCGCACCACAACCCGACATGCCACCGCCAACAATCACGACGTCGAAGTCGAGTTCCTCAATCTTCGCGTCCGCGCGTCCGGTCAGGCGGTCTTTCCAGTTCGAGAGTTCAACCAGATCACCGTTCGGCAGCGCCGGCTGGGATTCCTGTGTGAAGTAGATCGCGTCGCAACGACCGTCAAAGCCGGTCAGGTCCTCGAGGGCGACTTCGATGTCACCCGCTTTGGCAACCTTGACCACACCTCCGTTCTGCCAGTGCCAAGCCTCCTTCGCTTCGCCGAACACCGGCTTGAGCGCCTTGCCATCAACATGCACACGGAAACGACCTGGGGACTTCCAATGCCCCGGACACCAGTCACGGTTGCGAATCCAGACGTTCCAATTGCCGGCCTTGGGAAGCTTCACTTGGGCCGTCGCATTCGCCACCGGCTTGCCCATGCCGTGCGCGAGCAGGTAGTTGCCGCCCATCTGCTGATAGTGCTGCGTATCGAGCTTCCATCCACCGAGGTTCTTGAATGCCGAGGCTTCGAGCAACACGCCGGCATTTGAGAGTGCCGGATTGTTGCGCCCCCACACGTACGGCATTGGGGCCAGGGAGGTGAGGCTTACGCCACCCACGACTCGTAAGAAGTTTCGTCTCTGCATGGTTCTGTTGTCCGGATTCCTCTGCCGTTGTTCAAGGACATAAAACGGACCCTCGATCCCGAGGCCGGAATTGCCATCTGGCCCACGATCGAAACCGAAGCCAGCGTGAAGAACACAAGTGAAATCGCCGCCGTCCAGTGCACCGTTGGACTTTTCATCGGCCCCTCCGATCTCGCATTTTCATTCTCGAACGAAGCGGATCATCCCGCCTTCCATGCCGGGCGGCTCTTCTGCCGTTGATGCCTTTGACCACAAACCGGCGATCGAACAGAACGCCAGGCAATGACCCTTGGCGGTTCAGTCCAGCTTCATCAGCTCGACCTTCCGGAATTCGCAGGGGTGGCTCTCACTCTGCAATGAGATGGTGCCGCCTTCGAGCAGCGTGCCGTCATCCAACTGCGGCTTCTGGTATTCGAGCACGACCTCGCCGTCGATGATGTGCTTGAAGTATTTCGAACCCCGCACTTCAACCTCGGCGGTCACCCATTGTTCGCCATGATAGGTCTTCGACTGGGAGCTGATACAGTGGCGCTTCAACAGCTTGCCGTTCATCACCACATCCGTGCCCGGAGTGCAAAGGTTGAGGGTAGTGCGTTTGCCTTTGCCGAAACCGCCCAGGAGCTGCACTTCGATCGAGTTTGGGAAATCTTGGTCCTTGCCCATTGTCTGGGGATCCTGTCCATGCAACATCAGACCGCTGTTGCGGCGCGCCCAGCCGGGACCGCCCTTGAGTTGATCGCCGGTGAACCGGTATTCGACGCGCAACCGGTAGTTTGAGAACGGCGACTTGTAAAACAGGTGCCCGAAAGTCTCCTTGAACTCATCGTAGTTCTCGTAGCCCACCTTGATGACACCGTCCTCGACGCGGAAGGTCTTCTTCGGATCTTTGCCCAGCTTCTGATAGCGGATCTTGGGCGTCCAGCCGGAGAGATCCTTGCCGTTGAACAACTGGATCCACGTCCCTTTGCCGGACTTGTCGGCGGCATTGAGTGACGTGACGAGAACGGCTGCAACGAAGAGACAGATCAATCGATTCATGCGGTGAGCATATTTGATCCGGCCCCGGAGACGAGCTGAATTCGTAACGCGTTGGCAACAAGCCCCTTGCCGAGCGGACACTTTACGTCAACATGTGCCGCGGCACGCAACATTTCTGAATAAACAGTAATGTCCTCATCGATGACGACGAGTAAAGCAACCGGGATCTCCTCAAGGCCGTCCTCCAACCCTCCGGCTATCAGCTTGAATTTGCCGAAAACGGACACGAAGCAATCAGCAAGACCGCCATTTACTGCGCCTCAACTGTCAGGCAATTGCGAAGTAGTATGACGCGTCGCTCTCAGACCAGCCAACGGCCCAAGCCTGCGGATTGCGCGACAAGGAAGTCCGTTGGCTCGACCTCGTCCGCGAAGTGGCGAAGCACTGAAAATGTTCATCCATCCATTGCGGATGGCGTGGTCAGTAAGGCGGCCGTGATGTGATGAACTATCTCGGCGAGAATCAAAAACTCTCCAGCTTCGTGTTGGCCGTGTTGATGCGGCCGAGGAACGCCTTGTATTTCTTTTCGTTCTCAGGATTGCGCTGCGGGCGGGTGGCAATCCAATCGGAGAGCGCCTTCTTGGCGGCGGACACCTCGGCGATCGCCGCGCGATAGGCCTTGGCCTTGCCGGGATTCTGCTTCACGTAGGCCGCGATGGCGCCGGCGCTCATGCGCACCGTGCCCTGGAATTCCTTGATGAAACTCGCCGGCGTCTTGTCACGGCCGGCACCGAGCTTGCCAAGGATGGTCTTCGCGTCGCTGTCGAGAATCACGTAGGTCGGATAACCGCCGACGCCGAACTTCTTCTGCAGTTCCTTGTTGCGGGCCACATAGCGGGTGGGGACGATCGACTTGTCGCGCGGGAAATCCAGGGTGACGAGGACGGCGTTCTTGGCTGCGAACTTCTTCCACTCGTCCTTGGCGAACACGTTCTTGTCCATGATCTTGCACCAGCCGCACCAGTCTGATCCGGTGAAATTCAACACCATGGGCTGCTTGGTTTTCGCGGCCAGTTTGGCGGCGGCATCGTAGTCCATGGTCCATTGTCCGAGCTTGGCTCCGTCCAGCTGAACGGGATCGTTGGCAACGACGGTGAGGGTGGTGGCAAGAGCGGCGGTGAGGGCTGTTAGTTTCTTCAGCATTGGATTCTCCTGTTGATACTTTGGGTCAAGCGACGGTCGCTCCCGATCCGTCTTGGACCGGGGAAAGTCGTGCGGGGAACAATCGTCTGCAATCGCCCGTTCGCAAGCAGAATATTCTCCGATACACGGTGCCTGAGGAATGAAGCCAGATTGGCTTTTGGCCGGAATTCCCTGTCGCATTACCCTCGAAACGATTGCATGGAACGGTAGCGGAAGATGCGAAATCTTTCGATCCGTGGCATTGCCGGCGGCGGAATTCTTTGCGAATTCCGCTACAGCCGAAGGAGATCTCAATCCGGTTTCCGTCGCCACCAGAATATGCGTTCGAGGTTGGTGCGGTTCGGAAACGAGCGCGGCACCCAGTCCTCCACGAGATCAAAGTAGGGTGAAAAGCGTTTGATGATCTCGTCGCGATCCGTGCCATAAGGCGGACCCGCCTTGTCGGGAATAAAGTAGTGCACGCCCAGGAACTGGCCGCCCGGTTTCAACCATCGCAACATGGCCTGCACGTATTCGTCGCGACGTTGCGGATTGATGGCGCAGAAGAAGGTGTGCTCGAACACCCAGTCGAATTGTTGGTCCGGCTCATCCTTCAGGAAGTCGCCCAGTTGGAATCTGATGTTCAGCGGCGAGCCCTTGATCCGTTCGTTCCCGCCGCGGATGGCGCTGGGCGCAATGTCGTGACCTACCACCTTGAAGCCCGTTTCCGCCCAGGCGCGGGCGTCGTGACCAAAGCCACAACCGGGCACGACGACCGTGCCGCGCTGCAGTTCCGGATGTGCCTGCAGCCAGTCGATCAATCCCGGTGACGGCATCCCTTTGTCCCATTGCGTGTCGCCCGAGAGGTAGCAGCTTTCCCAGTCGGTCTCCTGCCCGGCAATGCGGAAGTGGGCGCGTTCAATCCACTCGCGGTTGTCCGCGAACCAACGAACGGTTTCGCGGATGCCTTCGTCGAGCGTGCGCGTGCCTTTCCAGCCCAGCTCGGTTTCGATCTTCGTCGGATCGATGGCATAGCGTTGATCGTGGCCGGGCCGGTCGTCGACGTGTTTGATCAACTCGCGCGAGTTGCCACCGGCATCGGGATTCAACTCGTCATACGCGTCGCAGAGCCGGTGAATGATCTCGAGATTGGTCGCTTCCTGACGCGCACCGATATTGTAGTGCTCGCCGACCTTGCCCCGCAGCAGGACCTGCCAGAGCACTTCGGCATGATCCCGCACGTCGATCCAGTCGCGGATCTGGTTGCCGCTGCCGAACACCGGAATCTCGTGGCGTTCCATCAGGCATTGGATGGTCACCGGAATGAGCTTTTCCGGGAACTGACGCGGTCCGAAGTTGTTGGAGCAATTGGTGATGATCGCCGGGAAACCATAGGTCTGCACATACGAGCAGACCAACATGTCCGCCGCGGCCTTGGTCGCCGAGTACGGCGAATTCGGCGCGTAGCTGGAATCCTCGGTGAAGGTGCCCTCCGGCCCGAGCGATCCGTAGACCTCATCCGTGGAAATGTGGATGAAACGATTGTTGCCGTTCGGATCCCAGACGTCCTTGCACGCTTCCAGCAGATGAAACGTGCCGTTCACGTTGGTCGTCACGAAATCATTCGGCCGATCGATCGACCGGTCCACGTGCGACTCGGCGGCAATGTGCAACACGTGCGTGATGTCGTGCGAATGAACCACCCGCACCACTTCGGCGCGATTGCGCAGGTTTACCTCTTCGAAGGCGTACTTCGGATTGTCCTTTACCGTCGCCGTGTTCTCTTCGCTTCCGGCATAGGTAAGACAGTCGAGGTTGACCAGCTTGGTGACCTCCTCCTTCTGGATCAGCAGCTCCAATACATGCGATCCGATAAATCCCGAACCACCCGTGACCAACAAATTCATACGCGGAGGATTGGGAAGTCGGGTGTGGGAGACCAGCAAAAGTTGTGGGGGAGTATTCAGTCATCGGTAATCAGTCGCACCTTCAGAATTCAGGATCAACACGTCACCGCAAATCGCAATCAACGCCTCTCCACCCATCTCAACCGGAGTCCAATCGGTTTGGTTTCCTACCTCATGATCATCCAAGAGATGGTATTCAGAAAGCGAGCCTCCTGATGCTGGGGCGGGCAACTTTACGATCTTCCTCCGGGCGCGATATCAATTCCAACCAATTGACGTAACGCGCGAGTGGATGAAATCAGACTCATCTTCTATGCAATCAATTCGGTATCGCCACCAGCAATGGACAAAGCAGTTTCAATGGAAGCAATTCCCTTGTCCAAAACCCCGATAGCCGCTTTGTGCTGAGAACTAGCCATGCGTCGTTCCAAGGGTGGATTCATTCAAGCCCGCGGATGAAACTTCTTGTGCACCTCCTGTAGCCGGCCGCTGGCAACGTGGGTGTAGACCTCGGTGGTGCTGATGCTGGAATGGCCGAGGAGTTCCTGAATGACGCGTAGGTCGGCGCCGTGTTCGAGCAGGTGGGTGGCAAAGCTGTGACGGAGCATGTGCGGGGTGATGTTGCGCTCGATGCCGGCGGCCTGGACGCGTTTCTTGATCCGGAGCCACATGGTGATCCGGGAAAACTGGGTGCCACGCTTGGTGATAAAGACGGCTGCGGGCGTCTTGGGTTTGATCAGTTTCGGCCGGCCGACGGTGAGCCAGTTGTTGATGGCATCGGTCGCCTTGCGCCCGACCGGAACGACGCGTTCCTTGTTGCCTTTGCCGACCACGTTGATGAATCCGGCGTCCAGATGGAGCTGTTCCAGGCGCAGGGTCCGGATTTCTGAAAGCCGCAATCCGGACGCATAGCCCAACTCGAGAATGGCGTAGTCACAGAGATTCTCCGGTGTCAACTCGGTCGGTGGCTGGAGAAGTTTGTCGATTTCGGCGCTGGTCAGAGCCTTGGGCAGACGCTTCCAACGCTTGGGGAGGGAGAGGTTTTCGGCGTGATTTACATCAATGAAGCCCTCCTGTTCAGCGAACCGGTAAAAGGCCCGCAAGGCGGCGATCTGGAGGTAAAGGCTTTCGGAACTGAGCTTTTTGGGCGAATCCTTGGGGGCATTCTCCACCTTGCGCATGCGCTCGTGTTGGAGGAAATCGGTCAGATTCTTGAGGGTGACCCTGCGCCAGTGCGTAATGGATTCACTTTGAGCCCACTTGACGAAGCGGAAGAGCAGACCGGCATAGGTCTTTTCAGTCTGTTCCGATTGTCCGCGTTCGTGACGCAGATAAACCAGGAAATCTTCGACCATGTCTTCCATTACACAAAGCCGGAGCCATAACTGCTCGGCCAGCCTAATTTTACCCTTTTCAGTCCGGCCGGAAAAAGAAATTCTCCCGGCCGTGAAATTCCTGACAGTTTTCTTTGTGACGGCGTTGTTGCTTGCCGGTTGCAAGCAACCGTTGACCCGCGTGCAAGAGGGCAACCGCACACAAACCCTCCATGTCACCAACGGGACCGATCCGGAAGACATCGATCCGCACATTGTGACAGGCGTGCCCGAACACCATATCATCACATCTATCATCGAGGGACTCGTTAGTGAGGATCCAAAGGATCTACATCCCGTCCCCGGAATGGCGGAATCCTGGGAATCCAACGACGATCAGACGGTCTGGACCTTCAAGCTCCGCGAGAACGCAAAATGGACGAGTGGAGATCCGGTGACCGCGAACGATTTTGTGCAGTCTTTCGAACGCATACTGAATCCCAAGCTCGGCTCCAAATACAGCTACATGCTCTTTGTCATGAAGGGTGCGGAAGATTACAACACCGGCAAAATCACGGACTTCTCCGAAGTGGGCGCCAAAGCGCTTAATGATCGCACTCTGGAAATCACCCTCAATGATCCCACCCCTTACTTCCTTTCACTGCTCAACCACTACACTTGGTTCCCTGTTCACATTCCCACAGTGGAAAAGCATGGTGAACGCTATGCACCGGGTGGCAATCCTTGGACTCAGCCCGGAAACTTCGTGGGTAACGGACCGTTCCGCCTGAAGGAGTGGATCGTGAACGACAAGCTCGTGGTGGAGAGGAATCCTGACTACTGGGACGCCGCCAACGTGAAGCTCAATGAGATTCACTTCTACGGTATTGTCAGCGCGGATACCCAAGAGAAGTTTTTCCGTGGCGACCAGATGCACAATTCTTACCAGATCCCGCCGGTGAAGATTGAGACCTATAAGAAGAACAATCCGGAACTTCTCACGATCACCCCGCACTTGGCCTGCTACTTCTACCGCTTCAACACCCAGAAGAAGCCCTTGGACAACAAGCTCGTGCGCAAGGCGCTGGCGATGGCAATCGACCGCGATTCCATCGTAAAGAACGTCACGCAGGGAGGGCAGATGCCGGCCCGATTCTTCACCCCGCCCGGAGTTGCGGGATACCAGAACTCCGACCGCTTCGAAGAGAACATTGAGGAGGCCAAAAAGATGTTGGTCGAGGCGGGTTACGAAAATCCGGCGGATATGCCGACCGTCGAGATTCTCTACAACACCGACGAGAACCATCGCGCCATCGCCGAAGCCATCCAGGAAATGTGGAGCAAGAATCTTGGGATCAAATCCGAACTCGTGAACCAGGAATGGAAGACCTACCTCGATCGTCAACGGAGGCTGGATTACCAGGTCAGCCGCGCGGGTTGGACGGGGGATTATCCGGACCCGAACACCTTCCTCGACATGTGGACATCGTTCAGCCAGCAGAACCAGACCGGCTGGTCCAACGAGAAGTATGACGAATTGATCCGCAATGCCGCCCGCACGAAGGACGCGGCGGAACGACTCAAGGTATTTCACGAAGCAGAGGACTTGCTGATGGATGAAATGCCTGTGATGCCCATTTACATCTACACCCGCGTATATTTGAAGAAGCCCAGCGTCAAACGCTGGTACCCCACCATTCTGGATCACCACCCTTGGAAACATATCGAGCTCGAAGCTGCTGCTGAATAATACCCTGATCAGCATCCAACTTCCGCCGTCATGTTTCGCTTCATTCTCCGCCGCGCACTGGAAACCGTTCCAGTGATGTTTGCGGTGGCGACGCTGACCTTCTTCATGTTGAAGCTGGCGCCGGGCGGACCATTTGACGCAGAACGGAAAGTTCCCGAGGCCATCAAGCAGCGCTTGGATGAATTCTACGGCCTCGACAAGCCTTGGTGGCAGCAATACCTGATTCAGATGGGGCGTCTCGTTCGGGGCGATCTCGGATTCTCCTACAAGTATCCCAATCGCACGGTGAACGGTGTCATCGGCCAGGCCGCGCCGATCTCATTGGAGCTGGGTATCTATGCGCTGAGTATTTCAATGGCAATCGGTCTGATCGCCGGAGTCATCGCATCGCTGAAACCCAACACCGCGATGGACTATGTACCGTCGTCGATGGCGATGATCGGAGTATGCCTCCCAACCTTCTTGCTGGGACCAATCCTCATCCTGATCTTCGTGTTCAAGTTGAACTGGTTCCCCATGCTGGGCTGGTCGACGCCCATGTCGAAGGTACTGCCAGCATTGACGCTTGGACTTTACTACGCGGCCTACATCGCGCGGCTCTCACGTGGAGGAATGCGTGAGGTTTTGAGCCAGGATTATATTCGCACGGCCCGAGCCAAGGGCGCGACGGAAAAACGCGTGATCCTCAAGCACGCGATCAAGGGTGGCATCATTCCGGTGGTCTCGTTTCTCGGTCCCGCCGCGGCCGGCCTCATCGCGGGTTCGTTCGTGATTGAGACCATTTTCGGCATTCCCGGCCTCGGCCAGCATTTTGTTAAGAGCGCCTTTGACCGCGACTACACCATGGTGATGGGAGTGGTCCTGTTCTTTGCAACGTTGATTGTGTTGTTAAACCTCGTCGCCGACATCGTGCTCGTCTGGCTGAATCCGAAATTGAAATTCGAATAATGTCCGCCACTGCCGATATCTCCACGTCCGACAATCTTCTCCGCGAGGCGGAGGAAGGACGTTCTTTGTGGATGGATGCCTGGTACCGGTTGCGCAAGAACCACATGGCGGTCTTCGGCGGACTGTTCATCATCCTCGTCACCATTCTATCCTTCGCCGGCCCCTACTTCACCAAATACGACCACAAGGAACAAAACCTTGAGAATCGGTTAAAATCTCCGAGCAGCGAACATCTGCTCGGTACGGATCATCTGGGTCGCGATCAACTCGCGAGGATCCTGTTCGGCGGCCGTGTCTCCATCGCAGTGGGACTGGCGGCAACCTTGGTGTCACTAACCATTGGCGTTCTCTACGGAACCATTTCGGGTTTCCTCGGCGGCGGAATCGACCGGCTCATGATGCGGACGGTGGATATTCTCTATTCACTGCCATTCACCATCTTCGTGATCCTTTTGATGGTGATGTTCGGACGAAACATCATCCTGCTGTTCTTGGCAATCGGCGCGGTGGAATGGCTGACCATGGCGCGTATTGTTCGCGGCCAGGTCTTGTCGCTGAAGAAGCAGGAATTCATCGAAGCGTGCCACTCGTTGGGGCTGCCCAAGCGACGCATCATCCTTCGGCATATGGTGCCCAACGTGCTGGGACCGGTAATTGTCTATACCACTCTCACCATTCCCGCAGTCATGTTGTTGGAAGCCTTCCTGAGCTTTCTCGGTCTGGGTGTCCAACCGCCGATGAGCTCATGGGGCCTGCTCATCAAGGACGGCGCCGAACGCATGGAGGAAGCGCCCAGCATGCTGCTTTACCCGGCCATCGTTTTCGCCCTGACTCTTTTTTCCCTGAACTTCCTTGGCGACGGCCTGCGCGACGCCCTGGATCCGAAGACCTCAAAGGACTGATCCTCATGCCACTGCTTGAAATCAACGACCTCAGGACTTCCTTCCACACCCGCGAAGGGGTCGTGAAGGCGGTTAACGGCGTGTCGTTCAGTCTGGAGAAGGGCGACACTCTGGGCATTGTCGGCGAGTCCGGTTCGGGCAAGTCGGTGACCTGTTACTCGCTGTTGGATCTGATTCCCAAGCCACCGGGGCGGATCGAAAGCGGAGAGGCGATTTTTGACGGGAAGGATCTGCTGAAATTGTCGCGCAAGGAACTCAACCAGATTCGCGGCAAGCGAATCTCGATGATCTTTCAGGATCCGATGACCTCCTTGAATCCCTATCTGCGGATTCAGGACCAGCTGATCGAGCCGTTGTTGATCCACGACAACATCTCGAAAGCGGAGGCGATCGAACGTGGTATCCAGGCCTTGGATGATGTCGGTGTCCCGGCGCCGGACAAACGCATCCGGCAATATCCTCACGAATTCAGTGGTGGCATGCGGCAGCGCGTGATGATCGCCATGGCGCTGATCACGGATCCGGAATTGCTGATTGCCGATGAACCGACGACCGCGTTGGACGTGACCGTGCAGGCGCAGATCATCGAGCTCATTCAGAAGCTACAGCGAGATCATGGGACTGCGGTGATCTGGATCAGCCATGATCTGGGCGTGGTAGCCGGGTTCTGTGAGCGCGTGCAGGTGATGTACGCCGGACGCATTGTGGAGTCGGGCCCGGTGGAGAAGATTTACGGCAGCCCGGCGCATCCGTACAACCGGGCACTGCAAAGGTCCATTCCAGCTTTGCAGGACAAGGGCGGTGAGCTCTACACGATTCCGGGTCTGCCGCCGGATCTGACCAAACCGATGACCGGCTGTTCGTTTGCTGATCGTTGCGAATTCGTGAAGACACCCTGTCGCGAACGTCGTGCCGATCTGTTGCCGGTCAGTGATGATCATTGCTCCACATGCCTGCGGGTGCAGGATGAGAAACTGAACCTGGAAGGCTGAAGAACGATGTCGGAATCATTCCTGCAGGTCGAGAACCTCAAGACCCATTTCCCGGTGGAAAAGGGAATCATCTTCCGGCAGCACGTCGGCACCGTGCGCGCGGTTGATGGCGTGTCGCTGGAGCTGAAGCAGGGTGAGATTCTCGGTCTGGTCGGCGAATCCGGATGTGGCAAGTCGACCTTGGGCCGCACGATCCTGCAGCTGATTCCTCCGACGGATGGCACGGTTGTTCTCTCCGGTCGGAATCTTACGCAGCTCAAGGGCGGGGAACTGCGGGAGGCCCGGGCGGATTTCCAGATGATCTTTCAGGATCCTTACGCGTCGTTGAATCCGCGGATGACGGTGTATGACACTCTGGCGGAGGCGCTTCTGGCGCATCGCTCGATCCCGCGGGGCGAACTGGCGTTGAAGGTGGGGGAACTGATGGAACGGGTCGGACTTGCGGCTCGTTTCATGCGCAAGTATCCACATGAGTTTTCCGGTGGTCAGCGACAGCGAATTGCCATCGCCCGCGCCTTGGCGGTGGAACCCAAGTTGATCGTTGCGGACGAACCGGTCTCGGCGCTCGACGTGTCCATGCAGGCGCAGATCATCAATCTGCTGGCCAAGCTCTCGCGGGAGATGGACATGACGCTCATCTTCATCTCCCACGACCTCTCGGTGGTGAAACACATCTCGGATCGGATCGCGGTAATGTATCTCGGGCGCATCGTCGAGATCGGTCCGGCGAGAGAGGTGTTTGAACAACCTCGCCATCCTTACACCCAGGCCTTGGTCAGCGCCGTTCCGATTCCGGATCCGGTGAAGGAAAAACAGCGAAAACGCATCATTCTTCCCGGCGACCCACCTTCACCGATGAATCCACCTGCCGGCTGCAATTTCCATCCGCGTTGTCCGCATGCCAATGACGGGTGCAAGCAGACCGTTCCGCAATTGGAGTCACATGAAGACACGCGTGTGGCGTGTTTTAGAGTGAACGAAATCGACTGATTCATGCCATCCTGCCGGAGTGAAGACCTGCGTCATTTTCAACCCGGCCGCTCGTGGTGAGAAGGCGCGCAAGTTCCGCGGATTCCTTGAAGAGATAGCCGGGGTGGCGGCGTTCAAACCGACCTGGGCTCCCGGTGCTGCAACGGAATTGGCCAGGGCCGCAGTGGAGGAGGGCTTTGAAAACATTGTGGCCGCCGGCGGTGACGGCACGTTGAACGAAGTTCTGAACGGCATGGCGCAGGCAAGGGCCGGACTCAAACGCGCCCGTCTCGGAATTCTTCCGCTGGGAACGGTCAATGTCTTCGCCAAGGAATTGCGACTTCCGGAAACACCCCAGCAGGCTTGGGAAACGATTCAAACCGGACAGGTGCGGACCATCGACCTGCCGTACACGGAGTTCGGTGAAGGCGATGGCCGGCAGACGCGTTACTTCGTCCAACTCGCCGGTGCCGGACTGGATGCCGAGGCGATCGCTCAAGTCGACTGGGAGATGAAGCGGAAGCTGCGTGAACTGGCCTACGTGTGGGCGGGACTGCGGGCACTGCTCGGTCCACAACGTCGGATTGAATTCAGATCTGCCGAGCATTCAGGCACGGGAGAACTCGTGTTGGTCGGTAATGGACGCTTTTATGGCGGCCGGATTCCGATCTTTCCGGATGCGAAACTCGACGACGGATTGCTGGATGTGGCGGTCTTTCCCAAGGCCAATCTCCTCACCCTGATTCGCGCGTTTGCATCGATGCTACTGCCTGACCTGAATCTATCGAGTCCTGTGATTGCATTCCAGACCGATCGATTGACGCTTTCATCCGAACCGGGAACGCACCTGGAAGTCGAGGGCGACCTGGCGGGCGAACTTCCCGCCACCTTCGGCGTTCGCCGGAAAGCCCTGCGCGTGATCTGCCCCGGCGAGTCGAACTAGAAAAATTCAGGCATAAGTGTTTCTGCGTTTCTTGGTTTGTTGTGCCCGGGAAATCGTTCATGTATAGCTCCCGCCGGATGGACACCCGCCCGAGCAAGACGCTGGTATTCGTGATCGAGGGACTCAACTCCCTCGCACTGGCGTTCTATTTCCTTTTCCTCTTCTTCTTCATGCAGCAGCGCTTCGCGTTCGGAAACATGGAGAACCTGATGCTGGGAGCGGGCGGCGGATTCGTCTACATGTGCGCATCATTCATTTGCGGTCGGGTGGCGCCGAGAGTCGGCTACTACAATTGCCTGACCGCGGCCTTCGCGATCATGCCCGTGACTCTGCTGATTGGTTCGCGCCTGCAGCATTTGTCCGGGCATCTGGTCGTGTTTGTTGTTGCCGTGGCATGCATGGGTTTCGCTTGGGCGCCGTTGCAGACGCTGGCGTGCAAGGGCGAACCGGTCCATCGCGTGCAACGGATGGTGGGTATCTACAATGTCGTCTGGTCGAGCATCGTGGCGATGGGATTCTTCGTGGCGGGTGCGATGTTTGACGCTTGGCCGGAAAGTATCTTTGTCGTCACTGCCGGAATCATGACGCTGCAGCTGATCCTCACGATCGTGATGCGGAGCATGGATCGAAGAGAGGGCGAAGAACCCGCGGCGGCTGCTCACATTGAGGATGAGGAAGACAGGGCCATCGCGCCCCATGTCGGTCGCGCGTTCCTGTTGATGGCGTGGGTCGCAAACCCGTTCGCTTTCGTCGCAGCCAACGTCTGCTCGCCCACCATTCCAACGATTGCGGATCGGCTCGGTCTTTCACCCACTTACGCCGGCGTGTTCTGTTCGGTCTGGTTGTTCTCGCGGGCGGCCGGGTTTGGCCTCTTCTGGAAATGGAACGGCTGGCATTACCGCTTTCATTGGCTGTTGATCGGCTACCTCGCCATGGTGGTTTCGTTTGTCGCAATCCTTACGATTCCGAACCTGACAGTGCTTCTGATCAGCCAGGTCTTCTTTGGGCTCTCGCTCGGGCTCCTCTATTACTCGTCGCTGTACTACTCCATGCATGTGGGCGTGGAGGAACAAGGGAAGCACGGCGGCATCCATGAAGCCGCCATCGGCGCGGGCAATTGTGCCGGGCCGCTCTTTGGAGCCGCCGCTCTACATTTCGTGCCCACGAATCCGAACGCCGGAGTCATCGCCGTCACGATTGCATTGGTGCTGGGTCTCGGCTGGGTATGCCGCATCTGGGTCCGCCGTTGACCGAGCAAGTAGCCACTCGATGAGAGGGTATCGCTCCGTCGATGCCGGGTTAAGCCGCTGCAAGCCCTTGCACAATGGCGGAACCGACGGAGCGGTTCCCTCCATTCGATGAAACTCACCATGATCCGATTCCATGGTCACGACACGTTACGGAAAAGTTTAGGGCCGGTATACCATGATCTACGCATGCACAGTTGCGGCGGACGTTGGACCGATTGCCAAAGGTTCTTGCGGGAAAAGCGGATTAAAAGATGTACAAATTTGCCGTTTTTCTCACACTTA
>JAYPXF010000145.1:9885-17564 GCA_038154405.1 Verrucomicrobiales bacterium | reverse complement strand
AACCGGATGTTGCGCAGACTCAGTTCTATATAAAGCGACTGATTGCGACCAGTGAGGAACAGGTGCGAATTACGGATGATCGTCACGTCTGGATCAATGGTGAGCGGCTTGATGCTGCAACTTATCGTTTTGAAAATGTGTATGCATTCGATCCGGAAACAGGGCCTCAGGACAGCCGTTACTCGGGTCATGTGAACGGGTCCTATGCATATCGACTCTCACCGTATTTTCCGGACAACGATCGCGGGATCCAGGTTCGCAAGAATCACATTCTCGCCATGGGTGACAACACGGTGAACAGTCTCGATTCCCGCGCGTGGGGTGACGAGTAGGACAAACGTCATTGGGCGTTCGGCTTTCGTGTATTGGCCGATTTTGGGCAACGGGGATCGGCAGAGCCGGTTTGGCTGGTCGCATCGCTAGTGAGCTGCCGTTCAGCTTGGTGAACAAGTGTGCCGCATCCTTGTGAATCCGGATAGACCCATACGGGTCAAATCGAATTCGAAGGCGCAAATACCCAGAAAAAACTCATCCATGTAGCCAGTATGCATCCTGTATATTGTTTGCACAATGTATGTTATGTTTAATTCAATTTTATCCAAACTTGCCCGCAGTTCCCTGTTTATTGGGTTTTTCGCGTTTCCGTTGGTTAGCTCGCCTGCATCAGCGGTCCTTAGTTCCAGCAATTTCAAAGCTCTCCAAGATGCTGTGGATGCGATTCCTGCCGACGGCGGCGTTCTCTTTGTGACACCTGGTGTACACGTCCTTAAGGAGCCTCTCGTCGTAGGGACGCCAAATCTGCATTTGATCGGCGTTGGTCCAGCTACGGTGTTGAGTAATGCCAATACAGCCGGTGAGCCGACCCTCATTCTCCGCAATCCGGATTATCCGGCGAACCAGAAAGCCCGCGTGTGGCGAATCAACGTCACCCGATTGCGGATCACCGGGAACACCAATTCCGGCGACGGAATCCTCGCTCAAGGCGTTCAGGAGATCCTCCTGGATACGATCACGGTGGATCATAACGGCGGCCATGGGATCCTCCTTGATCACTGCTACGAGAATCCGCGCATCAACAACTCCATGATCACCTACAACGCCAAATCCGGCGTCCAGCTCCATGGCTGTCATGACATCGTAGTGAACGGAACCCAGTTTGAGGAGAATCTGGATGCCCTGAGGTGCCATGACGGATTCAATCTCACCATGAATGGAAACATCCTGGATGACCATCTGCGCCATGGTGTGGTCATCGAAAACACTTACGGTTCCGTGCTGTCTGGCAATATGATCGAAGAATGCAATGGTACGGCGTTGATTCTCGATCGTGACGTTTACGGGATCACGGTGAGTGCCAACGTGTTTGCACATAATATGGGTGGCGGTGTTTACGCGATGGATGCGCACGGTTGTGCCATTTCGGCAAACACGTTCACCCTGCTCCACACCAATTCAATCTATGTGGGACCGAAAAGCGGGCGGTTGACGATTACGGGCAACAATTTCTGCAATAGTCACACCGGCAAATCGTCCATCCGCCGCAAGACGGATCGCAACAAGGAGAAGCGACCGATTCAATGGGACATCGGCACGGGTGTTCATATTGACGATGCCTCCAATATCGTCATCTCCGGCAACGTGTTTTCCGGCCTCGACAAGCAGGCTGTTCGGACAGGTAAGAAGAGTCGGGGGATCGTATTGAACGGGAACCTCTTCATCGATCTAAACCGGCACAATCCCGGCGTGAAAGCGCCGACTTCAGTCCCTCGCTCCACCGAATCCGGCAATTCTGACGGCTCCAAGTAGTCGCTGCAGGCGTTCCATCGTGGGAAAAAGTTCCGGGGACTTCCGCTGATACGCGGACGGATGTTCGGGCATTTTCCCATTGGAATGCTTCGGATAAACCGTTAAGGATAACGTGTTTAGGCGAATGGACGGTCAGACCGCATGAGCAACATCACGTCTCCAACTGGCGAGCCTACAGATCCCGATGTCAACGGGCCTGATGACGAGTCTGAAGACTACAACGCGATGGTGTTGCTGGTGGACGACCAGGTGATGGTCGCCGAGGCAATTCGCCGCTCCCTCGCGAATCAACCGGGAGTCGATTTTCACTATTGCATTGATCCGAGCGAAGCCATCCGGCTTGCCATCCAAATCAAGCCGACTGTCATTCTCCAGGACTTGGTCATGCCTGGGATTGACGGCTTGACCCTCGTTCGCGATTTCCGGGCCAATCCGGCGACCAAGGACATTCCGATCATTGTGCTCTCCACCAAGGAAGAACCGGTGATCAAGGGGCAATCATTTGCCGCTGGGGCAAATGATTACCTCGTAAAGCTGCCCGACAAGATCGAGTTGCTGGCCCGTATTCGCTACCACACGCGGGCCTACGTGAACCAGGTTCAACGCGACGACGCCTTTCGTGCCTTGCGGGAAAGTCAGCAGCAGCTGGTCGACAGCAACACCGCCCTGATTTCCCTGAACCAGAAACTTGAGGAAGCTACCCAGGCGAAATCGGAATTTCTGGCCAACACCAGCCACGAGATCCGCACTCCGATGAACGGCATTCTGGGCATGACCGCCCTGCTTCTCGATACGGATCTCACCAACGAACAACGGGATTACGTGGAGACGGTTCGTGGGTCGGCCGACGCGTTGCTGACGATCATCAACGACATCCTCGATTTCTCGAAAATCGAAGCCGGCAAGCTCGATCTCGAAAAGCATCCGTTCAATCTCCGGACGTGCATGGAAGAGGCGTTGGATCTGCTCGTGTCCCGAACCGCCGAGAAGAAGCTCGACCTCTATTATACCATGGAGGACGACGTGCCTGGAATCATCAATGGCGATGTCACCCGGCTGCGGCAGATCATCGTCAATCTCCTGAGCAATGCCGTCAAATTCACGGCCAAGGGCGAGATCCGCCTGTTCGTCCGCAATGTGGAGAATCCTAACGCGCATTTCGATGAGACCAAGACTCTTGGTGCAAACCAGCTCATGCTGCATATCGGCGTGACGGATTCTGGCATCGGCATTCCGCCGGACAAGCTGGGCCGGCTGTTCCAGTCGTTCAGCCAGGTGGATGCCTCCACCACCCGTCAATACGGCGGCACGGGTTTGGGCCTCGCCATTTGCAAGCGCCTGTCGGAATTGATGGGCGGCAAGATCTGGGTGGAGAGCCAAGATGGCATCGGATCCACCTTTCACTTCATCATCTGCGTCGAGAAAGCCGATCCGAAACTTGTCGAGAGCCAGCAATCGCCGAATCTGTCTGGCAAGAAGGTTCTGGTCATCGAGGACAATGAGAGTATCCGGCAGTGCTTCGGACAATATGCTCGTCATGCCAAACTCGATCTGGACACCGCATCCGATGCGATCTCCGGCAAGAAACTGATCGAGGCGAACCGTTACGACGCGGTGGTTCTCGACCTGCAACTGCCGGGCAAGGACGCTTTCTCCGTCGTTAGGGACATCCGCAAACTCGATGCCGGCAAAGATCATCTTCCGGTAGTGCTCATGACCGATGTCAGGTTGCGCTCTGATGATGAACGGCCGGAGGAAGTCGGTGTCTCGCTGTACGTTTTCAAGCCCTTGCGCCCGTCGCAGCTGTATGACGCGTTGGGCCGCGCATTCGAAGGGCGCACGAAGGAAGAGAAGAGAGCTCCGGTCAGTTCCGAATTTGACGCCTCGATGGCTGAACGTCTGCCGCTACAGATCCTGCTGGCGGACGACAACCTCATCAATCAGAAGGTCGGAACCAAGATGCTCGAGAAACTGGGGTATCGTCCGGACAGTGCTGCCAACGGTATCGAGGCGATCAAGATGCTTGAGCACAAGCCCTATGAGATCGTGTTTCTCGACGTGCAGATGCCCGAGATGGACGGTTACGAGGCCTCCCGTCGCATTCATCAGAAATGGGGAGGCAAGCGGCCGTGTATAATTGCGATGACCGGAAACGCATTGGAGGGCGATCGCGAGCGTTGCTTGGAAGCCGGTATGGATGATTACGTCGCCAAACCGGTCCGGGTGACCGAGCTGCAGGCCGTCCTGCAGAGGTGGGGTGAATTGAGTGAACCGTTGTCGACGATGGGCGGCGCCAAGCTTGCCGAGAGCAACGTGCAGATGCTCGATAAGACGATCCTTGCGGAGTTGCGCGAGATGAAGTCGCAGAACGGAGTCCCCCTGCTCCACGAGTTGATCGATCTGTTTCTGGCCAATTCGCCCCAGCACCTCGAACATATCAAGAATTCTGAAACCGCGGACAGCCAACGCGCCTTTGCCGCCCATATCTTTCGTGGCATGAGCCTGAACCTGGGTGCCAATGTGCTGGGCGATCTGTGCGAACAGATTGAGGAATTGGCCAACAATGGCAAGATGGCCGAGGTGGATGATCTGGTGCCGGATCTGGAAGAGGCCTATGCGTACACCCGTGCCGACTTCCAGCAGATTCTTGATACCGAACGGAGCTGACCAGTGCTCTTGACGACTTCGAGGCCGTCATCGGTATTTCCTGCCGTTCTCCCCTACCCTTTGCGCTGCCCTTTGCTGTGCTTGATCCGTGGCATCGCACCCCAGTCCTTGCGCTGACCGAAGAACTGGTAGAAACCTTCCAACCGCCACCAGTTGTTCCACTGGCGATAGCCGAAGTTTTCAAGGATGGCACTGATCGTCAGTACCGCGAGATCGCGGGCACGAACCGTGCGGGTCACCAGCATGTCCAGCAGCAGGGCACCGGTGGAAAGGAACACCCCGTAGGCGATGGTGATGGCGGCGTATGCCAGAAAGAACTCCGTGCTCACCCGCCCGTAGTACCAGCTGATGGGAACCAAGATATACCCGAACAATTCGATGATCGGGGCCACCACATCCATCAGGAAAAAGTAGCCCATGCCGAGCACGCCCACCCTGCCGTAACTGGGGTTGAACATCATGGCGCGATGTTTCCAGAGTGTCTGCAACATGCCGCGTTGCCAGCGGCATCGCTGGGTAGCCAACACGGAGTATGACTCTGGGGCCTGAGTCCAGCAGACCGAGTCGGGCACGTACCGCATCTGGTACGGAATGTTGTTTTCGCGGAAGTGCCGATGGAGCTTCACGACGATCTCCATGTCTTCCCCAACCGTGTCATGACTGTAGCCGCCGACCTTGATGGCTGCGCTGCGCCGAAACAATCCGAAGGCGCCGGAGATGATCAACATCGCGTTCAGCTGGCTCCACGCAAGTCGTGCCATCAGGAATGCGCGGATGTATTCAATACTCTGCAACAGCGGGAACAGCTTTTTGGGCAGGCCGATTTCAACAACCTGTCCAGAATCCACCTTGCAGCCGTTCACGATCGAGAGGCGACCGCCCACCGCAATCATCTCCTCCGGTTCCTCCACGAACGGCCTCATCACCTGAAGCAGCGAGTCGTGATCCAGCAGCGAGTCGGCATCGACTGCACAGAAAAGCGGATAGCGGGAGAGGTTGATGCCGGCATTCAGGGCATCCGCCTTGCCGCCGTTCAGCTTGTCGACGACCAGCAGCCGCGGATAATCCGGGTTTCCGTAGAGTCCACGCACGTCGGCATGTGGCACCTCTTGGTGCCATGCCCGATCCACCGGTTTCAGTTTCAGACCGTCGATCATCGTTTTCAACGTGTCGTCCGTGGACCCGTCGTTCACCACGATCACCTCGAACTCCGGATAGTGCAGCGACAGCATTGAGCGGATGTTCTCCACCACCGTCTCCGCCTCGTTGTAGGCAGGAACCAGGATGGAAATCGGCATCGAGACACCGCTGGTCAGCAACCACCAAGGATCGGTTCGCGGTGACGATTGACGAAAATAGCGGACCTCAATGTAGGCAAAAATCAGCTGAAGGAGGTGCAGCAGACTCTGGAAAAGCAGGAAGGCCAGAATGAAGCCGTTGAGATATACGATTGCGCTCCAGAAAAGATCCATCGTGCTTCAGGTGATTGCCACTCCCTTTTCTCGCAACAGGCTTTCAGCGATTTCCTTCGCCCGGGAACTCAGTCCCTGCGCGGCCTCCTTCAGGGCGTTGACACCGGACTGTCCCATTTTGAATAGCGCGGTGGCGGCGTAATAGCGAACCCACCAGTGATTGTCGCCCATCAGATATTCAAGCTTGGGAATTGCGCCGCGAAAGTCCATCTCGCCCAGGCACTCGCAGGCACAGGCCCGAATCTCCCAGGCCGGATCGTTCAGCGCCGCCGTGATAGCCTTCACCGAATCTTCAGAGTAAAGACGGCTGAGTGCCTGAAGTAAGGTCATCTGCAGGGTCACATTGCGATGCGTGACCTGTGGTGCATCGTCAAACCCGCGCCGACCACTCTGGTCGATATCACGCTGGTTGTTGTTGCCGTCGAAGACGCTCAGCAGAGCCTTGACTGCCCGCTGTTCGCCGATGTGCCCGAGCGCATCGGCGGCGACAATCTTGGTGCCATCCGGGACGTCGCTCTCAATCACGGCGATCAGTCCGGGCGCCGCCTTTTTGCCGAGCGAACGGAACACTTCCCGCACGGCCAGCGAATGACTCGGATCCACCACCGACAACCGTGCCACCAATCCGGCTACGGAACTGACCGCGTGCTGCCGGGCCAACGAACGTGCAGCCTCCAGTCGCACGTGAATGATCGGATCGTCGAGAGCATCCTCCAATGCGCTCACCACTGTGGGATCTCGAAAGTATCCCAGAATGGCTGCCGCTTCCGCCCGTCGCCACCACTTGTTGGAATGAATGTTCTTGCAGGCGGTTTCCTGGATGCCCAATTCCCGCATGAGCGACACCACGTCGTTGACGTAGTCCCCCTTCAGGCGAGGCAACAGTTCGCCGAACATCGCCACGATCAATTTGCGGTCGCCCTTCTTCAACTGCGCCTTGAAGGCGGGGATGAATTCAGGTTCCTCAAGATACTCCATGGCCAGTCCGAGCAATTCCTTGCGGCGAACGTTGTTCTTCGCTTCCTTGCGCAGAACAATCGCCTGACGGGCCACCAAAAAGGCGAGCAGTGCTGCCGTTATGGATGCGAAGGCAATCGAGATACCGATTACGGTATTGTAAATCTGGGATAAGTTACCCATGCCCGTGAACTGGGCGTGAAGAATAGCCGGAAAAAACAGGGGCGGAAAAGCAGAATCCACCGATAATCAGCGGGAAAAAGGGATTTCTGAAGCCCGTCGGTCGAGCAGGTATCAGGAATCGCCGAGGACCTTTTTGATCCGCGCAACCAGCTCCGCCGGGCTGAAGGGTTTGACGATGTAATCCGAGGCTCCCAGCTCCAATCCGGTCACCACATCCTTCTCTCGGCTCTTGGCGGTCAACATGATCACCGGGATGGCACGGGTCGCCTGATCTTCTCGCACACGGCGCAGGACTTCGAATCCATCCATCACCGGCATCATTCCGTCGAGGATAAGAAGTGAGGGAGGATTCACCGACAACATCTTCAACGCCTGCTCTCCATTGGAGACGATCGTCACGGCGTAGCCCTGTTGCTTGAGCTTGAACTCGATCAGTTGCGCTGTTTGCGGCTCGTCCTCGGCCACAAGGATGTTTGTCATGCCGTAAAACCTATTCGTCTGTAATTATCCGCTCAAGGTTTTTTGCATTAATCGCCGCCTTGGCTGAGTCGCTGAACGGGGGCTTCCACGAGCATTTCATGCGCCTCCTTGAGG
>JAYPXF010000145.1:8387-9875 GCA_038154405.1 Verrucomicrobiales bacterium | reverse complement strand
AAAGGGGCTTCCTGACAAAGTCTTCGAAAGATCGAGCGTGGATAGCTTCCCGGCATTCTCACCTGGGAACCAATGATCCCCCTGCCCCAACAGATTGTAACGCATCCTGCCCCAAGCGACCAAATCCAGCGCTTTGGCATAGGTCCACAGCCGAAGAATCTCCGACACATTCACCTCCCCGGGTACGTCCACATAGTGTGGCAGCCCTTGATCCCAGGACTCGCACCAATCCTTTCCCAGCGATTCCTCCAACTCGGAATTGAGGGTCTCAACGATGCCGCCAATGGTTTCTTCAATACTGCCGTAGTAGTCCAGTGCCGCCACATGCTCATCGAAATCTCCCGGTTTCGCCGCGCCGCAACTCAATGTGTGAACCTCCGGTCGCGACAGACAGTAAAGGTCGTTGAACTGCATCGGCGTCAACGGTGCACAGATCGTCTCCAGTTTGGGTGGTGGCGCATAGAGTTTTCCACCCTTGTCGTTAGGGCTGATGATGAACACGCCCATGTCATGTCGGTTTGCTGCCTGCACTGCCGGCCAGTTGAGATGGTTTACAAAATACCAATGCAGGTTCACGTAATCGAATCCGCCACTGTTGATCGCCTCGAGAATGATGTCTGTCGTGGCATGGGTGGAGAATCCGACGTGCTTACATCTGCCTTCATCTTGGAGATTGCGCGCCGCTTCCAGGCAACCGCCCCTTTTAAGCGACCAATCGAGAAACTCGTGGTGATTGATTCCGTGCAGTGACAACAGGTCCACATGGTCCAATCCCAGATACTCCATCGAGGTGTCAAAGGTCGTAAGGAATTCGTCTGCGGTAGCCGCGGGCGCGACCTTGGTCTGAACGATGATTTCGTCCCGCGGCAGCTGCGGCAGCAACCACCCCAACTGCATTTCGGAGGAACCGTAAAGTCGTGCAGTCTCGATGTGATTGATCCCCAACTCCAATGCGCGACGAATGGTTGCTTCCACATTCGCTTGACCATCGCTGGGCACATCTGCCGGATCCACATCCTGCCACTTGTGCTGGTAGCGCATGCCGCCGCATGAAATCACAGGCATCTGAATCTCCGTCTTCCCAAATCGCCGATATCGCATCGCCGCGGATTCTGCCAATGACCGCACGTGTTGCAATGAAGTAAACGTAACCTTTATCGACACAAATTACCCGAACGCGCGGCTTGACGCTACCTGCAGATCTTGGGATCCTCTTCGTTCACAGTAAGGCCAGAAGCCCCGACAACAATTCCGATGAAAGTACTCGTTGTTGAAGATGATCCCGTGGTCCGTCGGATCCTGGAGGATCTGTTGAACCGATGGCAATACGAGGTCGAGGTGACGACCAACGGCGAGCAGGCAATGAAGGCCTTGCAGAACAAGGTGCCTCCCCGGTTGGCCATCATTGACTGGCAGATGCCCGGCATGGATGGCGTGGAACTATGCTGTCGCGCCCGCCACCAACTGAAACTTTCCCCTCTCTACATG
>JAYPXF010000145.1:0-8377 GCA_038154405.1 Verrucomicrobiales bacterium | reverse complement strand
TGGCGGCAAAGCCAACATCGTGCAAGGACTCGAAGCCGGCGCCGATGACTACATCACCAAGCCCTTCGACCAAGAGGAGCTCAAAGCGCGCGTCCAGGTCGGCGCCCGCGTAGTTCATTTGCAGATGGAACTTGCCGAGCGGGTCAAGGAACTCGAATCCGCCTTGGCGCACGTGAAGCAACTCCAAGGGCTTCTCCCGATCTGCTGCTACTGCAAGAAGATCCGGGACGACAGCAACTATTGGCACGAGGTTGAGGCCTATATTTCCCAACACTCACAGGCCAAGTTCACCCACGGTATCTGCCCTGAGTGCTACCAGAAAGTGGTTCAGCAGATTTAGTCCGGTTCTCCCCGACAATGAAAATTCTCGTTGCCGACGACGACCCGATTATCCGGATGGTTCTGGTTAATCTGCTGCAGAAATGGGAATACGAACCGGTCGCCGTTGCCAATGGTCTGGAGGCCCTTACCTCCATCAACGGGGATCCCGATCTCCGGGTGGCTCTTCTTGATTGGATGATGCCGGAACTCAGCGGACTTGACCTGGTGCGCAAGATCCGGGAAATGAACATCACCCCGTTCTACATCATCATGATCACCGCCAAGGACACCAAGGAAAGTCTCTTGGAAGCCTTGGGTTCAGGTGCCGATGACTTCGTCCAGAAGCCCTTTGATCGGGATGTCCTGCACGCCCGCGTCAAGGTTGCCGAACGCTCGGTGAATCTGCAGACCAAGCTCATCCAGATGTTGACCGAAGCCCAGCAGGAAGCTGCCGGCCTTCGCGAACAATTGGGTCAGTAGCCCCCTGTTCCTCTCTCAAAAGAAAAGCGCGCCCCGTTTACCGGGCGCGCTTTGCATTCTCAGATTCAATCAGTTCGTCAGCTCAATTGACCGCGCAACTTGAGGTTGTTCAGGCGCCGGGCGATATCCACCACGCCATCGACCACAGCTTCGCTGTAGGTGCGACCATCGGTGGTATCCAAACCATGCCCCGGATCCAGATCACGCAGCCCCTGCAAGGCCGAATCTTCATGGTGGAAGAGTTCGACGAACACAAATTTCAGTTCACCCGTGCGGGCGGCAGCGGACATCAGTGCTCCAATCCAGCCGTCGTCCGTTGAGAGGCATCCGCGCGTGGTCTTGGCGGAGGCGTGGAAGATGCCCAAGCCACCGGCCTCGGCCATTTCCTTGATCACGGCTTCGTTCTGCGGGATGTCCAATTCCGAGTCACCACAGTGTGCGGCGTCCACCATCACCTTGAAGAATTTCGCGCCGGCCTGCTCATTCATGGCCTGCACAACCTTCCAGGCCTTCTCCACACTGGTGAAGGTCTGGAACTCTCCGCCCCGCAAAAACTCGATGTGCCAGTTCTTGATGCAACTGTCCGCTGCTCCGCTTTCCATGTAGACCCGGGAATGAACCTTGGCGTTCTGTGCCACCGCGGCATCGAAGTCGGTCCCGGTCTTGGGGGCCGCACCGGGCTTCATCCATTCTTCGATGGACGTTGAGGACACCTGTTCGATGCCATGCTTCTTGGCGACGTTGATACCGGATGTCAGCATCTCGACCACCGCATCTTCGTCATCCGGGTTCATCGGATCAGCGCCGCCCACCATCATGATTAGGTGCACGACCAGATCCAGTCTCTTCAGGCCATTGATCAATTCGTCATTGTCCCCTTCATCCACACCCGGAAACGCCGGAATCTGCACGCTCTGGATCTTCACCGGCGACGCATCGCACAGGCGCTTCATCTCGGTGAGCACGACCAGTTCACCAGCCTCGCCACGAGGCAGCTTGCCGCCTTCTTCCGGGACGAGACCGCCAACGAATTTCACGTGAGTAGGAACCACGCCCAGCTGGACGTCCGCTTTGAGAGTAATTTCTGAAGCCATGCGCTATGGAATTATTGAAGGCCGACTTGGTCGCAAAAACCGTTCGTAGAATCAAGACTTACCGGATCGCTTCATGTTCGATTGGAAAAGTAGCATTTGTCATGTTTATTTGATGGAGAGGCTGACACAGACGATCTCGTTGTCATTCCGGGCAAAGACGCATCTGCCGGCAAATGCCGGATGTGACCAGACGATTGACGCGCCACCGTCGCGATCGGTCGGGGCGATCAACTTCGTTCGATCCAACTCCTGATAGCCCGTCGGAGAAAGCTTCGCGATCACCAGATCGCCGTTGTCCGGACACAGGAAGAAGCGGTCCTCATGTTTCACAATGAAGGCGTTGGCATTTCGACGTGGCCGGTTGATCTTCACCGCGTCGAAAGTCTCCCAGATTCGTTTCCCATTGCTGATCTGAAGGCAACGAAGCTGTCCGTAGTTGCATACGCCGTAGATGTGCCCGTTCTCCAACCACGGGACACAATTGAGCGAATGCAGATACGTGGTGTCTTTCGCAGAAATCTTTGGACTGATCCATTCTTCGCTGACTCCCATTCCGTCTTCCCGGAAGCGTAACATGAGCGAACCATTGAAGAAGGTCGCCAGGAACAGGCGATCTTTATACAGCCGCGGTATTGCGATCGATCCCCCACCCCGCACCGCCCATGGATGCGACCAATTCAACCTGCCTGTAATGGGATCGAGTGAATGAATCCCGTCGATCAACCAGACGATCAATTGTCTGATTCCGCCAATCTCGTAGATCACAGGTGGGCAGTACGCGATGTCTTTGGTGGTAAGTGCCCGCCAGATCTCCTTGCCCGTCTTCACATCAAAAGCCACCACCGCGCTGCCTTCACCACCTACTAGGGAGATGACCCGATTTCCGTCGATCAGAGGATGAGCGGAGAATCCCCAGGTCGGAGTTTTTGATCCGAATCCCTTTACGAAATTCCGTTGCCAGAGAACGTTGCCTTTCGCTGCATCCAGACAATGAAGATCTCCTTCTGTTCCCAAGCAGAACACGCGTCCAATACTGACACTGGGAGTCGCCCTCGGTCCCTTGGGATAGCTGACTGTATAGTCCGCGTCGTAGGAGTGTGTCCAAAGCACTTTGCCGTTCTTCTGATCCAGACAGAGGATTCGTTCGTCACCCGGAATGCTTCCGCGCTCGAACATGTTTTCGGGATTCTTCGCGCCGGGTGCCAGTTGGCGATCCATCACGAACACCCGGCCGTCAGCAACAGCCGGCCCCGTGTAACCAGGACGCAATGGCGCGCGCCACAAGACCGTCAATCCCTTGGCGGGGAATCGTTTCAAGATGCCGGATTCACGCCATACCGCATCCCGCTGCGGACCAAGCCATTGCGGCCAGTCGTCAGCCGACGCCACCAGCGGCATCAACAGCACGGCCAGTGCAAACCGATGCAACATCAGGCCAACAACGGTTTCACCACGTGCCCGTGAATATCCGTCAATCGGAAGTCACGGCCTTGGTAGCGATAGGTGAGCTTTTCGTGATCGAAGCCGAGCAGATGCATGATTGTGGCCTGGAAGTCGTGCACGTGCACCTTGTTCTCCGCCACCTTGAATCCGAGATCGTCCGTCTTGCCGTAATCGAAACCAGCCTTCACACCGCCACCGGCCATGAAGACAGAGAAACAATCCGGATAGTGATCGCGGCCTAGAACCTTGCCCTTGGCGGTGCGACCTTCGCGGAACGGCGTCCGGCCAAATTCACCACCCCAGATCACCAGCGTTTCCTCCAACAATCCCCGTGCCTTCAGATCGTTGATGAGCGCCGCCACCGGCTTGTCCGTGGCAGCCATCTTCTTCGTGAGACCATCGGTGATCCCATTGCTGACGTTGGTGCCGTGGAAATCCCATCCCCAATCGAACAGATGCACAAAGCGGACCCCCTGTTCCACCAAGCGTCGGGCCAGCAGACAGTTGTTGGCGAAGCTCGCTCCACCCGGTTGGGCGCCGTAAGCCTCGACTATCTTCTTCGGCTCCCGGGAAATATCCATCACTTCTGGAACCGAGGTCTGCATCCGATAGGCCAGCTCATACTGGGCGATCCGGGTGAGCGTTTCCGGATGACCCAGCTCTTTGGCCTGCAGGTCGTTCAGGTCCCGCAATGCATCCAAGGTCGATCGTCGCATGTCGCGTTTCATTCCGCTGGGATCCGAAACGAAAAGCACGGGATCCCCTTTCGACCGGCATTGGACACCTTGATAGACCGACGGGATGAAACCGCTGCCCCAGCATCCCTGTCCGCCGCTCGGCTGCACGCCACTGGAGATCATCACCACGAAACCCGGCAGGTTTTCGTTTTCCGAGCCGAGTCCGTAGGTTGCCCACGAACCCATTGACGGACGTCCCTGACGCGGTGATCCGGTGAACATCAACAGCTCAGCCGGTGCGTGATTGAACTGATCCGTGTTCATCGAGCGGACCAACGTGATGTCGTCGGCGATCGAATGAAAATGCGGACAGGCATCGCTCATCCACATGCCCGCCTTGCCGTAGCGATCATAGGTTCGCGGTGTTCCCATCAGTTTTGGTACGCCGCTCGTGAAGGCAAAACGCCGGCCTTTCAGGATTTCATCAGGGCAATTCTGGCCATCACGTTTGATCAGGTCCGGCTTGTAATCAAAGATGTCCAGATGAGGCGGTGCACCGGACATGTGCAGGTAGATTACATTCTTGGCTTTGCCGAATTGCGGCGGCCGCTTGGGGGCCAGCGGGTTGATCATCTCCCTGCCCCGTGCGTCGGCTTGCAACAGGTTGTCCAGCGCCATGCTACCAAGGCCGAACTGTCCCGCGCCTTTCAGGAAATGACGCCGGGTCTGAAACTGCAGTTCTTCGTATTCCAGTGGATTCATCTTCGTGGTCGTTTCAAGTTCGTGATCAACGCCGCATGATCATTTCGTCAAGGTTCAGCAGCACGTTGGCAACCGTCGTCCAGGTTGCCAGTTCAACGTAGTCTGACTTTTCCGTCGGTTCACCCAATGGCACCGTGGCCATCTTCTTCGCCAGATCCGCGTCCGCGCCATACACCTCTCTTGCTTCCGCAACCAAGGGGCGAAGGCGGTTCAATTCTCGCCCTGAAGGTGGACGGGAAGCGCTGGTCAGAAAGGCATAATTGAAACGCTCGGCATCCGTCTTGCCACCTTCCTTGAGGATTCGTCGGGCAAACCCTTGGGCCGCTTCAACGAACACCGGATCGTTCAGCGTCACAAAGGCTTGCAACGGCGTGTTGCTCCGTGAACGGCGAATCGTGCAGACCTCGCGATTAGGGGCGTCGAAAGTTGAGAATGACGGATACGGGCTGTTGCGTCGCACTTCCGTGTAGATCGAGCGCCGATGCCGATCCTCGCCCTTGCTGGTCTCCCAGTCGTTGCCTTTGCCAAAGGCCGTGTTCACCCCAAGTTTCGGTCGTTCGGGGCGAACCGGTAAACCATACATTTTTCCGCTAAGCAGGCCTCCGACGAACAAGGCCTGATCACGGATCAATTCGCCGGTGGCGCGAAAGCGTGGGCCTCGGCTGATCAACCGATTGCTCGGGTCCGCCTCGAGCAATTCCGGCGTCACTTTGGATGACTGGCGGTAAGCCGCCGACGTCACCAACGACTTCAGGAACTTCTTCGTATCCCAACCGCTGTCCATGAATTCCACCGCCAACCAATCGAGCAACTCGGGATGGGATGGCAACTCGCCCTGTGAGCCGAATTCCTCACTCGTGCGCACCAAGCCGGTGCCAAAGAGGTGTTCCCAGTAGCGATTCACCGTCACCCGGGAAGTCAGCGGATTTTCTCGGTCGATCAGCCACTTCGCCATGCCCAAGCGATCCGGGTCGCGACCCTTGGGAAGACCATCGAAAACGGCTGGCAGGCCCGGCTTCACATGATCTCCAAGGTTTTGGAAACTGCCGCGAAGCTGCACCCGGTTGGTCCGGGCCATGTTTGCAGCCAGTTCCTTCATGACCGGAACCGACACTTTCTTCTGTCCGGCAATGCTCTTCTCGAGCGAGGCAATGCGATTCCGTTGCGGCCGGGTTTCCCCTGCGACGTTCCTGACATAGTAGTCCCGGATGAGATTCGCCGCTGCCGGTTTGCGATCCGTTGCCTTGACACCCAGCGCGGTCAACACGTTCTTGGGAATCTTGAGCCACTGTTCCACCCGCTTGTCATCGGTCGTCTCGATGCGGAAGTGCCCAAGCAAATGTTCTTTGTATTTGGTGTTGTGCCGAATGGTCACCCGCAGCTTGGCGCCCTCCGGAGCCGCCACCCGGCCGGCAGGTATCAATGAAAGCGTGTGCGGTTTTCCGGCCCCTCCCGCGATGGCCCATCCCTTGTCTTTGGTGGGCTTGCCGGCAATCACAAATGAAGCGTTCATGCCCGACTGTTCGTAACTTGCCACCGCGGTCGTGAAACTGACACTGGTCGGTCCGTTGATGGCAAAGGTCTTTTCTTTGGGGAACGATTTGGCTTCCTTGCGGGCCCAAACCTCCTGTTTCTTGCCATCGAGCACGCGCACCGTGTAGTTCTCCAGCCGTTTGTCCGTGCCGCCATCGGTGCGGTTCCATAGCACGATCTTGTCGATCGGATACGCATCATCCAATTCAACCTCCCAGAAATCGACCGGCCCCTTGCCCGCGGAATGTGCCACCGAGCCATTCTTGTAGTCGCCGTCGGTGTTGCCGTCGATTGCGCGAGCGGCAACCGCGTCTCGGTAATTGCCGCTTTGCCGGGCCTTGCCCTTGGTCGCGACGTTCTTGCCGTTACTGAATACCTGAACTTCCGCGAGATGAAGGAAAGGTGTCTTGCCGGGCAACTCAACCCGGACGATCTTCCCCTTCCGCGGCAGTTTCGGATTTGGCACGACCTGCGCGATGATCTGGCTGATCACAAAGTTTCCGTCCGGCGCGAGCCCGGGCCCCTTCTTCGGCAGGGATTCATCCGTCAGTGCCGAAAGGCGGACCGCCGACAGCGATCCCTCCTTGAGTGGCAGTTCCACCACAAAACTGTCCGGCCCCTTTCCTTTGGCGATCAGGACTGAACCGTCATCACGAATCGTCATCTTCGCTTTCTTCTGGCTGCGGGCCAGCAACGGTTTTGCGCCATGCCATTCCAATCCGGATGAGAACTGAGCCTGCCACTTGTCCAGACCGGCGAACCAATTGTCCGGTGGTTCGGCAAGCTGCCTGCCCAGGGACGCCAACTCCGTTTCCCATGCCTTACGCTCCTGTTTCTGAGCTTCGGTATGAAAACTGAACAACGGACGTTCGTCGCGTTTGTCCGAGTCCTCGGTGTTGTTCAGAATGGCGTGGAACGAAAAATATTCGTGCTGGCTGATCGGATCGTACTTGTGCGTGTGACATTGCGCACAGGCCATCGTTGTTCCCATCCACACCGCCATCGTGGTGTTCACCCGGTCAATGACCGCCTCATTGCGAAACTCCTCGTCGCTGGTGCCACCTTCGTTTTGCGTCATGGTGTTCCGGTGAAACGCAGTCGCGATCAACTGCGATTCCGTCGGATTGGGCAGCATGTCTCCGGCAAGTTGCTCCAGTGTGAACTGATCGAACGGCATGTTGTCGTTGAACGCATTGATCACCCAGTCGCGGTAGGCCCAGATCGTGCGTCCGGGATCGGACGGATAACCCGCCGAATCCGCATACCTTGCCAGGTCCAGCCACATGCGCGCCCAATGTTCTCCGAACGCCTTCTTCTCCAACAAACGATCCACGTAGCGTTCAAAGGCCTTGGGCTCCTTGTCGTTGACGAATCTCTCCAACTCCTCGACCGATGGAGGCAGTCCGATTAGATCCACCGCGGCCCGCCGCGCGAGGGTCCAGCGATCCGCTTCAGGCGACGGTGTCAGCCCTTTCGCGCGCAACTTAGTCAGGATGAATTGATCGATCGGGTTGAGTCCCCACTTGGAACGGGATGACACCGGCACATCCGGTCGCTTCACCTTTGCGTAGGACCAATGCACCGCGTAGTCCCCGCCCGCAGCAATCCAATCCTTGAGCAGTTGAACTTCTCTGGCTGTCAGGCGCTTGCCCTTGTCCAGCGGCGGCATCACTTCGTCGTCATTCTCGGTCACGACCCGCTTGATCAATTCGCTGGCACTCACCTGACCCGGCGTCACCGCGGCATAACCACCGAGATCGGCGATCGCGCCTTCACGGGTGTCCAGGCGCAAGCCGGCCTTGCGTTCCTCCTTGTCCGGTCCGTGACAGGTGAAGCAGTTGTTGGAGAGGATCGGCTTGATGTCCCGATTGAAATCAATCTTGGCGGCTGCCTGCCTCGATTGGGAAATCAGGGACAGCACAACTAGCAATGTGGCAAATCTGTTCATTCGTCGTATTCCGGACGGATCGGTAATGGGAGCAAAAGTCCCATTATTCGGAAAACCATGGCTGCGAACTCTAGCTCCCGATCTGGTGTTCCGGGAATGGATATGCTTGGATCGGATAT
>JAYPXF010000144.1:0-17599 GCA_038154405.1 Verrucomicrobiales bacterium | reverse complement strand
GGCCAAACGCGTGGGCAATCGGTTCCCTCTCATTGCGGACCCGGATTGCGAAATCATCAAGGCCTACGGAGCTGAAGCCGCGGCCTACACGACGCTCGTTGATTCGGACCGGATCATTCTGAAAACCCATCCCGGGTACAGCGCCCGGTCCCTGTCTCAGCTTTCCTACGAACTCGCCCGTCTGTCTCGTTCCCGGACAATGCCCCCGTCGTTCACGGACGGACCGAAGGAACTGGTCTTCGGCTGCCCTTTGGTGAACGAACTGTGAAAATGACAAATTTGTAATCCGGCACCTCCGGCAATTGTCATCTTCGAAGGGTCTACTTCTCTTGTGAGTGAAAAACACGAAATGATCTGTTCCCTCACAATTGCATAACATTAACCCCCAAACGTAAGGAAACACCCATGAAGAAACTGACCGCACTCATCATTGCCACCACCATCAGTATCGGCGCCTTTGCCACAGAGGCTGCCGATGAGGAAGAGAAGGGTGACCGCCAGCAACGCGGTGAACGACAGGAAAGGGGCCAGAAGCGCCCGGGTGGACGCAATCCGATCCTGGCCTTGCTCGATGCCAATCGCGATGGCGTTCTCAGTGCCGTTGAAATGCAGAACGCCGCTTCGGCGCTGCAGAAACTCGACAAGAACGGTGACGGCAATCTGACCCCGGAAGAACTCGTCCCCAATCGGGGCAACCGCGAGGGCAAGGGCCAGAAGGGCGAACGCAAGCAGGGCAAGGAAGGCAAAGCTGGCAAACAGGCCAAGGATAAGAACTGACCAATCCGCCATCAGGCGATCACCCAATGAAACAACTCATCAAGCAGAACAATCCACTGTTCGTCCTGATGGGCGCCGCCATCCTGTTCACCGCCATCGGCATCGGAGCGAGTCTCCGAAGTCATGCCGGTGAACGGGATGCCCAGCTCACCAACCGTTCCGCATCGGCGGAAATCGCTCAAGCCCGCCCACCTCGCAAGGGAGGCAAAGGGCGGCAGGGCGGGAGGCGCGGTGGTGGAACTCCCGACGGCAAACCCAAGCCCCGGATCAACGACACGCTCCGCGCGAACATCTACGCCGACAATACCTTCACTCTCTACATCAACGGGAAGCTCGTCGCGGTCGATTCGATCGAGTTCATACCCCATAACGTCATCTCCGTTGACATCCTTCCCGAATACCCGATGACCATCGCCGTGATGGCCAAGGACAATGCGCATCCACAGAAAGGAACAGAATACGTCAACAACATCGGTGATGGCGGTCTCATCCTGAAGATCGGCGACAAGATCGTGACCAGCGGCGCGTGGAAGGCGAAGAACTTCTTTCACGGTCCCATCAACGGCGACGTGAACAATCCCCGCGTCAAGCATCTGACGATTCCCACCAACTGGCAGATGCCGGATTTCGACGACCGCGACTGGTCCAATGCCAAGGAGTATACCGAAGCCGAGATCGGTCCGAAGGAGCCGTACCATCAACACGACTTCAAGGGCGCGAAGTGGATCTGGTCTGATGATCTCAAACTCGACAACACCGTCATCTTCCGCTTCAAAGTCGACGGTCCCCGGGCAACTTTTTACACCGGTCGCTGATCACAACCTTAATCAAGCAGCATGCCACACTTCCTTCCCCCGCACCCCCGCCCACACCCACACGGAGGGGGAGGAATAAGACAAATAGCAGGAGTTTTCGAACACGCTACGTCCAAACACCCGGTCCATTCCGGGCCCCACACCCCCCCGGGGCGGGATAGGGTGACGGGGAAGGCGATTTCCGTAATCACCATGGGGTTGATCTTCTCTGGGACACAGACGCACGCCCACACCACTGAACACCACGATCTAGTGCCTCAGATCAAGATCGAGTTCGCCACATTCAGCGGCGATCGTCTCGTACTGGGCAAGCAGGGCGGCAAGATCCGGGCGCTCAACGCCGTGCCGGTTGCCCGGGTGGCGGCGGTTGGTGTGACTCGGATTCCGAACACTTCGAACCTTGCATTGATGCAGTCCGCCTTCGGCAAGTTCCCCAAGCTGCGGACCCGTTCCGACGGTCGCTACTTCTACGTCGAATCGGACGCCATCCCCGATCACAACATGATGGTCGGCATCAAGGCCTGGCAACAGCAGGTGCCAGTTCCGCAGCCGTTCACCGGCGACAATTCATGGCAGATTCCGCTCAATCCCGTTCCCGCACGAAATCCGATGTCGACCAGGAACAACTTCCTCCTTGGAGCCATCGCCTTTGCTGTCAATGGTGTGCCGATCTTCAACGCCCTGAACAACCGCGGAGTGGATTGCTATGCGGCGGGCGAACTGGATCATTGGGGTGGTCACTGTGGCCGCGGCGACGATTACCATTACCATGTCGCCCCCGTGCATCTGCAGAAGATCGTCGGTGCCGACAAACCGGTCGCCTGGGCCTTGGACGGCTATCCCATCTACGGCTACACCGAATCGAACGGTGCGGCTCCTCGTAATCTGGACTCCTTCAAGGGACACGATCACGGTACGGGCTATCACTATCACGCCACCAAGTCCTATCCCTACCTGAATGGTGGCTTTCACGGCGAAGTGCAGCACGACGGCAGCCAGGTCATCCCGCAGCCTCGTGGGGCACCGATTCGTCCCGCGACGAGTCCGTTGCGCGGTGCGACCATCACCGGTTTCTCCGGGAATCTGCAGGACGGCTACAGCCTCAAGTATGAGGTTTACGGTCGTCCCGCGTACATCAACTACAAGACCGCTGACAACGGCACGGCCACTTTCAATTACGTAGACACTGCCGGACGTACGACTACCCAAACCTACACGCGCAGACAGGGACGCCAAGGTGGTGGCGGCGAACGCCGTCCGCGGCCGCAGGACAATCGTCGTCCCAACGATCGGGAGATGAGCGAAGACGAGTTGGCGGAATTCTTCCTCGGCGGCCGCGGTGGTGGCGGTGCTCAGCGTCCTCCCCAACGAGGGGGGAAACCGGGTGGCGATCAACGCAAGCCATGGATCGCCAATCATTTCGACGAACTTGATACCAATGGTGATGGCAAAGTCTCTCGCGCGGAGATGGCCGCCGAAGGGAGCAAGGCCTTCGCTGCCTACGATCGTAATCGCGACGGTCGTATTTCCAGTGATGAATATGGCGGTCGCGGCGGCGCCCGCACGGCCTTGGGAGGATTCGTGCGGCAACACGCTGCCGAACTCGACGAAAACCAAGACCGCTACATTTCATCGACTGAACTCCAATCGTTTGTCCTGCGCATGTTCTCCAAGGCCGACCGCGATCGGGACAACATCGTCACGAAGGAAGAAGCCAACAGTCCGGGTGGCGGACGTCGCGGCGGAGGCAAGGGAGGCAGACCGCAGGTAGGACCGAGACCGAGAAAGGGACCTCGATGAAGAAGATGATCTGGGCGCTGGCGCTCTCTGTCATCTGTACGGCACAGGCCGCGAATCGGCCAAACTTCGTCTTCATCCTTGGTGAAGGCCAGGGTTGGACCTCGTTGTCCACGCAAATGGATCGCCACAATCCGCGATCCAAGAGCGATTTTTTCTACACACCGAACCTTGATCGGTTGGCAGCGGAAGCAATGCGTTTCTCAAGGTTCTACGCGCCCTCCCCGAGGTGCACCCCTTCGCGGGCCACCTATTTCACCGGCATCAGTCCGGCAGCGTTGCGCATGACTTTCGTGAACATCAAAGGCAACACCTCAGCGGCGGAATTCACCATGAATCTCCCGACCTCGACGGTAACCATTGCCGAACGGCTCAAGCCGGCCGGGTATGCCACGGCCCACTTCGGCAAATGGCACGTTGGTCGCCCTTCGCCCGAGCAACATGGCTTTGATGAAAGTGACGGTTCGACCGGCAACAGCGACCAGTTCCGCTCGCAGAATCCCAATCCGAAACAGTTCGACCTTACTGCCGACAAAGGCATTGCCTTCATGACCAAAAACGTCCGCGCCGGGCGTCCGTTCTACCTGCAGATTTCCCACTATCCGGGGCGCAGTGCGTTGGATGCCAAACCGGAGACGGTTGAGTTCATGCGCAAACGCACCGGCAATCGCGATCCTCGTTTTCTAACCGGAGCGGCGGTCGCCTTGGACGCGGACAATTCCGTCGGCCGGGTCCTTGATGCCATCAAGAAACTGGGTATCGAAAACAATACCTATTTCATCTACACCACCGATCACGGCACGCCGGGCCGCAATGGGCTGCTCAATTCGGGCAAGGGTTCTGTCTACGAAGGCGGTTTGCGTGTTCCGCTCATCATTCGTGGTCCGGGTATCACTCCAAACACCTTTGCGGATACGCTCACAACTGGAGCGGACATCTATCCGACCATCTCGGACCTGGCCGGCATTGCGTCGCCATTGCCCGGGCGGGTTGAGGGCGGCAGTTTGAAATCCGTGCTCCACAAATCCGGGATAGGTGCCGTGACCCGTCCCCGTACGGAATACGTCGTTCACTTTCCCCACTACGACCACGATCCGGCCGGCCCTGCTTCGGCAATCTATCTGGGCGACTACAAGCTCATCCACTACTACGCGAAGAAGCAGAACCTCCTCTTCAACCTCCGGGACGACATCGGCGAACGCAACGATCTGGCGTCTCGCCAACCTGCCAAGACCGCAGAACTTGTGAAGGAGATGAATGACTACCTGCTGGCCGTGAAGGCCGCCTTCCCGACCATCGATCCGAATCGCCAGATCGCCCAACGCCGCCCCAAGGGAGACAAACCCAGGAAATCAGGCAAACCCGGTCAGAAGCAGCGCAGACCCGGCGGCAAGAAACCTCGGCGACCATGAAAAGCAGCTGGATCTGACGCTCGTAGCGACGTCTCCGCATCCGCCACTTGGAACGGCCACAGGTCAGCCCCAGAAGTTCTTCAGCTGTTCGGCTTCCGGCACCTTCAATGGGAAGCGTTTGCTGAATTCGTGTTGCTCGATTCCGGCATGTTGGCGAAGCGCGGTATGGACGTGTTCGGGGCGGACGCGGATGCCGTTCTCCTTGGTCGGTTTCAATGACTTGGGATCGAACGGTAGGGCGAATTGTCCGCCATCGGTTTCTCCGAGGAGGCGATTCCCTTTGATTTCGTGACCCAGGAACATGATGGAGCCGATGGACCAGTGGTCCTTGCCGTCGCCCTTGTTGTAGTGCGGCGTGCGGCCCATTTCGCTCTGGATAATCACGACGAGTCGGTCGCGGATGCCAAGTTGTTCGGCGCGGTTGAGCGCGTAGTCGATGCCGGCAAGGAATTCGGGGATGAGCTTCATCTGGTCGCGGTCATTGTTTCCGTGGCTGTCGAACTGTCCGATGGACAGATTCGCGGAAACGCAGATCCCAGCCTTGAAGGAGGAAAGGGCGATTTCGGCCTGTTGTGGCAGACGGCCCTTGGGGGGGGAGGAGATGTGAGGAAGCGCGCGTTTGAGTGCCTTGGAGTTGAGCTGTGCGGCGTACAGCGTGCTTTGGGCACGGGCAGTGCGGGGTAATTGCGTCTGAACCGATCGGGCGTCAAACTGTTCCTTCAGGGTGCGCTCTATCCGGTCGAGAACGAAATCATCGTGATACTTGTGCGAACCACCCGGACTGTCGGCCTGGGCGATCTTTTTCAAGGTTGGCAGATAGGGAATGCGGGCCATCGGAACCAGGTTGCCGGTGGCGGAGTAGTTGCCGAAGGTGAGAAAAGCGAGCGGACAGTCCGGTCCCTGGCAGGCGGCAACCAAGGCGGCGAAGGTCGGATAGAGGGTGCTGTCCAACTTGCCGGTGGCGGTGTAGCGCGAACAGGGGGAGTGATTGTTCACGGAGTAATCGAGTCCGTTGTAGACCATCAGCTCGGAACCGTATTTGCGGAAGAAATCCTCGGTGCTCAGGCCCTTCTCAATGTGTTTCTTGATCGGGGCACAGCGGAGGTTGCCGATCGATTGAATATCACCTTCCCGGTACAGACGATTGATTCCATCCGTGCCCTTCGGGTCCATGACATAGGTGGTGTCCCAGCCGCCCGAAGCGTTGAAGACCAGATAAAACGGCCCTTCATGCGGATCGGGTTCGCGCGTCTCGGCGCTCAGGCCGACGGGGGTGGTGAGGCTGAGTCCGGTGAGCCCACAAAGTTTGAGAAGATCGCGGCGGTTCATGTCACTCATGTAGGAATTCGGGTTGGCGAAGCAGATAGGTCACGATGGCACGCCAAGCGCGCATGGTATAATCCGGATCCTGCGACCGGACTTCTTCGCGACTGGCGCGACAGAAGTAGTTTTCTCGCTGGTCGAAGCGCCCCTGTTCGTGTGCATCGGCTACGATACCGGCAAAGAGCGCAAAGGTTCGATCCACCTCCGGGTGATCCGAAGCGTCGTTGCGTCCGAGAATCAGGGAATGCAGATGAACGATGGCGGCGCGGACAGTGGCTTCCTGATCGGGCAAGACATCGGGGTCGATTCCCGGGAATAGAACCCGTTGATCCTGGGGCTGTGCAAAGTCCGCGGGAACGGTCTTGCACGCGACCTCGTTGGCCATGATCCGCTGGATGGCGCCCATGGCTCCGCCCGGCTCCAGAATACGTTCGGTGACGGCCTTGGAATCAATACCGCCGTAGAGGATGCGATAATAGGTTTGGCCGGTGACGAGGTTCCAATCGAGTCCGAAGATCGCGCGGATCTTGCGATGAAGTTGCTCCGGGGAAAGGAGGCGAACCAGTCCAACATCATCGAGTTCGACGGCGCGCTCCGGACTGAGCTTTTGAAGTGCCAGACCGTCTGCCCGATAGAAGCGTGACCGCACCCAGAACTTGAATGCCGACTTGAGGCTGAAGTTGGCGGCACGGAAGTCATCCGCGATGCGGTCGATCTCCCGCCGCTGGGCACGGTAAGCTCGTTGACGGTGGTCGAACAACGGATCATCGATATCCTTAGGCGGCCGCACCGGTTTGCGACCGGTGAGGATGTAGTAGACGTGTTCGACCATCGCGACGGCGAAGCGCGGATCACTGACGGTGCGTTCACCGAGCCATTGCAGCGCGCGCCAACGATCGGACTCCGGCAGTTCCCCCGGTCGCGTGCCGGGTCCGAACATGTCCTTGAACCATCCTTCTTTCCGGGGACCGAAGGGACCGAAGTCGTTGTTCGGATTCTGATAGTCCTGAAACAGTCCCGCGATCGGATCCACCGATTTGTGACAAACTACACAATCGGCGGCTTCCATGGTCGGGATCTTGTATTTCGCATCGACCGCGGCGGCATCGGTCACGCGCGGCGCGAGTTCCATCACGTCAAGGCCGAGGAAATGTTCGAAATACTTGCGGGCACGCTGACGGTTGCGATTGGTGTCCGTGGTCGGGTAGCGCTGCAGATAGTGAAAGGTGGTAAGCAGTCCGGAATGGGGATAGAAACCGGTCGGGGTGATCTGATCCGGCTTTCCGTTGCGCAGCGTCAACTGCTTGAGCTTCGTCGGAATGAACTCCATGTGATCCTCCGGATCCGCAAACCGGTCCTTCAACTCATCAAAGATGCCGTAACCTTTGGCCGTATACGGAGAAACCATCAGATAGTCCGCGGTGACGATTTCGGTGAACGGGCGGTCATTGCGGACGATGTGTTCGATCAGGGCATAGGGCTCGTGCAGGATCGATTTCCGATAGTGGCGGGCGAGTGCGTACTTCGCCTGCTGACGCTCTTTCTTGTCCTCGATCTCCTCGAACTTCACCTTCTGATACCAGAGACGGGTGTTGGCAAAATTTCTATAACCGAGAATGCGTTCAGGGACGCCGTCGACGCCCTGCATCAGGAAGATGTCGTTGAAACCTTCCAGCAGGCGTTCGTAGAACGCGTCCTCCTTCATCAACGAATCCATCACGGCGTCGAGATCCCGCGTATGCTCTTCGGCGGTCGGCAGGCGACCCGCCAGCGACAGGGTTATCCGCCGCAGCAGGCGTCGGTTATCAATCATCGTAACGCCGTAGAGGAAATCGTCGTGCCGTTTGGTGGTCGTGGTCGCACCTTCCTCAACGAAACGCTTGAGGATCTGGAAGCCGGAAGAATCCTTCGCCAGAACTTCTCCACCTTCGTGATCCACCTCATCCGTGACCTTCAAGAGGACGAGCGGGGAGTCGTTCTTCCGTAGCTTCGCGATACGGGATAAGACCTTCTGATTTTGGGTGAGCCAGTCCGCGTTTCTGGTCACCGCCGGATCCAGCAGAATGAAACGGGTTTCTTCCGCATCGCCGCCGGCCTTGTGACATTTCAGGCACGAACGCGACGCGACCTTTGACCAGACTTCGGATTCGAAATCCACAGCCGATGCGGATGTGCCCAACAGGGCGCACAAGACATACAGGCCAAACTGTTGCATCCATCCTTCGTAAGGGATGTGAAGTCCGTTGGCAATCGTCCTTGAATGCGGGTCCAGACAGAAAACCCAACGGACCCGTACCAATCTGAAGCGACTACAGCGGATGGGACGGAGGCTTGTTGGTTTCCTGAAGGAGAGGATTCAACAGCTGCTTCTTCATGTCGTTGAACTTCAGTTCCTCGCTCAGCGGTGAGGTCCTCAGTTCGCCCTTGGAGAAGTCGGTGGGGTTGAGGGTGGTCTGGAATTCGTTGGTGGCGGTCTCGTAGGCGAGGATTTGCGGCGTGAGGAATATCAGCAGTTCGCGCTTGTCATCCTTGACCGTGCTGCTGCTGAACAGTTTTCCGAGGAGAGGGATGCGGCCGAGCATCGGGACCTTCTTGTTGCGGCTGTCGGCAGTGCTGCTGATGAGGCCGCCGATGACGACGGTCTTGCCGGACTGTACACTGACCGTGGTGGTGGCGAGCCGTTCGTCGATGATCGGGACGGTGGCGTTCTGGTTGATCTGGACCTGGGTGCTGCTGATGGAACTGTTGGTGGTGGCGACGTCGATGCGCACGAAACCGTCGCCGGTGATGCGCGGAGTGACGCTCAGGTTCACGCCGACGTTTTCGTAGCGGAACTGGTTGATCTGGCCGCCCTGCGGTGTGGTCTGGGAATCGGTGATCAACGGAACCCGCTGGCCGATGTTGACCATGGCGGGCTGGTTGTCGGCGGTGAGGATCTGTGGACGGCTCAGCACCTCCAAGCGACCGTCATTCTCCAAGGCACGCAGGAGGAAGTTGAAGTTGTTGCCGGTGACCAGGGCGCTGTAGCCGCCGATGGCGGGATTGGCCATCAAAGCGGCGAGTCCGTTCTGGGCCTGACTGCCGAGATTGAAACCGCCGCCGATGCTCTTGGTGTAATTCCATTCGACGCCAAGATCGCGGACGGCGTCGACGCTGACCTCGGTCAAGAGCACCTGGATCAGGACTTGGGGATTGGGCTTGTCCAGTTCGGTGATGATGGTGCGGATGCGTTCGAAGAATCTCGGGTTGCTGCTGATGAGCAGCGTGTTGCTGATTTCTTCGGCGACGACGCTGACCTCGCGGTCGAGGAGGCGTTGGGCGGTCTGGACGGCGTCGGCGCCGAGGACCTGGGTGACGCGTTCGCGATCCTGATCGAGGAAATCACGGACAGCGGTGGCGATGTCGGTGGCCTGGGCGTTCTTGAGACGCACAACTTCGGTTTTGCGTTCTTCCGCCTTGTTGTTTTCGAAGGAGGCGATGATCTGTTCGACCATGGCGACATAACGTTCGCTGCCGCCGACGAGGAGGCTGTTGGTGCGACGGTTCACGGTGAGGCGGAGGGCGCTGGATTCTTCACTGCCGACGATGGCGGTGGCGGTCTGGCCGGTCTTTTCGCTTTGCAGGGTGTATTCGATGGTGCGGCCGTTGTTGCTGGGTTGCATGCGGAAGAGTTCGGTGAGGACACGGGCGAGGTCGTTGGCGTCGGCGTTGTGCAGGTTGAAGACCTTGATCTTTGCCTGGCGTGGGCTGCCCTTGTCGAGGCGGTTGATGATGCTCTCGATGAGGCCCATGTAATCGACGGGGCCCGTAACGATGAGGGAGTTCATCCGGTTGTCAGGGATGATCTGAACGGCTTCCTTGAGGGCGCTCGTAATCAGTTCACCTCCATCTTCGGTGCGGGTGATGAATTGGAGCACGGATTGGGTGCGGGCGCTGAGATCTGAGCCGTTGCTGGGGCGGGTATTGAGAGCCGTGGTCAATGTCGTGGCCAGGTCGCTGGCGGTGGCGATTTCGAGGGGGATGACGCGAATCTCGGTGACACGGGAAACCTGGTCGGTGTCGAGTTTGGCGACGACTTCCTTGATCCGGTCGATCTCGGTCTTGCCGCCGGAGACGACGATGGCGTTCATGCGTTCGTCGGCGTTAACGACGATCGGAAGGCCACTTTGGGTGCCGGCCTTGTAGAGGCCGGTGACGGTGTCGGCGACACGGGAGGCGTTGGCTTTAAGAACGGGGATGACTTCGACCGCGACGCCGAGATCGGTCTGTTTGGCGTCGAGACGTTCGATCAAGTTCTCGACCATGGTCATGTCCTCCAGCTCGGCAGAAACCAGGAGGGCGTTCACCCAAGGGTCGGCGATGATACTGATGGGCTTGGGTGCCTTGCCGGCAACGGTGGATGGGCGATTGGCAAAAAGGCGTTGGAGAGTGTCCTGAAGTTTGGCTGCGGTGGCGTTTTCGAGATCGAACACGCGGTAGTTGAGGCGGGCCATCTGGTCTTCGCCGTCGAGTTGCGGAATGATGCGATCGAGGATGTCGAAGCTCTCCTTGCTGCCGGTGACCATGAGGATGTTCATGCGATCGTCGGGGATCATCACGAGCGGGATGGTGCGCTCAGCGGAGTTGAGTGCACTCGCATCGCCGCGGCGTTTGGCATCGAAGAAGCTGGTGAGGGCACGGGCGAGGTTGGAGGCCTGGGCGTGTTCGAGCTGGTAGGTTTTGATTTCGCTGCCGGGTTCGAAGTCGGCGGTGTCGACCCGCTGAATGACGGTGCGGACGATGCCGAGATTGTCCGGGCTGGCGGAGACGATGAGGGTGTTGCTGCGGTTGTCGACGGAGATGGCCAAAGCGCTTGCGGCAGTCGCTGCGGCGCCGCTGCGTCCGGGGCGATAGACGCCTTGTTTGACCAGTGACTCAATCAGGGTGGCGACGCGCTGGGCGTCGGCGTGTTGCAGGGTGAACATCTCGAAGACACCACCGCTGGTGGACGGCTCGACGTCGATCTTGGCCAGGATGCCTTTGATGAGGTCGAGGTTCTCGGTATTGCTGGAAATGATGAGCGTGTTGTTGAGGGTGTCGGTCTCGATGCTCACCTGTTCACTCGGACTCGCGACGGAGCCGCTGATGGAACGAGCGCGGAGGCGGCCAGCGAAAAAGCTCTCGAGCATGTTGGCGACCTTGGCGGCATCGTTGTGTTGGAGGGACAAGACGGTGATCTGGAGGAGCGGGTTGTCGAGTTTCTGGTCCAGTTTGGCAACGAGGTCATCCAACGCATCGTTGTCATCCTGCGAAGCCGATACCAACAGCCCATTGATACGGGCGTCGGCGATGATGATCGGTTGTTTCTTGCGCTGTTCGTCGCTGGAGGCCTTCGCATACCGTTGGGTGAAGATCTGGCTCATGGTGGTGGCGACCGTGCGGGCGTCGGCATACTTCAAACTGACAAGTCGAATTGAGCCACTGATCGCCGGCGGTGCCTCATCGAGTTGTTCCGCCAGACTCTTCACCAATTCGAAAGCATCCTGGCCGCCGGTTACGAGCAGGCTGTTGCTGCGGGATTCCGGAAGAATGGTGACCGATTGGGAGGGATCTCGACGGCCGCCGTTGTTGAGTCGTACGACCCGGGCGTCCATGAGTTGCTGGATGGTTCCGCTGAGAACGGCGGCGGAGGCGTGGTTCAGCCGGACGATCTTGATGTCGCGAAGCTCGAGCGGAAGTTCCTTGTCGAGGAGGGCAACGAGACTCTCGACGACGGAGAAAGACGTTTCGTTGCCGGCGACGATGAGGGAGTTGCTGCGGGTATCGACCGTGATGGTCGGTCGGTCGCCTTCGCGGAGTGAATTGTTGCCGGAGTTCACCTCCTCGAGTATGCGGCGGAAGTTGCCGCCGTCGATGTGTTCGAGCGGGTAGACACGGACGGTGTTCATGCCCGCAGCACCTTGGATATCGAGTTTGTTGATGACGCTTTCAATGAGCGGCAGCAGATCTGACCGGGCGGCCACAATGAGCAGGTTCTGGGAATCGTCGGCTTGGACCGTGAGCGTGGCGCGGGTGCGGGCAACAGGATCAGTGATGACCTGTCCGACGTTGTTGGTCATCTGAAGCTTGGTGACCAGACTGCGCAGGCCCTCGGTGGCAGGATCGGTTCCGGTTTCGCGGAATACGCTCTGCAAGAGCGGCGCGATCTTGGAGGGGAGCGCATGGCGGAGACGGATGAGTTTGACGTCGGTGGCGAAGCGGTCCATCTCGCGGTCAAGGTCATCGATGATGCGCTTGGCAAGATCGATGGCAGGCTGGGTGCCGGCGAGATGAAGGGTGTTGAGACGCGGGTCGGGGGTGATGAAAACCTCTTCGAGAATCGCGACGGCGTCGCCGCGTTCGGGAGCTTCGCCCTGTGCGGCGCGGCGGAGTTGCGTGCGGCGGGTGAAGATGTCGTCGACCAGATTCGCGATGGTGGCGGCATCTGCGTGTTGGAGAATGACCTGTTCAATGTTTACCTCGGACCCGGTGGAGGGAACGTCGATGTCGGCGATGAAAGGCATGATCTTGTCGATGGCGACCTTGCGGCCGAAGAGCAGAATGGATTTGGTGCGAGGATGGGCCTCCGAGACAACCTGGTCACCAGGTTGGTTGCCGTATTTCTGTTGGCGGGAGAAGAGGCTTACCAATTCGGCGACCTTGTCGATCGGGGCGTGCTTGACGGGCACGAACTTCCACGTGCTGTCCGCTTCGGCGCCGACCTCGTCGAGGCGTTTAATCAGGGTCTCGACGAAGATGTAGTCGGTGGGGCTGGCCCTGACAATCAGGCTGCGGCTGCGTTGGTCAGGGACGACCACCATTTTCGGAGGTTGCGGACGGTTGCGGTTGGATGAGCCGGAGCCGGACTTCGGTTGGGTCTGGGCACGAAAGGCAGCGGCTTCGTGTTGAAAGAGTTCATTGAGGGTCTTGGACACTTCGGTGGGATCTGACTCCTTCAACGGGTAGACATGGAGTTCGGAATCGCCTGGCAGGGCGAACCATTCCAGTTCGGTGACGATGGAATCGATATTGTCGAGTTCTACGCCGGGTCCGCTGAGGAGCAGGATGTTCGACTTTTCGTCAATGGCAATGACGACCTCCGCGACCGCGTTGGTGCCAAGTCGGTTCGTCGCGTTGTTCGAAGCATTGGTCCGAACGGGGGCGTTGGTGAGTGATGGATCGAGACGATCAACCACGCGGATGTTGCCCTGATGCATCTGCGGGTAGAGGTTGCTGAGCATGTCGACCATCTCCTTGGCGGGAATGCGGGCGAGGCTGAGCATGCGGACCTGGAGTTCGCTTTCAATTTCACCCTGGTCGAACTGTCCGATCAGTTTCTCGATCTGCGCCATGTCGGAGCGCTTGGCAATGACGGTGATGGAATTGCCGTCAAAGTCAGACTCAAGATAGGGGCGGTCGGCGCGCGAACGGTCCGAGAAAAAGGCCTGGAGTTTGTCGACGACGTCCCAGGCATCGGCGCGTTTGAGCCAGACATACTTGATGTCTTTGTCGGAGCGCTCGGGTGCCTGATCGAGGGTGGGAAGGAGTTCCTCGATGATTTTGAATTGCTTCGGGGTGGCCGTGATGTAGAGGGCGTTGGAGGGTTCGTGGACGTTGATGGAGACTCTTGAGTAACGGGAACTTGTGCTGCCACGTGAGTAGTAAGTCTTGCCCTCGGCGGCGGCGACGAGCTGACCGAGGATGGGTTCGATGTCGCGGGCCGAGGAGGTGTTGAGGTTGTAGATGCGGACTTCGACTTCCCCGCTGCTGCTTTCCTCGTCGAGTTCGTTGATCAACTTCAGGACCTCCTCCACGGCTTCGTTCGGTCCGTTAAGGAGCAGGGACTTGGATCCGTCGACGGGAATGACACCGACGTTGCGAAGCTTGTCGTTGGCGCGTTTTGCAATCGCGGCGGTGATGGCGTCGGCGATGTCGTCAGCATCGGCTTTCTTAAGGTGAACGGTGCGGATGACGGCATCGCCGTCGCCCTTGGGCCGGTCGAGAACCTTGACGAGTTCCTCGATGCGGGGGAAGAGGTCGCCGTTGCCGTCAATGAGGACGGAACGGTCATCCGGTGAAGGGGTGGCAACGATCTCGGCGGTCAGCTTCTTGCTGTAGCGGCGGTCGAACATCTGCGTGATCATGCGGGCGACCGCATCGGCGCTGGCGTGCTTGAGGGTGATCATCTGGACGCGTTTGCCGGCGTCGATCCAACCTTCCTGAAGTTTGCCGGTGAGTTCCTCGAGTTTTTCGATTTCGGAGGCGGCCGCGGTGATTATCACGCGTTTGCCGAGTTCGTCGCCGAGGATAAGGGCGTCGCCATCGCCAACTCCGCCCTTGGTCTGTTCTTCGTAGAGTGCCTTCAATTGATCGGCTACGTCGTCGGCCTTGGCACCGGTGACCGGAATGAACTGGGTGACGCGTTCTTCCCGGCCCGAGGTGCTGGAGTCGAATTCGGTGATGATACCGGCTACGCGCTCAAGATCGCGCGGGCTGCCACTCACGAGAATGGCGCGGCCTACCGGAGCGGGAGTCGCGGTCACTCGTGGATAGCTGTATCCGCGTGAGGTGTAGCCCACGAACATCTTGGAGAGCATGGTTGCGACTTCCTTGGGCGCAGCGTTGGTGAGCGGGAATGCTCGCATGTAGGCGTCCTTGACCTCGACGGTGTCGAGTTGCTGAACAATGGATTCGATGGCGGCAAGTTCGTTGCTGATGCCGGTGACAACGATTCGGTTGGCGGCTTCGTCGGCGATAATCAGCGCTTCGGAAACGGAATCCTGCCCTGAAGCCTCGCGTTGTTTTTCGTAGACGGACTGAATTGTGCCCACGAGTTCATCGGCATCGGCGGACCTGAGTTCAAAGACCTTGGTCGTTCGGGCAATCCGGCTGCGAGCCGCGGCTTCGGCGGTATCGAGTTTGGCGACGATGGCTTCGGCGGCAGCGAGTTCGGTCTTGCTGCCCGTGGCGACGACCGTCTTGGTGGCGGCGTCGACAGCGACGCCGAGCTTGCTGTCAACGCGGCCGCGGTAGTCGTAGGTGACAACGCTGGTGGAGAGGATTTCACCGACGCGATCGGGGTCGGCGTGTTCGAGTTGAAAGACGCGGGCGGGGCCCTGCTGGCTGGCACCGGTGTCGAGTTGTTTCACCAGTCCTTCGATGATGTTGAGTTCGACGGTGTCGGCGGCGACGATCAGGCGTTTGGCGTTGGTGTCGGGAAGGAAAAGGACATCGGGCTTCGTGGTTCCGAAGCGGGACTTGGCATTGTCCTGGTAGAGTTGCTCGACGTTCTTGGCAACCTCGGTGGGATCGCCGGTGAGATCGAAGACGCGTGATTCGCGGCGTCCGGCGGGAATCGGGGAGCTGGTGCCGCCGAGTTCAGTGATGATGGATTCGATCTGGGAGACGTGCTCCGAGCGACCGGTGATGATGAGACGGCCGGTTCGTTCGTCGGTGAGGATCCTGGCGTCCGCTTCCTCGGGCTTGCCCTTGAAATGGTCGGCGTAGAGTTGTTCGACCAGCGGCGCGAGGCGTTGGGCATCGGCGGGCGTGCCGACGCTGACGGACTTGGTGACGCGAGTCGGGGCGGGTTTCGGATCCAGGGTGGTGACGATCTTTTCGATGGCGGCGAATTGCGGAGCGGAGCCGAAGACCATGAGGTTTGCGCCATTGGGGCCGGCGTGGATCGTGGCCGGTTTCTCGGTACCGCCGGCGGTTTGCTCGGCATAGAGCTGCTGGACGGTCTCGAGAATCTGGGAGGCGCGACCATTGGCGACAGTGATGGACTTGAGTTCGCGTGAGCCACTCGTGGGAGAGCCGTCGAGGGCGGTGACGACTTTCTCGGCCTGATCGATGGCGTTTTTCGGGGCCAGAACGAGGACGCGGCGGTTGGCGTCTTCGCCGGTGAAGGTGACCTGTTGGGCAAGGCGACTGTCGGCGTTCTGTGACGCGAACACCTGCGTGGCGAGTTTGGCCAACGACGCGGCATCGGTTGTGTTGACATTGATGACCCGGAGTTCGCGGGGTTGGCGGGAGTTCATGACCCCGCCAGCACCGGTGAGTGCGGCTTCACCGTCGAGACGCTTGACGATCGTCTCGGCGTCCTTGAGATCCTCGCGTTTGCCGGAAACGACGACGCTGTTGGATTGTTCGTCGGCGGAAACGGTGACACGCGGCATGGGATAACCACGCGTACTGAAAGTGGTCATCGCCTTTTCGATGACCTCGGCGATGTGGGCAGCCTCGGTGTTCTGCAGCATGAAGATCTGCGAGTTGCTCGCGGACTCGGGAGCCTTGTCGAGTTGCTGGACGATGCTGCTGAAAATGACGATCTCGTCGCGCGGCCCACTGAGGATGAGGCGCCGCCCGACGGTGTCGGCAACCACCTTGGTCTGGGTTTCGTAATCCTCGCCGTGTTGGTCGCGAAGCATCTCGGCCGCGAGGGTGGTGAGCATGGTGGAGGTCTCGGAGGGATCCGCTTGTTGGAGGTCGATGACCTTCATCTCGCGAGGTTCCATGCGGCGGCGCTGGCTGGAGTCAAGTTGTTCAATGAGCTTCATTGCATCGCCGATGGCGTTGGTGTTGCCGGTGAGAACGAGGCTGTTGCTGCGTTCGTCGATGAGGACCTTCAGGCGTACGCGCTCGTCGTTGATGCTTTGCTCGATGAGGGTGGAGATGTTGTTGGCCGTGGCGGAGTTGAGGCGGACAACGCGGGTTTCATCGGCGAGTTTCATTGAACCCTCGGGATCGAGTTGACGGATGATGTTTTCAACCTTGGCGATCTCTTTCTCCGAACCGCTAACCATGATGCGGTTGGTCTTCTCCTCGGCGAGGAGTGTGGCAGGACCGCCTTCGGGTTTGGGTGCGCCCGTGAGTTGCTCCTGATAGAGTTGCTGGACCAGCGGTGTGAAGGTCGCGGCCTGCCGGCTGTGAAGTTCGATGCCGCGGAAGTTGCGCTCGGCAGTGCCGGCGGGTGCGATGTCGAGCTGGCTGATGAGTTGGCGGATGCGTTCGAGGTCCGGCTTGGTGGCCAGGGCGATGACCTGGCGACCGGAGGGATCGGGGTAGAGTTTCGGGGCAAGTTTTTCGTCGGTGTCTTCAAGGAGGCCCGTGACGAGGGTGATCATCTCGTCCGGAGTCTTGACCTTGACCGGAAGCATGACCATTTCTCGTTTCGTCGGCGGGGTTTTGAGGCGGAGTTGCTCGACGATCTTCTCGATGCGGGTGAGGTGATTGGAGCTTGCGGTGACAATGAGCCGGCCGGAATCGGGTTCGGCGATGATCCGGGCTTTCGGGAGCTTGGCGTCGTCCATGCCTTCAAGTTGACTCTCGTAAACCTGTTGAACGACGGGGAGCAAGCGGATGGCTTCAGCTTTGGAACCCGCGTCGACGAAGCGGGTTTCCATGGCGGGCATCGGCGTGCGGCCGGTTTCCATCTGGTCGACGATTGTCCTGGCG
>JAYPXF010000143.1:1149-17728 GCA_038154405.1 Verrucomicrobiales bacterium | reverse complement strand
GGTCAGGGCGGGGTGGGACAAGGCAGGCGACCCGACATGGGTGGTGGTCGGCCCGGAATGGGCGGTGGCGCCGGCGGCCGCAACCGCGCGCCTGGCAGCGCACCCAAGGTTCCGACGATGTCTCCGGAAGAGCAAACCCTCGCCGTCCTGTGCCAAGGTCTCATGGCCAGCGCCGAATTCCGCATCCTGAACTGAAGCACCCAACCAACGTTTATCATGAGCACTTTCATCAATCGTCGCGACTCCCTTCGTTACATCTCCAGCGGGTTTGGTTCCATTGCCTTCGCGGCCATGGCGACCCAACAAGCACGGGCGGCTCAGAAGAATCCTCTGGCGCTCAAGCAGCCGCACTTCGCGCCCCGTGCCAAGCACGTCATCTTTCTCTCAATGGGAGGTGGGCCGTCGCACGTCGACACCTTCGACTACAAACCGCAGCTCACAGCCGACACCGGCAAGGCGGGCAAGTACGGCCCGAACCTGATGGGCTCTCCCTGGAAATTCAGTCAGCACGGCCAAGGTGGTCTCTGGATCTCCAGCCTTTTCCCGCATCTGAGCAAGCAGGCCGACGAACTGTGCCTCCTGCGTGGCATGCACTGTGATCAACCCAATCACAGCCAGGCGGCCATGCAGACACACACCGGTAGCTTTCAGTTCATTCGTCCGTCGATGGGGGCGTGGACTCTTTACGGTCTCGGAACGGAGAACACCGATCTGCCCGGCTTTTGCGTCCTGGGTCAAGCCAAGGCGGCGGTCAATATCGGCAGCGCCTTTCTGCCGGCCGTGTATCAAGGCACCAAGGTCGGAGTGGGCGGACGGCGTAACAGCCGATTTGGCGGTGGACGTCGGGGGGGCGGCGGTAACCAGGGCAATCAGGAGGTCTTCCCCAACATCAAAAACTCACTTCTCACTTCCGAAGCTCAACGCTCTCAGCTTGATTTCGTCCAGCGGCTCAATCGCAACAAGTTGAAGCGCGAAAAGTACCAACCCCAGGTTGAAGGTGTCATTCAGTCGTTCGAACTCGCCTTCCGCATGCAGTCGACAATGCCGGAGTTGCTCGATCTCACGGCGGAGACCGATGCCACCAAGGAACTCTATGGCATTGGCGGCGAAGCGACCGCAGCTTTTGGCCAGAAATGCCTCATGGCCCGGCGTATGGTGGAGGCTGGGGTCCGCTTTATCGAAATCAGCAGCGACGGCTGGGATCATCACCGTAATCTCCGTGAGAGCCTCGCCAGCAACTGTGAGGCGACCGACAAACCCATAGCCGGCCTCATCGCCGACCTGAAGCAGCGCGATCTTCTCAAGGACACGCTGATCATCTGGGCCGGTGAATTCGGCCGCACGCCGCACGCCCAAGGCGGGGACGGCCGGGATCACAACAACAAGGGGTACACCACCTGGATGGCCGGCGGCGGCGTCAAAGGCGGCTTTTCCTACGGAGCCACCGACGAACATGGCGCCGAAGCCGTGGACGGGCGGATCCACATTCACGACTGGCACGCCACCATTCTTCACCTCCTCGGCCTGAATCACGAACAGCTCACCTATCGCCATGCGGGTCGCGATTTCCGCCTCACGGACGTGAAAGGCCACGTAGCCAGAGAGATTCTTACGTAAAAAGCGCCCTTGCCAGTCTGACGGTTCAGTGTCTTGCCACTCTCGCGGTATTCTCCTATTTTGCGCCGCCTCTCATGAATTGGGATTACCGCCATATACTGCCCACTTTGTGCTTCGCCCTGATGGGGTGCGGCACTCCGGGCAATCGCGCACATCTCGCCGAGATCGATGCGCCGCCGGCTTACTCGACGGCGGTGGGCAACCCGGACGCCGAAATTGATGATTGGCTTTCTGACTTCCAGGATGAGTCGTTGCGGCAGCTGGTCGATGAAGCTCAGCGCAACAATTTCAACCTGCAGATATCCGCTTCGCGCCTCATGGCTGCATTCGGAGCTGCACGAATCGAGAATGCCGGCCGGTTGCCGTCGGTGAACGCGAATCTCAATTCCGCACGCAACAAGCGCGTTGCCGCCGGCGGATTCAGACTGGTGAATCCCAAGACCGATAATTTTGACATTGGTCTGGGCCTGACCTGGGAGCTCGACTTGTGGGGCAAACTCGCCAATCGCAGCCGCGCCGGACAGGCCGATGTTGCAGCCGCGCAGAACGATTTTGTGGCATCCCAGTTTTCGGTTGCCGCGAACACCGCCAAGCTGTGGTTCGCGCTGATCGAGGCAGAAATGCAACTGGATCTGGCGACCAAGGCCCACATCGCGTTTGCCAAGAACCTCGAGGTGGTGGAGCAAGGTTTCAATCGTGGTGTGCGGCAGGCATTGGACGTCCGCTTGACTCGGGCGAATGTTGCCAACGCCGAGGCCAGCATGAAGGCGCGCCAACGCGAGCGCGACGTGGCTGCCCGTTCACTGGAAGGGATTCTCGGTCGATATCCGGCTGACGAAATATCGGTACGCCGGACCTTGCCGGATATCACGCGCCCGATTCCCGGCGGGCTCCCATCGGACCTGTTGCAACGCCGGCCCGACCTGGTAGCCGCCGAGCGCCGCCTCGCCGCTGCTGATGAGCGGAAGCTCTTGGCCGACAAGAATCGTTGGCCGACCCTCAGCCTGACTGCCAATGGCGGAACTCAAACCGATGATCTCGGCGAATTGCTGAATCCGGACCAGAATGTCTGGCGTTTGGCTGCCGGATTGACCGCGCCGTTATTCCGAGGCGGCCAAATTGCCGGGCAGCGCAAGCAGGCCGAAGGTCGCTTGTTGGAACAGGTGGCCACCTTTTCGCAGGCCGTGATGACCGCGTTCCAGGAAGTGGAGAACGCTTTGGACAACGAAGTTCATCTGCGCGAACAGGAGACGGCGCTGCAGAAGGCGGCCACCGAGTCAGTGGCTGCCGAAGAATTGGCTTGGGAGCAATACAATCGCGGACTCGTCGACATCATCACCGTGCTGGACTCGCAGCGTCGCTCCGTGAATTCTCAGAGCTCGCTCTACACTGTTTCGCGAGCCCGACTGCAGAACCGCGTTGATCTCTATCTCGCCTTGGGGGGCGACTTTGGAAATCCCGCCATTGCGGACACAGATTCATACAAATGAAGATTTTCAGATTCATCATCCCGGTCATGGTCATTGGCATCTGCGCCTGGCAGGGCAAACGATGGTTGGATACCAAGCCGGAAGCCCGGCGTTTTGACGTTCCTCCGGTCACGACCTTTGTGGATGCAACCGCAGTGTCTCCGATGACCTATCCTGTGCGCATCGAATCTCAAGGGACCGTTTCGGCGCGAACTGAAAGTACCTTGATTCCTCAGATTGCCGGGATCGTGGTCAAGATTTCACCCAACTTCCGGGACGGAGGGTTCTTTGAGGCCGGCGAACTCCTGCTGCAGATCGATCAAAGCGACTACGATACCGCATTGACCGTCGCCCAGGCGGCGCTGACCGATGCCTCGTCCAATCTCGAACAAGAGAAGGCTTTGGCAGATCAGGCACTGGCGGATTGGAAGAAGCTGGGGGGCAGCGGTAAGGCCAGTCCCCTGACTTTGCGCAAACCGCAATTGGCCCGGGCGGAGGCCGCGGTCGCCTCTGCGAACGCCCGGGTCAAGGACGCCGAACGGAACTTGAGACGAACCCAGATTACCGCTCCGTATGCGGGTAGAATACTCACCCAACGGGTGGATATCGGGCAATACGTCACACCCGGCACGGTTCTCGCCAATGTATATGCGGTGGATTACGCGGAGATTCGGCTCCCTCTCTCGAACAAGCAATTGGCGTATCTCGAAGTTCCCGAACGCTATCGTGGCGATGCGGTCGGCGAGCAGGTGGAGGGGCCGTCGGTAAGGTTGCATACGGATGTCGGTGGGCGACGGGCTGAATGGGACGGCAAGGTGGTCCGTGCGGAGGGCTCGGTCGATATCAGCAGTCGCCAGCAGTTTGTAATCGCCCAGGTGGACAATCCCTACGCGCGTCGGGGCGAGGGCCGTCCGCCGCTGAAGGTTGGCATGTATGTCGAGGCGGAGATAACGGGCAATCTGTTAAAGGACGTTTATGTGATTCCTCGATCAGCCCTGCGACCGAACGACGAAGTCCTGATCGTTGATGACAAGAATCGACTGCATCGAAAACGGGTTGAGATCGATTGGCGGGATGAGGACAACGTGGTGGTTTCAAAGGGACTTGCGACCGGCACGGTGCTCTGCCTCACCTCGCTTCCATTCGCAGCCGAGAATGCATTGGTGGTCCCCAACATCGATGGCAACGGACCTCGTTATATGGAAGGGCAAAAGCCGGAACGGCGAGGGCCGCCCGGCGGTAAGAAGGGTAAGTCCGGCAAGGGGAAAGGAAAGAGCCCTGACGGTCAAACTGCTGGATCACCAGCGCCGACTGCCAAGAAGAAAGGTGTCAAGAAGGGGGCAGGGAAGAAAGGCGGCTCATGAAGGGCATGATCGAATGGTTCGCCCGCAACGGGGTGGCAGCCAATCTCCTGATGGTCAGCATTGTCGGTGCGGGTTTTTTCGCCTTGAGTACGAGCATTCCGACTGAGGTGTTTCCGGATTTTGAACTCGATACCATTGAAATTGGTGTGGAATACCGCGGGGCCACCCCGGCGGAGACGGAGGAGTCGGTCGTCATCAAGGTCGAGGAGGCTATTCAGGATCTCGTGGGAATTGAAGAGATCACTTCTTCCTCTGCTGAGGGCGCTGGCGCGGTCACTGTTCAGGTTGCAAAAGGCTACGATCCGCGGGAACTTTTGGATGACATCAAGAACCGTGTCGACTCGATCAACACGTTTCCGGACGAGACCGAGAACCCGACGATCCGTGTTTCGGCCCGCAAGAGTGAAGTTATCACGGTGGTGTTGGCAGGTGAATTGAGTGAGCAGGATCTTCGAAATCTGGGGGAACTGGTACGCGATGACATCACTCGCTTGCCCGGTATTACACAGGCTGAGGTGAATGCGGTTCGGCCGTATGAAATCGCCATCGAAGTCTCAGAAAAGACCCTGCGCGAGTATGGGCTGACCTTGTCCGCGGTTTCCCGCGCGGTGGCCAATTCGTCGGTGGACCTGCCCGCCGGATCGGTGCGAACCAAAGGGGGGGAGATTCTTCTGCGCACGAAAGGGCAGGCATATGTTGCCAAGGACTTTGAAAACATCGTGCTGGTCACCCGGGATGATGGCACGCGCTTGACGGTGGGCGACATCTGCGTGGTCAAAGATGGATTTGAGGAGATGCCGCTCTACGCCGGGTTCAACGGGAAGAAGTGTGTGCTCATCACCGTCTTTCGAGTCGGAGATCAGAATGCAATCGGCTTGGCTGAATCGGTGAAGGGTTACATGGCGAAGAAGCGGGCGGAACTCCCCTCAGGGGTGGAACTGGAGTACTGGAATGATCGCTCACGGATCGTGAAGGGACGCCTGAACACACTCCTTAACAGTGCGTTCTTCGGGGCCTGCCTGGTGGTTGTGGTGTTGGCGTTGTTTCTACGTCCGCTGGTGGCCTTCTGGGTGTTCTTGGGCGTGCCCATGTCGTTCTTGGGTGCGATTTCACTGATGCCTTGGTTGGGGATAACCTTTAACATTTTCAGTCTTTTCGCGTTCATTCTGGTGCTGGGAATCGTCGTGGATGATGCCATCGTCACGGGCGAAAACATCTTTCGTCACCTGCAGGATGGTGAAGACGGAACGGAGGCTGCCATTGCCGGAACCCACGAAATCTCGACACCGGTTATTTTCGGTGTCCTGACGACGGTGGTGGCGTTCGTTCCGCTGCTTATGATCGATGGCATGCGCGGGAAGATTTTCGCCCAGATTCCGATGGTGATCATTCCGGTGTTGTTGTTTTCCCTCGTGGAATCGAAGCTGATTCTGCCGGCTCACCTGAAGCATCTGTCCACGGGGAAAAAGGATTTCCAAAAACTCGGTTTGCTGCAGAAGTTTCAACGCTTCTTTGCGGATGGACTGGAATGGTTTGTCGAAAAGATCTATCGGCCCACTCTGGGATTTGCTGCGTCCCACCGGTATTCCACCTTGGCGGTCTTTATCGGCGTCGGCTTGCTGATCATCGGTCTCGTGGGTGGCAGTCGGGTCCGATTCATTTACTTTCCGCGAATCGCCAGTGAGACGGCGACGGCCCGCTTGGCCATGCCTCTCGGAACTCATGAGGACATCACCGCGAAACACGTGGATAAGATCTATCGATCCGCGCTGACCTTGCAGGAGAAATACCGGGACCCGGAAACGGGCGAGAGTCTGATCGTAAACATCATGAGCGTGACGGGGGGATCGGGCATCACCCGCAGCCGCCCGGGCGGAGGCGGAGGTCGCAGCGGAGTTTCCAATCTCGGGGAGGTTTCTTTCACGATGGTGGCTGCGGAAGATCGTGGTGGTGAAGAGGTTGACACCCGCGCATTGGTGAACGAGTGGCGGGCAATGATCGGCCCGATACCGGGAGCGAAAGAGCTGAATTTTCGTGCGGAGATCGGTCGTAGCAGTGACCCGATCGACATTCAACTGGCCGGCCAGGATTTTGCCGAACTGTCCGAGGCATCGCAGCGGATACAGGGGCAACTCCGAACTTACGCCGGAGTGTTTGACATCATGGACACGTTTCAAGATGGCAAGCCGGAGATAAAGCTCAACATCAAGCCGGAAGCCGAGATGCTGGGGTTGACGCAGACCGCCTTGGCACGGCAGGTGAGGGAGGCGTTCTTCGGGGCCCAGGCGCAAAGAATTCAACGCGGACGGGATGACGTGCGCGTCATGATTCGCTACCCCAAGGAAGAACGTGAATCACTGGCGAGCCTGGAGGAGATGCGGATCCGTACACTCGAAGGCGTGGAAGTTCCTTTCACTTCGGTTGCCGAGGCGAAGATGGGACAGAGTTTTTCCACGATTCGTCGCGTGGATCGAAATCGCACCATCAGTGTCACCGCGGATGTGGACAAAGAATCCGTCGACATGGGGCAGGTTGAGAGTGAGCTGACGACGTTCATGGAGGACCTGATGAAGGATTACCCTGGTATGTCCTACAAGATGGAGGGAGAGTCTCGGGAACGAGCGGATTCATTCGCGACGATGTTGATGGGGATGGGGTTCATCCTGTTCACCATCTACGCGCTCCTGGCGATTCCTTTCAAAGACTACGTGCAGCCGCTCATTGTCATGTCGGTGATCCCGTTCGGTCTCATCGGTGCGGTGTTGGGGCACATGATCATGGGCATGTCCCTCAGCATCATGAGCCTGTTCGGGATGCTGGCGTTGTCCGGAGTGGTGGTGAACGACAGTCTTGTGATGGTCGATTTTGTCAATCAACGTCGTAAAGACGGCATTCCGTTGAACGACGCGGTGAGAATGGCCGGCGGGCAGCGGTTTCGCGCAATCATGTTGACCTCGCTGACGACGTTCGTCGGGCTTGTGCCGCTGATGTTTGAGAAGAGCACGCAGGCGCAGTTCCTGATCCCCATGGGGGTATCACTGGGTTTCGGCATCCTGTTTGCGACGTTCATCACGCTCTTCCTAGTTCCTATCAATTACCTGGTGCTTGAAGACATCAAACGAATCTGCCGGGCGGTATGGGATTTCGATATCCTGGCCAAACCGGAGTCTCCAGAGCTGCCTTCTGCCGGGCAAGAGGGTTGAGGTTCTTCGCTGGGAACTGCGGGCGCATTGAAAGCAAACGGGTTCCGGGCTCTTTTGCAACCGTTTGAGGCCCATCGTCTGGATCGATGGATAGTTTGAGTCTATCGATCCACTGAACGTTGCGGGACATGTGCCAGTTTGCGCCGATGCCCGGAGAACAGATGGAAGCGCGTTCCACTCCGGGCATTTCCTCAATGGTTTGCAACGTGCGCTGGGCGTAAGTGGAAATCTGTTCGGCCTTCTTGTAGCGCGCGCGGTCGAGTCTCACCTCGACGCTGACGAGTTGATCGGGGTCGAACACAACCTTGGCGAAGAGTGTCTTGACGAAAGCGCTGGAGAACAACACGGCTGTGACCGTGAGCAGTGTGGCCATGCCAACCTGGGCACCGACGAGGAAATTGCGGAGACGATGACGTTGGCGGGAGGCGGAGGATTGTCCGCCGTCCTTCTGCGCAACGGACAGATCCGTGCGGCCCGAGCGCATTGGCCGGTACGATCGAGACGAGTGCGCCGATCACCGTTGCCATGCAGAGGGCGACAGTGCAGAGCCAGGGATCGAAGGTGAGACTGAGTTGTCGGGCATCGCCAATGCGGGAGGTCCATACGGCAACGAGACAACCGAGCAAGCCGCCAGCGGCGGAAATAACAAAACTCTCCATCATCATCAGGCGCACGATGTGCCAGCGGCTGGCGCCGACACTGAGGCGGACGGCCATCTCACGAGTACGGGAGGTGGATTGCACCAAGAAAGGAGAAGTCATGTTGAAACAGGCGATCAACACAACACAGGCCAGCAACACCGTGGCGAAGATGTTGGCGTAGAGTTGCTGGTTGCTGTTGGCGCGACCGCTGCGGCGGAGGAATTTGTTGAGCTTGGCGATCTTCATTCCGGTGAAGGCTTACTTGAAACGATCTTTCTCGTATCCCGAGAAGGGACGTTCTGCTTCGATCGGCGCGACGAGGGCGTCGAGTTCGGCCTGCGCTTTCTCGATCTCGACACCGGGTTTGATCCGGCCGACGACGGTTACCAAGTCAGCACGTGTACTGTAGACATTCCAGGAATCCAGCGATCGGCAGTCCGTGCGAGGTGACTTTCAGCCAAAGGTTCCGGGGCAAACCCGACGACCCGTTAAGCGCCGCGGTTAAGAGAAATGATCTTCCCGAGAACATCTTTGCGTGCCTGAAAGTTTTTGCGCCACACGTGCTCGGCCAGAACGACCACTCGCTTGTTACCTGGTTCCTCATCAGCCTTCGTCAAGAAGCGACCAACCACCGGCTTCATGCCGGTGATGTCCAAGACCTCGGAGGAACAACGAACGGCTCGGAGATGCACCGGTTCCCCCGCGCCAGTGAGGGTGTAAGTATTGTATTCGGTCAGCGCGCCAAGTTTCTCAAACTATTGAGCCTTCTCCTGAACGGTCTGATAGATGTCGTAAGAGTATTGGTCAGTGGTGACAACCTTGCTCGTCCGCCAGAAGCGAACCAAGCGATCGGGATCGCCGAAGTGCATCTGACGGAGGTCGATCTTGAGGAAGGAGCCGTACCAACTGCCGATCACCGCTACGAGCGCGCCGATCTCGAAAACGATCACCGCGTTCGACAGAGGATATTTGCGAATGACGCGGAAGGCGTATTTGATGTCGTTCAACATTGGCTCTTGGTTCTAAGCAACGGCTGTGTCGGTGGTTTTCGGTGCTATTTTTGCTGGTTATTGGGCACCTTTTGATGGTTGCGTCCGAAGTGGGATCTCTGCGTCCCGAAATCGAGACGTCCGAGGCCTACGCCGCAGGATCGAAAAATGGAACATTTTCGGTCACAAATACCCGCGCAACGGCAAGGGATAGAAAACGACTACAATGGACGGACACATAGACGAATCAACGCGACGGGTGACGCGCCTCTGGACGCTGGCGCAGCCGAAGGTGTCGGCGTTCGTGACGTCGGTGGTGCGCGATTTCAAGGATCGGGACGACCTGGTGCAGGACATTGCGGTGGCGGTGTTTGAATCCTTCGACAAATACGATCCGGAACGGCCCTTTGTGCAATGGGCGATGGGGGTGGCCCGCAATCAGTTCAAGAACTACCTGCGCCAGCGCCAGCGCCATCTGGCGGTTTTTGATCCGGAGACGGTGGAGGCTTTGGAGTATGCGTTTGCGGACCTGCCGGCGGAGGCGGTGCATGAATTGGACTTCCTGCAGGAATGCCTGAGAAAACTTGATGACAAGGGGCGGCGTCTTTGCGAGTTGCGCTACCAGGAGGATATGAAGCCCGCCGCCATCAGTGAGGCGATCAAGATGTCCGGTACAGCAGTGCGCAAATCACTCCAACGGATTAGGGAACAACTGCGCGCCTGCGTAGAGCGCAGAGTCGCATCGGAGGGAGTGCAGTGAGCCGCGATGTGGACGAACTGATCAACGGATACATTGACGATTCGTTGTCGGAGGACCAGCAACGCGAGCTGTCCGCTTGGATCAAGGCGGATGCGGTGAATGCGAAACGCTTCGCGAAGGCTGTGATGCTGCATGATCGTCTTGAGTGTGAACTCAACGCCGAGGCGGAAACGCAGACTTCGATTGAACCTCTGGAGGAATCGAAGGTGATTCCGTTCCCGGTTTCCGGGTTCGGAACGCGACTGATTCAGTTGGCGGCTGCGATTGCGTTGATGTTGACCATTCTCTATTGGCCGACAGGCCCGGAGATCGAGGTAGTTCAGAAACAGGAGGTGGTTGCACCAGTGCCGGCCCCGAATCCGGCGCCGGTTGAGGAAGGCTTCGTGACCATCGCCCATGTGGTGGATGTTCATTTTGGTGAGGGTTCCGATCTGAAGACTGGGCAGCGACTGGGCCGGCATACGATCTTTATGAACTCGGGTGTGCTGCGGTTGCAGTTCGACAGCGGCGTCGAGGTCACGGTGCAGGGGCCGGCCAAGTATGAATTGCTGGATCCGGCCTTGACCAAACTGAGTTCCGGTCTGTTGACGGCCAATGTGCCGCCTGGGGCGGAAGGTTTCAGGGTGGATACGCCGACGGCAGAAGTTACGGACTTGGGTACGTCATTCGGTGTTCGGATGGATTCGAATGGCGCGTCGCATGTTTCAGTGTTCGACGGGGAGGTCGAGGTGGAGGAACCGGATTCTGGTCAGAGAAAGCTGCTGAAGGAAGGTGAGGCGGTGCTCGTCACGGCGAAAGACAAGCTGGAGACCGTCGACTTCGATGCCAGGCCATACGCCAAGGTGTTGCCGGTTTCGACAGGGATTGCCGGCTCAACGGGCGCCTTTGAACTGGCGCCACCATGGCCACGCCGGCTGGGCCTGATCGCCGGTGATGAGAATATCCTGGTCGTGCCCGATGGTTATCGGCGCCGTCTGCGCGGGCCCTTGAAGGTGAATGTTTCGAGGCCGGGCAGGGTGGACAGTGAAGAACATCTGTCGCCGGCTGAGATCCCCGCGGGAGTACCGCTGCGGAGCTTCATTCTTTTCTACCAACCTCGGGAGAGACTGCCCCGGCGAATGACGAGTCGGATCGAGGGCAGCATCACCTTCGATCGTCCCATCGTCGGATTGATCCTGCTGCATGAAGAGATCCAGAAAAGTGCAGGGCGCTTTTCAAAGCGCAAGATGGGGAGCGAGCAACCGCGCAAGCAGGTGGATTTCCTTCCCGGTTCCGCAGGTGACATCCTGACGCTTAGCGAGGACCGCAAGACGCTGACCGTTGATCTGTCCGCTCCGGGCAAATCGTCCGACCTGATTCGCGTCATTGTGGATGCAGCCGGTCCGCGGCACTCGTTCGCCTGGTAGGATTTTTCGAGTCACAAATCGGAGGTGGCTGCCAAGTGTGAGATAGTAACGATGAAAACACCTGTATTGGCTGCAATCATAATCGGTGGAGCGGCGGTCGCCGGAGCCGGTATCGCCTTTGCGATCGCGGCATCCAAAAACGGATTCCAATCCGAGAACGCACCTTCCGAGATTGATGGCCGGGCCGTGATTACCGTCTCGACTGAGGCAGACCCGCCGGTCCAGATGGCGGCCATCACCACTGAGACCACTTCCGCCAACCCGGCTCCCCAGCACAGTGTTCCGTCGGACCAGCTTGAGTTTTTCGAGAAGCACATCCGGCCGGCCTTGCTGAAGTATTGCTACGACTGCCATTCGGTGATTGAGGAGACCAGTCGTGGCGGCTTGGTGCTCGATTCGCGGGAAGGTTGGCAGCAGGGTGGCGATGGTGGTCCGGCAATCAAGCCGGGGGACCTGCAGGGCAGCCTGTTTTGGAAGGCCATCAATTATCAGGGCAAGTTGGAGATGCCGCCGGATGATAAGATGCCGGCCGACGTCATCGCGCACTTCAAGACATGGATCGAGATGGGCGCCCCGGATCCCCGCATGCGCCAGAAGGCGGCCTTCAAGACGGTCATCACCGCCGCGGATATCGAAGAAGGGCGGCGTACGCATTGGTCCTTCCAGAAGCCCACGGCCAAGGCCGGTGCCACCATCGACGGCATCGTTGCCGCCAAACTGCAACAGGCGGGCTTGAATCCGTCAGAGCCTGCCGATGCTTACACGCTCCTGCGCCGGATCAACTTTGACCTCATCGGCCTGCCTCCGAGCTTGTCCGAGATCCAACAGTTCCAGATTGCCTGGCAGCGGGACCGCGCTACCGCGATTGAGCAGAAAGTGGATCAGCTGTTGAAACGTCAACAGTATGGCGAGCGATGGGGACGCCATTGGATGGACGTGGCTCGCTACGCGGAATCCTCCGGCGGCCGCAACTTCAGCTTTCCACAGGCGTGGCGTTATCGCGACTACATCATCGACTCGTTCAATGACGACACACCTTACGACCGTTTTATCATGGAACAGATCGCGGGCGATCTGTTGCCGGTGAAGACGGATGAGCAGTGGCAGGAGAACCTTATCGCCACCGGCTTCCTCGCGATCGGCTTGAAACATCTCGACCAAAAGAATCCGCGCATCTTCGAGGCCGACATGATCGCCGAGCAGATTGATACCATGACCCAAGCCCTGCAGGGGCTGACGGTGGCCTGTGCCCGTTGTCACGATCACAAGTACGATCCGATTCCAACGGCGGACTATTACGCGATGGAAGGTATCTTCCGCAGCACGCGGACGCTCTACGGAACGGCACGCGTGGCCCAGAATCATCGTGCCACCGATCTGCTGTTGTTGCCCATCTTGGACAAGAATCCTCTGGGCGGGTCGAGGGGCAGAACTCGTTCTGTTGCCGAGATGAAAGCCAGTTTGGCGAAGACCCAGGCGCAGATCCGGGAGATGGGCGGCCGCCGGAAGTCGAAGGATGTTTCCGGCGAAGCCTTCAACAAGGTCCGCGAGCTCCAACGCAACGCCCAGCGCATACAGGCCGAACTGGATCGTCGCAATCCCGACGGCAGCCTCAAGACCTTCGGCATGGGCGTGCAGGAGGGTGCCAAAATGGTTGACTCCCCCATTCTCGTGCGTGGCGAAGTCGACCAACCGGCCCAGACCGTTCAACGCGGCTACGTGCAGGTCCTGGGTGATCTCAACTTCAAGACCACGAGCCGGAAATCATCCGGCCGCAAGGAGCTGGCCGCCGCGATGGCGTCTAGGGACAACCCGCTCACCGCCCGCGTCATGGCCAACCGCATCTGGATGCACCTCACGGGCAAACCATTGGTCGGCACGCCGAACAACTTCGGTATTTCCGGTATGCGGCCGGACAATCAGGAACTGCTTGATCACCTTGCCGTACGCTTCATGGAGCAGGGATGGAGCATCAAGAGCCTGATCAAGGAAATCGTCCTGTCCCAGACGTATCAGCGCAGCTCAGAATACAACGCCCAGAACTACGCCAAAGATCCGGCCAACAAACTGCTTTGGCGGGCCAATTCACGGGCGCTGGATGCCGAGTCCATGCGCGATGCCATGCTGACGCTTTCCGGTCGGATCAATTATCAGCGTCCCCACGCCTCGGTGGTCGCCGAAGCGGGTGACGGCCACGCGAGCGCCGGTGGAGTCGATGCGAACAATCCCATGCGCTCCGTCTACCTGCCCGTTATTCGCGACAAGCCGGACGAATCTCTCAAGCTCTTCGATTTCCCGGACTCGAACATCACCTCCGCAGGTCGCTCGCAATCGATCATTCCCACCCAGGCGCTATTCATGATGAACAGTGATTTCGCAGCCGTACAGGCCGCCGGCATGGCCAAGCTGATCGGCGCCCGTTATCGCACGCCGACCGACCAGATTCGCCATGCCTTTCTGTGGGCCTATGGGCGTCCCGCCACCGCGGTGGAAGAACAGGCAGCGGGGCAGTTCTTTCAACAATATCAGCCAACCCGGGTTGTCGCCGCCGTGACCACCACCGCGTCCCAGGCACCGCAAGGCAAGAGCAAGAGCAAAGGCGGAAAAGCCGGGAAGGGTGGCAAGAAGGGGGGGAAGAAAGGCAAGGCCGGTGCCGCCGCCAATAGTGCGACAACCGCCGCCAACGTGATGAACAACAACCAGACGCTCACGGTTTTCTGTCAGACCCTCATGGCCAGCGCACGCTTTCGAATCCTCAACTAATCTCGATCATGAACTTCCTAAACCGACGACAGGCTCTCTCCACGATCTCCACCTCATTGGCATTCGCCGCGATGTCGACCCGGAATGGGCTGGCACAGAACGCCAATCCGATGGCGGCCAAGCCGACGCATTTTCCCGCCAAGGCCAAACACGTCATCGTGCTGTTCATGAGTGGCGCGCCTTCGCACGTGGACACCTTCGACTACAAACCACGTTTGCTCCACGGCGGCTCCGCCGGTCGCGGCAAGCTGATGCCGCCACTCGCAAAGTTCGCCCAACGCGGACAGAGCGGACTCTGGATCTCCGGTATGTTTCCGAATGTGGCTCAACACGCCGACGATATTTGCCTGTTGCGCGGCATGCAGTGTGACCAGCCGAATCATCCGCCGGCCACCCGCGCGGCACATACCGGATCGGCGGTTTTCATTCGTCCGTCTTTGGGTGCGTGGACGGTCTATGGTCTCGGTACGGAGAACACGGACCTGCCCGGTTTCGTCGCCTTGGGCAATGCCACGGGTGTCAACTTTGGTAGCGCTTTCCTGCCGGCACGCTATCAGGCCACCCCGGTCAATCCCGGCGTCAAAACCGACAGTGGGAGAGGTGGCGGTCGAGGTCCGGCGACCGATGAAGCCATCCCCAACATTCGACCGACATTGGCGAATCGTGCCCAGCGCACCCAGTTCGACCTGCTCAACAAGCTTAACCGGGAAGCCCTGCGCCAAGACGTTCATCAACCGGCGACGGAGGGCATCATGCAATCATACGAACTCGCTTTTCGCATGCAGGACTCCATGCCCAAGGTCATGGACATGTCCCGCGAAACGGCAGCCACCAAGTCAATGTACGGCATCGGCGAATCCGCGACGACAGCGTTTGGCACCCAGTGCCTGCTGGCCCGGCGCATGGTGGAATCCGGTGTTCGCTTCATCGAACTCACCGCCGGCGGTTGGGATCACCACACTGACATCGACGAAAAACTGCCGGAAAGCTGTTCCAAGGTGGACAAGCCGATTGCCGGTCTGATGGCTGACCTCAAACAGCGCGATCTGATGAAGGACACGCTCGTCATCTTCGCCAGCGAATTCGGTCGCACGCCGACCGCAAGCGGTTCCGGACGCGGGCACAACAACAAGGGCTACACCACCTGGATGGCCGGCGGCGGTGTAAAAGGCGGTTACAGCTACGGCGCGACCGACGATATCGGCGCCGAAGCCGTGGATGGCAAGATGCACACCCACGATTGGCACGCAACCATATTGCACCTCCTCGGTTTGGATCATACCAAGCTCACTTACCCCCATGCGGGACGCAACTTCCGGCTTACCGATGTCCACGGCGTCGTTGCCAAGGACATCATCGCCTGAGGACAGTTTTTCATGCCGGAGAAAGCTCCGTTCCGATTTTTTTCAAATAGTGCGTCAGGTGTTCATCATCTTCGACAAGTGAAGGTAGACAGACGATGGATCAACCGCTCACCAAATCGAGCTTGCTTGTGTCTCCCGTAGCCGACGGCTATGCGGTTTACGACATTGATGAGAAACGGTTTCATGAACTCAATCCGACGGCGGCGCTGCTTTTCGAGCTGTGCGATGGCGAACGCAGCATCGATGAGATCACCACAATAGCCAAAGGTGTCCTTCCTGAAGATTCCGAGGGAGCCGTGGTCGGCTGGATCGAGCAGGCTGAGAAAGCCGGAATTTTGATCGAGGGCAAGGATTTTGATCGGGGTGCTGCCCGGCAATTGACCTCGGTGGACCTGGTTGAGCTCGCGAGTGAGCTGCGGGAGGGCGGTTTGGTTCAAGCGGCCTGCATGTGTCAGGATCAGGCTGTTGCCTTGGAGACGGACAATGCCGCGTATCTGCGCGAACTCGGAGAGCTGGCCCACATCCTTGGCAAGCGTCCGGAAGCACGGGCCGCGTACGAACGCTACCTCGACCTGATGGAGGAAGATGCGGAAATCCGCCATCTCCTCACTTCGCTCCGGGATGAGCAAGCCCCCGCCCGCGTGCCCGACGAGTGTGTCCAGCAACTCTACGAACGTTTTGCCTCATTCTATGAGTCCAACATGTGCGGCGAACTTGGCTACGAGGGCCCCGAGCAGCTTTGCACAGTGATTGATGAGTCACTCGGCGAACGCAATGACCTCAATGTCCTTGATCTCGGCTGTGGCACCGGGCTCGCCGGTCTGGCGATCAAGCGTCGCGCCGGGCGCCTCGTCGGGGTCGATCTGTCGCCCGCCATGATCGAGCATGCACGGGAACGGAAGATCTACGACGAATTGCATGTGGCCGAAGTCACCGACTGGCTGCGAAACACGGACGAGAAATTCGATCTCATCATCGCCTGCGACACCTTCATCTATTTCGG
>JAYPXF010000143.1:0-1139 GCA_038154405.1 Verrucomicrobiales bacterium | reverse complement strand
GCAGAACGATTGGCTGAAGGCGGCCGGATCGCCTTCTCGGTTGAGCGTGCAGAGAACGGCAGTCATCAGCTCACCGACAACGGTCGGTACCTACATCATCAGTCGCACCTGACTGAAGCCGCCCACGCTGCGGACCTGAAAGTTTGCAATCATCGCCAGGCATTCCTCCGCATGGAATACGGCGAACCGGTAAACGGCACCTACATGTGCCTTTCCGGACCACCCGTTGATTCAGCTCTCAACTAGTCAACACACCAAACAGCAAGACAGACTATGCAAGAAGACGAAAACACAAAACTGGAAGCCCTGCTGCACGTCGATTCCAAGCGGCGGGCTTTTCTTTCGAAAATGCTCGCAGGTGGCGCCGCACTGCCCGCCATGTCCACCGTTGCAATTGCAGCTGAAAAGGGCAAAGGCAAGGGTGGTAAAGGCGGTCAGGCCGGTGGCAAGGGCAAGGGCGGACAGGCTGGCGGCCGAGGCAAAGGCGGTCGTAGCCGGGGCGGCCAACAAGTGGATGCCCTCAAGATTGCGTCCACGCTCTTGGACAAATTCGACAAGGATCAGGACAACGCCCTGAACCTGGACGAACTGAAGGAAGCCATGGCGGCTCTCTATGGCGGCCAGATCTCGGCCGGCGGTCGTGGTGGCGGCAAAGGTAAGGGTGGTCAGTCCGGCAAGGGCAAAGGCGGCCAAGCGGGCAAAGGCAAAGGTGACAGTCAATCAAGTGGCGGCGTTACCCCGAAGAAGCCTGGCGAACAGTAATCAGCTTTCCAAGTCAGGCATTCTTGAACTCCTGTTGCGCACTTCGCGGCAGGAGTTTTCTTTTCACCCGAGAACCCGTGGCAGCCGACGTGGTTGGGCCCCACATTTTGGCCCATTCCTTTATGAGACAGTTTCCGGTGGTTTCGGTTTGTCTGTCTTCTTCTGCTTCTCTTGAATTCTCCGACGTAGGGAGGCCGTAGGCCGACCGGAGTCGGAGCCTTCAATGAGTTGACTCTGTTTGAATTTCGCCGGGGTTTGCAAGCCCAACGAACGGTGCGGTCGCTCATCATTGTAGTAGCTGCGCCAGTCTTCAAAGACCACACGGCTTTCGCTCAAGGTGTAGAGCAGTTCCCGGTTCAGGCATTCGGCCCGAAAGC
>JAYPXF010000142.1:5366-17811 GCA_038154405.1 Verrucomicrobiales bacterium | reverse complement strand
AATAGCTGCCGGCCTTCTTGGCCTTGGCGTCACCGAGCGCCTTCGGATCCCAGGTGTCGACCTGCGCAGCACCACCACCGAGCCAGATGTGGATGCAGTGTTCGGCCTTGCCCTTGGGAAAGTGGAATGCGCTGGTCTCCTTGGCAAGGGAAAGTCCGGTGGAACCGGCCAGCGCGAGTCCGCCGGTGGCCTGAATGAAGTGACGTCGGTTCATGACTTGTGAATTGGATTTTGGGTTCACGGCAGGAATACAAATTCGGGTGAGTTCATGAGGGACCAAAGCATGTCCTCCATGCGTTCGCGCCAGTCCGCGCGCAGGGCGACGGTCGGCGGGTCGCCTTCACGGGCACGCTTCTCGAGCTGGATCTTGATGCGGTTGGCCTCTTCGGAAAGATGGTTGGACCACGAAACATGCTTGAGCGGTTCGCGGCGAGTTTTCGGCGGGCGTTGCTTTTCCGGAACGATGCGCTGTTTGAAACCATCGCCCAGCAGGTCTGCATAAAGACGGCGTTCGCTGTCGGTCGGCTTGCGGGTGAGCACACTGAGGAACACGCGGTCGATCAGGTCGTTGAGCGAAAGATCGGGTTGCACAGCCAACGCAGTCAAAGCGTGATCTTCGCTTAGTGTGGTCACCCAGACTCCCAGCGAACCGTTCGCCACGATGGCGGGCTGGCGCATGTTGGGTGACAATTCGCGGATGCTCTTCGGCTCCTGTCGTGAGGGCCGCCAGCCGAAGTTTTCCAACACGTCGACGATGGCCTGTGCCTTCGGGATGGCGAGGCTAGGACGATCGCGTTCATTGGACAGCGAGGTGAATTCCCAAGCCCGGCGTGGATGGCCGAGGCTGATCATCGCAGCGGCGCTCTGGGTGCCGTCATTGTCCATGGTGAGTTCTTCGGATTCGAGCGGCTTGCCGGCAACTGCAAACAATGAATCCACCACCTGTTCGGCGGTCATGCGGCGTTGCACCGGCGCGGAGAAATCCGGCTTCACTCCGGACTCGAGCGGCAACGCCTGTCGTTGGTAAGCGTCGGAGTTCAAGATCAGGCGCGCGATGTGTTTCAGGTCGTAATTGTTCGCGACCAGTTCGCGGGCCAACCATTCCAAGAGTTCCGGATGGCTCGGTTGTGAAGCCTCCCAGTCGTCCACCGGATCCACGAAGCCGGCGCCCATGAACTGCCTCCACATGCGGTTCACAATCACCTTGGGGAAGCGCTCATTGCGCGGCGAAGTGATCATGGCGGCCAGTTCTTCACGACTGTCCTTCCCATCGTGTACCAGGTCAGCATCCACCTTTGCCAGAAAACCCTTGGCGAACGGTGCGGGCCAATGCGGGTCGATGGTTGAACCTGGCTTGAGGGTGATTTTGATCAACGGCTCGCGTCCCTCGAAGGTGGACGCGGGTACGGAAGAGCTCTTGGGCAGCTTGATCGGGTCGCGCTTCAGCATCGCTGCGAGCTGAAACAACTCGCGTTGCTTGGAGGAATGATACGGGGCGTCGTGACAACGTGCGCATTTCATTTCCACACCCAGGAAGGCCGTTCCGAGAATATGCGCCTTGGCGGCCATGGGGACGTCGTTCTGCGCCGCCAATCCGAAACCGGCCGGCCCACCCGCCTTGGCATTGCCACGCATCATCACGAGTTCGGTGACGAACCGGTCCATCGGCAGGTTGTCCTGCAACGCCTCGTGGATCCAGAATCGGAACGGGCCGGAGTTGTTGAGGCTCGGCTTGAGAATGTTCGGGTTCTCCGCAAGCACGTCCTGCCAGTAGGCCGTCCAGTGATCGGCCCAACGATCATCTGCCAACAGCCGGTCTATGGCCTCGGCGCGGCGATCGGTCACCGAGTCTTTCAGAAAGGCATTGATCTCCGCCTGACTTGGCACGACCCCGACCGTGTCCAATGAAACGCGACGGAGGAAATCCAGATCGCCCGTCCGGTCGGTGGGTTCGATCTTCTTTCCGCCTTCGCTGTATGGCGCACCCTCACGAATCCATTGCGCGATCAGCCGGCGTTGCTTGCCCGACAACGGCGTGCCCTTGGGCGGCATGATGTCGTCCCCGGCGTCCGGATGGATGAGTTCCAACAGGAGACTGTCGTCCGGGTTGCCGGGAACGATGGCGGGCGTTTCCGAATCGCCACCCTGGAGCGCGGATTCACGCGAACTCAGGCGGAGGCCGCCCTTCGATTTCTTGTCATGGCAGCGATAGCACTGTTCGCCGAGGATCGGTTTGATCTGCATGGCGAAGTTCACGCCCCCCGCCGTCTTGGCCGCCGTTGCGTTGGCCTTGGTCCAGGTGGCGTTCAGGAAGGCGTCGATCCCTTTGTGTGCCAATGGCTTCCTTTTCGTGATCGTCTTCCGGGCGGCGGCATGGCGCTGTTGCCAATACTCCGTTTCGGAATCGCGCAATGCAACCCGACGTTCGCGATTCAGGGCCTGGTAATACGCCATGCGTTCGTGGAGATAGGTCTTCCAGCCCTCGTCGGTCAGCGGCACCTGACGACCGGCGGGACTCAACAAGGCGAAGCCACCATTCTTCTGGCGCACGCTCAGGCTCGTCTCACCAAGCGTTGCGCGAACGCGGCCGTTCCCGGCGATCATTTCCAGAACGATCAGGTGTTCTTTGCCATCCCCCTTGACCTTCACCAGTTTCTCGCGATCGCCCGGACCGATGTAACGCAGGTCGGTTCCCGTAACCACGTCCGTCGCGTGCACGTCATTGTGCGCCCCTCCGCCGAAACGGCCGTAATCGATTTCCGCGATCACCTTGTCGTCGAGCCAAAGCCGGGCCTTGCCGCGCACGCGCAGCAACCACTCATGATCACCGGCCGGCAACTTCATCCTGGTGGCGGCCCGCAGCATGAAGGGATTGGTCCACGCATCGCGGACACCGGAGTCCGTGTATTTCTCCACCACCTTGAAGAAGCCGAAGGCAGCTTCATCATAACCGACCGTCGGTTTTGCAAAGCGTCGCGGCCACGAACCGGTCTTGCCGAGATTCTCAACCACCTCGATGCGCACGCGATCGGGCTTCAATGCGCCGTCCACAAACTTGGGCACATACGGTTCAATCGGGTAACGCTCGGTCAACTGCTCCGGCGTCAGCGCGCGCCGATAAAGCGCCACCTCATCCAACAGTCCGCGAAAGCTCGCTCCGGCGCTGCGATTCATCGAGGAGCCGACCCACACGTCGTCATTGTCCACGATCGGCGGCTGCTTTGTGGCGCCGGCATAGGCGGAGCTCCAGCCGCCCTTCACAGTCTCGCCATCCACGTAGGCGCGGATGGTTTCCGGCTTGCCGAAGACATAGGTGACCGCAACGTGATGCCATCCCGATCCGAGGACGAACCCCTCGGATGAATCCCAACGATGCCAGTCACTCTTGTGGGCGCCAACCGTACGGCTGCGGAAGAGGAAACTGAGCAGCACCCGATTGCCGGAACGGAACACGCGGAAGCCGTAGTTCTGGTTATGGGCAAGCTGGCCGGGATTGCCGGTACGCCCCTTGCCGAGAACATACATCGTGGAACCGTTTCGCAGGTCCTTGTCCGGATTTACCCAAGCCTCGATCGTGATCGGATCGCCGTTGTCGAAATCGAACTGACTGCCCGGCCCCGGATCTTCCACGATGATGGCCGCGCCCTTGTTGGTGGCGTCGACAAAACGCGCGGCACGATTTGCATCGACGAATGACTTAAACCGTTTCGAATCCGGACCGGGTTGTCCGAAGTCGACCTTCCCGACCAGTTCACCCATGTCCGCCCGGCCGTGGTCAAACGACCACCAGGCCACCGGCAGGAGCTGTTTCACCTGTTGATGATACGCGGATACTTTCGGCGCAGGATTCTTGTTCTGATCGGCCGCCGCATCGCACGAGAGCGACGCAACCAGCAGCGCGAGCAGGGCTATTCCAGATTTCAGACTCAATTTCATGGCAATCGACAGAGAATAGAGGGTCGAAACCACTCTGATCTTCAACATTCTCGTAGATCAAACTTGGTGGAACCGGGCAGCAACCGTCCACCCGACACGCAGTCGCGTAAACCCAAATCTTGGCCAAAACCAGCCCTCTGTGGTCGATCGCTATCGCAGGATCAACATCGCCACGGCCACAACGAGCAATGCGGCAGCGACGACATCCCGCCGACCAAACTTGTCGCCGGCGCTGTTCCACCGGATGAATTTCAACATCGCGCCTGTCGGGCAGCCATAGCGGCAGTAGGCCCGCGGCAGGAACAACGAGACGACGAGACCGACCAACGCAATCGTGATGGCTGCGACCCCGGCAATGCGGGGAACAAAGGCGTCAAAGGGTTCGATGGCCACCAGGCTGAATCGATAGTGTCCCATTGCAACCAGGATCACAGTGAGCAACAACAAGGTCGGGACAGCGTTCAATCCGGTCGCCAGCCAATCCTTTAATTTCAGTTTCCACGGGACGCGCCGGGCGATCAGGTCCTGCACGGCGCCGTAGGGACACAGATGCGTGCAGAACACCTGTCGGCCAGAAAAGATCGGAGCCAACAAGGTTGCTGCCGTCAGCAACACCAAACCGGGCGCCACCTTCCATGCCGCACCATTCTGCGCCCAGCCAACCAACAGGGCTTGCGAAACCATGTCCGCATTCATGAAGCCGAGGTAGCCGATCAGGACGATCTGGAACGCAACGCGCAAGCGTTTGTTCCCCTTCAACCGGGTGAAGGCAATCAACATTCCCGCGATCACCACCATACCCGTTCCGAGGTCACGGTCGGTGATGCGAACCAATGGTTGAGGTGCCGGTTTCGGTCTCGGACGGGTCAATTCCCCGGCGGTGAGAATAATCGCTTCCGAAACCGTGATGCTGGTCTTGGTCGCCCCGGAAACGCCGTCCAGTCCCGCGTCCACCGGATCCAGTTGCGCAATCTCGTTCAACGCGAACCCGACGAAGGTGTTGTAAAAATACGGATCCTTTTCAAGGTAACCGACGTAGGGCTCGTTGTCGTAGCTCGACCGCGTCGAAGCGCCCACGATTCGCATTTTCTCGTCGAGCAGCAACAAGACATCGGTCGGTCCCTGGTAGCCGATCATCTCATCCGCATGCGGGGATGTACGCGTCGCGTAGCCGACAACTTGATTCGTAGCCGCCATCACGCGGAACAACCCGGCCAATTCCGGCTCTGGGACCAAGGTGGTGGCGTTGGTGAACACAGCCTGCACTTCCTCCAGCTGTATCGGCTCGGGAAAACGATCCGTGCGTTTCTTGCGACCCAGCCTGTTCGCGATGCCATCCGCAATGGCCGTGCTCGTCAGGGTCGCACCCGACACGGTGTCGACCTCGGCTTGTGCGACCGCCTCCTCTTTCGTCAGTCCGTGCCACTGCTTCAGAAATCCGGGATCTCGAATCACCACCTCCAGATGTTCCCGCGTGTCATCGCTACGCAACACGGCCAGGCCGATGATCTTTCGGTCTTTGTCGAACGCGAGCAACGTGTTGGACGGACCCGAAAAACCGGTTATCCCATCCGCCTCCGGTGAAGTCTGCAGGACGTGACCGATCTTATTGTCGTCCTTGTCGAAGACATTTTGCCCGCCATGACCGAAATCCCAGTCTCCCATTCGCACCACCTCAGGAAAAAACTTCCGCACCTGTTCCACCGACACCAGCTGTTTGAGAGCTCCACGCTTCTGCGCGACAAACCACCGATGCTGCGCATGGATCAGGCCCAGCAGCGCCACAAACACTCCGACACGATAAAAGTGCAGCAAGCGGGCGCGCGTTCGGCGTGATTCGGTGGCGTCAGTGGTCAAGGCCGCGGATCATCTCAACGAGACCCATGCCTGTCCAAATCCGAATCTTTCCAGGGAATCACAATTTAACGCGCCAACGTCCTGGAGTGCGGTCTCGCAGACCGCGTTGTGGGCCGTCGTTCACGCCATGGGGTTTCGGAATTTTAACATCCATTGCTTGACCATGCCCTACAAAGCGCCGGGCAACGGTGCACTCCAGGACGCTGGCGCGTTCAACAAGTGGCCATCCGTTTTCGTACTTTGCAATTCGCTTTGCGACTTGAATCCTGCGGGCATGAAGTTGCCAAGAGTGTTCGCCTTGTTTGCGCTCGTTGTCGGCGGAACGGCCAAAGACGTAGTCGAGTCCGCCCGCGAGATTCCTGTCGCGTACGACGTGGATGTGGTGGTGGTCGGCGGAACGGTGGGCGGTGTGACCGCGGCGGTTGAAGCGGCGAAGAAAGGTGCCTCAGTTTTTCTGGCCGCACCGCGTCCGTATCTCGGTGAGGACGTGACCGGCACCTTGCGATTGTGGCTGGACGAAAAACAGCAACCGCGTACGGCGTTGGAACGGGAAGTATTCGTCCGGGAAAGTCCGATCACTGGATTTCCCAATCGGCTGCCGTTCACCTACACGGCGGATCAGAAACCCAACCGGGTTCATCCTGATCCCAAGCAGACGGTTCTCACCGACAGCAAGTGGCAGAACGCGGTCAAGCAATCCGTGCAATACGACGCAGACGTCACGCTCATTGCCGATCTGGGACGCATTGTCCGGTTGCAGGAACTTCATCTGTTCGGCTTCCTTCGCCGAGGAGAATTCGAGGTGGCGGACGTCGAATTATGGACGTCACCGAATGGCAGACTCTGGCGCTCCCTCGGTTCGATCAAGGATCAAGACACCGGTTCGGATCCGGAGGTGCATTTCCAACGTGAGATCAAACAACCGTGCCGCTTCGTAAAGCTGCTGGTAAAGAAAGCCGAAAACGCCAAACGCATTCTGCTCGGTGAACTGCTGTTGATCGAAGACCGGGAGGTCGAGATCGTGGATACGGTCCGGGCGCCGGCGACGCCGATGCAGGTGAAGATCGCGCTGGACGAAGCCTTGCTCGCGGCCGGCGTGCAATATCTCTACGGCTCCGCGACCACCGACATTCTGCATGACGCGAATGGTCAACCTGCCGGCATCGTCATCGCCAATCGCGCCGGCCGCCAGGCGGTGAAGGCAAAGGTGATCATTGACGCGACCGCGCGCGCCACGGCGGCCCGGTCGGCGGGGGCGCAATTTCAGCCATGGCCCGGCGGTGAGCAGGTCTTTCAGCGCATCGCGGTCGGCGGTCCGTTGCGCGAAGGAAAGGGCATCGTCAGCGGCGAAACGGCTGATGTGCACTTTTACAGCAAGGAAGGCGAACACGATGTGCACATCTATCAGCTCAAGATTCCCATGTCGGATGCGAGTCCCAAGTCTTTTGCGGCAGCGGAAGTGCTGGCACGGGAATGGACTTTCACCGAAGAGATCGTCGACGAATCCGATCGGCTGTTCCAGATTCCACCCGACCCGATGATCGGGCGGGCAACGCTTGTTGGTGGCGAACTCGATCTCGATTCATTGCAACTCGCCTCGTTGCAGCCAAAGCAGATTGAGCGGTTCTACGTGCTGGGCGGTTGTGCCGATGTTTCGCGGGAAGCCGCCGCCAAGCTGGTGCAACCGTTGAATCAGATGCGCCTCGGCCAACGCGTTGGCAAACATGCGGCCGAAGTCGCAAAATCCGTTTCCGCGCCCGAGAACGTTCGTGTCTTCTCGGAATTGGCCGGTGCCAATACCCAGACGCATGGTGAAGTCCGAGAATTCCTGAACGGTGCCCGTCCCACGCATCGCGGATTGTCGACCATTCCTTCGCCACGACGTAAGCTGCCCGTGCTCGGTGAATACGATGTGGTCGTGGCTGGCGGCGGCACCGGCGGAGCACCGGCCGGGATAGGCGCGGGCCGTCACGGCGCTTCAGCCTTGGTCATCGAGTTCCAGGATCATCTCGGAGGTGTCGGAACGCAGGGACTCATCTCCCAGTACTACCACGGCTATCGCAAAGGCTTCACCCTCGAGGTCGATGACGGCGTGAAGGAGATCGGCGGGCCCAGACGTCGCGGCGGATGGAATCCCGTCACCAAACGTGAATGGTGGCGACGGGCGAACGCCAAGGAAGGGACGGACATCTGGTTTTCCGCGCTCGCCTGCGGCGCCTGGGTCGTGGATGGAACGGTGCGTGGTGTTGTGGTTGCCACACCGGAAGGACGCGGCGTCGTGTTGGCGGGAACCGTCATCGATTCCACCGGCAATTCGGATATCGCCGTCGCCGCAGGCGCGGACTTCATCACGACTTCCGCGGAACACGTTGCCATGCAGGGGACGGGGCTTTCACCGCGCGCCTTGGGCACCGGCTACATGAACACGGACTACTCTTTCGCCGACGAATCGGATGTGGTCGGTCAATGGCGGATGATTGTCGCGGCGCGGCGCAAGTACAAGAACAGCTACGACCTGTCTTCCTTCATCGATTCGCGCGAGCGCCGTCGTATCGTGGGTGAGGCATTTGTGGACCCGCTGGATATCGTGAACAAGAAGACCTGGCACGACACAATCTCCATGCACCAGAGCAATTTCGACACGCACGGCTACACCGTGCATCCGTTGTTCTTCATCGATTTCCCGGACAAGAAAAGCATGACCGCGCCCGTGCCGTTTCGGGCGCTGCTGCCGCGAAATGTGGATGGTCTCATCGTCACCGGCCTCAGCATGAGCGCCCATCGCGATTCAATGCCTGTGCTGCGCATGCAAGCCTGCATTCAGAATCAAGGCTATGCCGCCGGAGTGGCCGCCGCCTTCGTGACCGCCCGCGGGGTCACTCCGCGTTCATTGGATGTCCGAAAACTCCAGCGTCATCTCGTCGAGATCGGCTCGCTGCCCAAGGAGGTGCTGACCCATGAAGATTCGTCGACGGTAGGCGACGAAGCGGTCAAGTCAGCTGTGACCACGGTCGTTCAGGATCACCACGGCTTGTCCGTCATCCTGCGCAACGCCGTGCGGGCCATGCCGCACCTAGAAGCCGCGTATCAGGCTACGGACGATCCCGAACATCGACTGACCTACGCCAACATTCTCGGCATGCTCGGCAATGCCACCGGCGCGCCTACATTGGCCGCACACATTCGCAAAAGCGAATGGGACCAGGGTTGGAACTTTCGCGGCATGGGCCAATACGGCGGCAGCATCTCGCGCCTTGATTCGCACATCATCGCGCTTGGTAAGAGTGGCGCGCCGGAAGCGCTGGCAGTCATCCTTGAGAAGGTTGCCAGCCTGACCGCCGCCAACGAATTCTCCCACCATCGCACGGTGGCCCTCGCCTGCGAAACGATTCGCCATCAATCTGCGGCGAAGCCCCTGGCGGACCTGCTCGGTCGCGACCGCATGACCGGCTACGCCATTGGCAACATCACGGAAAGCAACCGGCAGGAACAACGTAGTGAGCCGTTGCGCGAAATCATCCTCGCACGGGCGCTCTACCGCTGCGGCGACCACAACGGCCTCGGCGAAAAGATCCTCCGCCAATACGAGCAGGACCTCCGCGGCCTCTTCGCCAAACACGCCCACGCCGTGTTGAACGAATAACCAGTCTTCTGCAACTTTGGCCGGTCTGAACGGGCGTGAGGGGAAACATTTCACTGCATTTCCGCGTTAGTATTCCAGCTCCTGCGGCAGTATCTCTAGTGGTTACATGGCTGATTCAGATGACACAACCGACTCAGGCAACGACGAACATTACGAGGCATTCGTAAAACTGTTTGCCCATCACGAAGCGGAACTGCGGCGTTTTGTCGGGTCATTCCTGCCGAGTTGGGGCGACGTGGACGAAGTCGTTCAACGGGCGGCGATTGCGATCTGGCGCAAGTTTGACCAGTTCGACCTGGATACGGATTTCATGAAATGGGTCTGTGTCGTCACCCGGTTTGAAGCCCTGGCCTATCGCCGCAAGATGGCGCGCGATCGCCTCGTGTTTCGGGAGGACGTGCTGGAACTCATGGCGGAAGAGGCGGCGGAAGAGCTCAAGGGGCGGAACGCGCAACATACGGCCCTGGAATCCTGCCTGCTGGCAATGCCGGAGAAGCAGCGGCAGTTCGTGATGTTGGCCTACACCCCCGGGGTCAACGTAAAGGAAATGGCCGAGGAAGCCGGATCCACTGCCGCGGCTTTCTACATGCGACTGAAGCGGATGCGCCGGCAGCTGATGAAATGCATCGAATCCAAGGCCCTTCAATCCGGGGAGGCGGCATGAACGAAAGTCGATTTGAAGATCTGCCGGAGGAACAGGAATGGATCGATGCCTGCCTCGACGGGACCATCGACGAAGAGTCCTTCGCTGAATTGCAGGAACGGATGTTGATGCGCCCCGAACTGCGTCGGGTGATGCGACGAAGCATGGGGCTGCATCACGATCTCCAGGAACAGGCAGAGGGGGCTGCGGACTCGGCATCAGAACCGTGGATGGCACAGGAGCCGCAGCCGGAGAATATCGTTTCGCTGCCAATCACCTCGGGACGCCCCGGCGGTTTTCCCGTCGCAATTGCCGCCGGGCTGGCCTTCCTGTTCGGGTTGGCAATCATGCACTTCGGCCGGCCGAAGGTGAGCGTCGAACATGTGGCTGCCGCGGTCGAACCACAGTCGCCCCCGGAAACGGAGGCGGAAGGATTTGCAGTGATGCAGAATCTCTTTGATGCCGAGTGGGCTGCAGATCAGGCGGAATTCCGGGAAGGCGACAGTCTCGGCGCGGAAGTGTTCCGACTAAAGACGGGGGTCGCCGAGATCCAGTTTTTCTCCGGCGCAACCATGGTCGTCCAGGGACCTGCCGAAATCTCGCTCAAGTCGGCCTGGGAAGCGAACTGCCGTGAAGGAGTGGTGCGGATGCGTGTTCCTCCGGCCGCCCGTGGGTTCAAGCTGCATGGTCCCGAGACCGAGATCATCGACCTCGGAACGGAATTCGGATTGGAGGTTCGCAACGGCAAGGCACACGTCGAGGTGATTGACGGTGAAATTTCGTTTCGCCATCGCAACGGCAAGGAACGCATCGTCAAGAAAGGCGCGGCATGGCGTCTGCCCAGCGGCGATGCCGCCACCCCGGAAGCCATCGGTCGGGTTGATTTCCCGGATGCCGGAAACTTTGATTCCCTCGCCCGAAATCGCCGGCGGACCGATTATGAACGCTGGGTGGCGCACCGGAATGCCTTGGCCCGCGATGATCGCGTGATCGCGTACTATACCTTTGATCGGCCCCAGAAGTCCGCCCTCATTGCCAGCTTGGCGGAACCACGCAATCCCGAACTGGACGGTGCGGTGGTGCTGGCCGAGTCGACCGCCGGCCGCTGGCCCGGTATGAAGCAGGCCCTGGAGTTTCGCCGGCCGGGATCCCGGGTACGTGTTCGTATTCCCGGTGAATTCAGTGCCTTCACCTTTGCCGCCTGGGTGCGGATCGACAGTCTTGATCGGCGCTACAATGCCCTCTTCATGGGTGACGGGTACGAGACCGGCGAACCTCACTGGCAGATCCGCGACGACGGCAAGCTGATGTTGTCCGTGATGGTGGACGACCAGCGCCCGAACCCCAACATGCCCAGTGATGCGGGCTTCCATCGCGTCTACTTCTCGTCCCCGATCTGGGACAAATCCATGAGCGGTCAATGGATGCATCTGGCTTCCATTTTCGATCCCGCCACACGGCAGGTGTCCCACTTCGTGAATGGCAAACGAATCAGCCGCCAGCAGATCTCGGCTGACTATCTCATCGAAACGCTCCGCATCGGCAACGGTGAAATCGGCAACTGGGGTCAACCCTTCCGCGAAACCCCCTGGTTCGCCATCCGCAATCTCAACGGTCGGATTGACGAACTGGTGATTCTAAAAGCCGCCTTGACCGACCCGGAAATCATCAAACTCTACGAACAAAGCCGCGCGAAACACCGCTGATGTGAACGACGCGGGGGCGATCCCGGAAACTGCCGTTGTATCGCTGGGAGACTCGGGGCCGGTGATCGGGTGGCAACCCGAGATCATGGATTCACAAACAGCTTCTGCACCGCCGGCTTGGTCACCTTGCCCATGGCATTGCGGGGCAAGGCGTCGAGGAGCTTGAGGATTTTGGGGATCTTGTAGACCGACATTCGGTCGCGACACCAGTCTCGCAACGAGTCGAGTTCCAGAGCCTCGCCATCGTTCAGGACGACCGCGGCGGCCACCGCCTCTCCCCAGGTATCGTCGTTTGCGCCGATCACCGCGCATTCCCGGATGTCCGGATGCTGCAGCAACACAGCCTCGATTTCCAATGCCGACAGCTTGTAGCCACCGCTCTTGATGATGTCCACCGACAGCCGGCCCATGATGCGGTAGTATCCGGTCTCCAACACCGCCATGTCCCCGGTGCGAAACCAACCTTCATCGAACGACTCGCGGGTGATCTCCGGGCGATGCCAGTATTCCAGGAACACGGCCGGTCCGCGCACCTGGATTTCACCAGGCTCGTCTTCGACCGTCACGATCTCGCCGTTCTCCGACTTCAGCCGAATCTCCACGGTCGGCAGCGGCTTGCCAACCGCACCAGACCGTCGCTCGCCGTGAAAGGGGTTCGAG
>JAYPXF010000142.1:0-5356 GCA_038154405.1 Verrucomicrobiales bacterium | reverse complement strand
TTTCGGTCATGCCGTAGCGTTCCAACAGTTTCTGTCCGGTAAGTTCCGTCCAGCGTTCGTGAACGCTCGCGGGCAGCGCGGCCGATCCGGAGATCATCAGACGCATGCGGCCAAATGCGGCCGTGATGGCCTCACGCCCATCGTCCGCAGCAGCATCCAATGCCTGGATGAGTTTCACGTAGATGGTTGGCACCGCCATAAAGACGGAGTATGCGTCGGCCTTCACCCGATCAAGGATGGTGGCCAGATCACAACGCGAAAAGGGTTCAATGGTGGCGCCGGCCCACAGCGCGCAGGACATCACGTTTACAATGCCGTGAATGTGATGGAGCGGAAGGAACAGGGGGATGCGGTCGTCGGCCTGCCATTCCCAGGCCTCGACGAGCATCGCAATCTGTGCCCGGAGGTTGTCATGGGTCGTGACGACGCCTTTCGGTTTGCTGGTGGTGCCACTCGTGTAGAGGATCATGGCCCGACGGTCGCCGGTGAGTTCGGGCAGTTTGGCAGCATCGTTCCCGGGCAATTCTTCCAGCACCAATATCCGGGTTCCCAGGCGATCGCAGACGGGCCGGATTTTCTCCGCCATGTCGGCCGAGACCACCACGGTCGAGATCGCCGAGTCAGTCAGTGCGTATTCCCATTCGGGTTCCGTCGCGGAAAGGCACAAGGGAACAACCATCCCGCCGGCCTGCCAGATCCCCCATTGCACGGAGGTGTAGTCGAAACCGGTGGGCACCAGCAGGGCGACCCGCGCTTCGGACAGATCCGTCGTGCCGTCCAGCAGCGCCATCGCGATCGAAGCCGAACGTGTCAGCAGATCGGCGTAAGTGAAAGTGGCATTGGGATCGCGAAAGGCGACGGCATCGCCATGCGATCGGGCGCGGGAAATGAGAGACAGTTCAGTCATGGGTAAGTCAGACCAGGGCACGGATGATCATGAAGATAAGAGACGGGCCGAGCAGGCAGCCGATGCCGGTGTAAAACGTCGCGGTCATGGCACCATACGGAACGAGTTTGGGATCCGTCGCCGCCAATCCACCGGCCACGCCGCTGGTCGTGCCCATCAATCCACCGAACACCATGGCCGCACGCGGGTTGTTGAGCCCGATGGACGGAGCGACAAACGGTGTCAACGTCATGACCAGCACGGACTTCACCAATCCGGCCGCGACGCTCAGCGCCATGACCTCCGAAGAAGCCCCGATGGCGCCACCGGTCACCGGTCCGACGATGTAGGTGGCCGCCCCTCCGCCGATGGTGGTGAGGCTGACCGCGTCGCGATAGCCAAAGGCATGGGCCACCGCCGCGCCGACGACGAAAGACACGAAGACTCCCGCGAAGAGCGACACCACGCCGCCCAAACCGGATCTTCGAAACTCCACCATGCGCACGCCAAAGGCCGTCGCCACGATCGCCAGATCCCGGAACATGGCGCCGCCCATCAGACCGATTCCGGCGAACACCTGAATGTCCGCGATGCCCTTTCTGCCCTCGGTGGCCATGCCGCCGACATAGGCGAGAACCAATCCGATCAGGATGGCGATCGCCGAGCCGTGTAAACGTCCCCGCGTGAGGTGTTCCGACATCACGTAGGAGAGCCAGACAGTGAAGCCCACCACCGCGAAGGCCGTGATCAGGGAATACTTGATGAGAACGGCTTCGAGTGCATGAAGGAGTTCCATGTCAGTGTTCCTCCTCTTCGTTGGTCGCTGAACCGATCCGGCTGACCACCGGCACTAGCGCGAAACAGGCGACCACAGACAGCACACCTGCCACGATCGCGACTGTACCGCCTTTCATGGCCGCGAAGACGTTCTGACTCGCGGCCATTGCCACCACGATCGGGATGTAGACCGAACTCCAAAAGAGCACTCCCTGCTCGGTGGGCGCCTTCATGCGGCCCGCCGCATGCAACCGGTCGCAGCAGAGGATCAACAGCAGCATTGCGATGCCGACACCCCCGATGTTTGCCTTCACGCCGACCAACCAGCCGAGCGCGCGGCCAACCAGCAGTCCGACGATGAGGCAGCCCGATAGAATTGCGGTACCGTAAATGGCCATGATTTCTGGGAACTGTTGGAGGATGATGAGACGAACGTCAGCCCGGATCAAGTCGCACAGGTCTTTCGACATGAGGGTTTGCATCTGGATCTGCGGATCCAACATGACGGGTGTCCAAATGAAGCCGACCAAATTGGGTATGGCCTTGGAAAACGGAGACGCACACTGTTAGGTTATCCTGCCAATTGGCAGTGACTTTCTGAAGAATGACGAAATACCCAATGACCCAAACACCCAAGGATATCCATAGGTCGAATTTCGAACTCCGAATCCAGTCACGCGGCCGCCGATGGGCTGGCGCCCTCGTCATTTGGTCATTATTCATTCCTTGGGTATCCGGGTGTTTGGGTAATTCGTCATTGGCCGCTGCGCGGCCGAACGTCCTCTTCATCATCTGCGATGACCTGAATGATTACATCGAAGGTTTCGGCGGGCATCCGCAGACCAAGACGCCGAACATTGCGAGGCTTGCCCGGAGTGGGGTCACTTTCCGGCAAGCACACTGCAACATCCCGATCTGCAATCCCTCGCGGGCCAGCCTCATCACCGGACTGTATCCGCATACCTCCGGCGTTTTCGGATTTGAACACTGGGATCAGAATGAAGTGCTCGCAAATTCCCGCACAATGATGGCCCATTTTCGGGCGCATGGTTACTACGCCCTGGGCACGGGCAAGGTGATGCACAATCGCGATCGCAATCAGTGGAACGAGTACGGCCATGCTTCGGACTACGGCCCGTTTGCCTACGCCGGGCTGGACAACCTGCCGCATCCCGATGTACCGGCTCCGTTCCGCGATGACTTCGGAGCGATTGATGGCTCCTTCGGTCCCCTGCGAAAACTACGCCCGGAGGAAAAGCTGATCTGGCGCACCGGCGGTTGGCGAAAGCAACGCGAACTGCGTTACGAATCCGACGATGATCGAGATCCGACCGGTGACGAACTGAACGCCCGATGGGCGGTGAAGCGATTGCAGGAGCTGGCGGCGAATCCGAATTCGAAGCCGTTCTTCATGGGTGTGGGCTTTGTGCGGCCCCACACGCCGTTGATCGTGCCGAAGAAGTATTTCGACCGGTTCCCACTCGATTCGATTGAGCTACCGGACATTCGTCCGGGTGATGCGGAAGACACCTTCAAGAGCAGCGTCAACGAGGATCCCGATGATCGGAGCAGCGATCGCGGGACCAAGATCTACGACAGCCTCGTCGCTTCGCACGGCGGTGATCGCGAACTCGCTCTGCACAAGTTCATTCAGGCCTACTTGGCCAGTGTCGCGTCCGTCGACGATCTCGTTGGTGACATCCTCGACGTGGTTGAAAGCACCGCGCTCAAGGACAACACCATCATCGTGTTCACCAGCGATCACGGCTGGGGCAATGGCGAGAAGGACTACCTCTACAAAAACTCGCTTTGGCAGGAAAGCACCCGCGTGCCGCTGATCATACGCGCGCCGGGCGTATCAAAGGCCGGAGGCGTCTCCGATCTACCCGTCAGCCTGGTTGATCTCTATCCGACCTTGATCGATCTCTGTGGCCTGCCGACAGACACCGTGAAGAACGACAAGGGTCGTCCGTTGGATGGACACAGTCTGAAGCCATTGCTCAACAAACCTGACCGCCGGAAATGGCACGGCTCCGACGCGGCCCTGACGGCGCTTTACCGCTGGGCCCAGTATTACGACCCGGCCGAACAAAGCTACAGCCTGCGATTCAAGGACTGGCGTTACATCCGCTATCGCAATGCGAAGGAGGAGCTCTATCACACCGCGAAGGATCCGCACGAATGGGAGAACCTTGTCCACGATTCCAACCACCGGGAACGCCTGGAATCCTATCGCAAACGCTTGCTCACGATGATTCCCTCCCGACCCAAACCCGCGCCGACCAAAAGCGACGCCGAGGCCTGGAAAGACAGCTACTTCAAGAAGTTCCCACAGGCGGACGCCAACGGTGATGGCAAGCTGACCTGGCGGGAATTGCAGGCCCACCGAAAAAAGCCGAAACCTGCCCCGACCAAGACGCCAACCAGCGAGCGCCTCCAGACAGTCGGAACATTCTCTCATCCGCCGGGCAAGGACCTGATCTTCACCGACCCGGGTGGCAAGATCTACTACCCCATCAATTCACTCGCCCAGCAGGTTGCCCCACACCTCGACAAACCGGTCAATGTTCTCGCCCGCATCAATCCCGCCAAATCCGGCAAGGCCATGATCATGGTCTACATCGTTTCCATCAAACCGATCAGGTGAGGCGGCGGAACGTCGGCGCCCGTCGAACTATTGACTCGACGCCCTTCCTTTATGCGTTTCACTGAGGTGCCATGAAGCGTGCCTTGATCTTCCTGCTGTTTCCGTTGCTCCTGCAGGCGGCCGAACCGGTAAACATCAGCGCTCGCCGTGAACTGTTCGTCGACGATCTCTTGATCGGTGAACTGAACGGCACGCGATTGAAGTTGCATGAGCCGCAACAGTTGAAACGCGTTCCCCCACGTCCGTTCGGACACTACGCGACCATGCTCAAGGACGGGAACAAACTGCGCTTCTACTACCGCGGCGACAAAGTGCCGGGCGCGCATTGGCGCAACGGCTGGGGCAAGTATCACGAGGGGGAGGTCACCCTCTACGCCGAAAGCACCGATGGAGGAATCAACTGGAAGGAACCTAACCTTGGGATTCACGACGTGCCGGAGATTCCCAAAGGTAATGTCGTGCTCGACATGGGGCCGGACACGTTCCTGGTCACGCACAACTTCACGCCCTTCATCGACACCCGACCCGGTGTGCCGGCGGCGGAGCGCTACAAAGGACTGGGTGGTGGTCGCTATCCGCCGGAGAACTGGACGCCGTGGCGGACGAAGGATGAGCGTCGGAAGCTGCGCGAAAAATATGGCGTCGGCGGTCTGCGGGTCTTTGCCTCACCGGACGGGCTCAATTGGAAGATCCTCAAGAAGGAGCCGATCCTAACCGAAGACCAGGGCAACTTTGATTCGCAGAACGTCGCCTTCTGGTCGGAGGCCGAGGGACAATACGTCTGCTACTACCGCATCTTCCGCAATGGCGTCCGCAGCATTCGCCGGAGCACGAGCAAGGACTTCCTGAACTGGACGGAGCCGGTTGAGATGTTGGCCAACGGAAAGGGCGAACATCTCTATACCAACGGCACCCAACCCTACTTCCGGGCGCCGCACATCTACATCGCCCTGCCGACGCGATTCCAGGCCCGCGCCGGCGCCATCACGGACATCGCGTTCATGGCCCCCCGACCCGGAAGCAACCGCTATCACCGTCACGACAAG
>JAYPXF010000141.1:16426-17816 GCA_038154405.1 Verrucomicrobiales bacterium | reverse complement strand
TGCGTCCCGGTGAACGATCCAAAGGCCGGTAGAATCAAATGCGATTCCCGTTTGCAGAAGCACGCCACGCGTTCACCCGCGACTGAAACGGAAGGATGCAGATGACCGGCCAATTGCGGCCCTTTCGTTCCTTCATCGACTTCGTGCCGACAATGCCACGGTCCATGGCGCCAAGGTTCGTCGTGGCATTCGATTCCCAGTTCCGGCCACGGATCACCCGCACCGACATCGTGATTTCCCCGGATGAGATGAATATTAAGATTCGTGTGCCCCGATCGCCATTCGCAAAGCTGATCTTTCACCACGGATACCCGCCCAAGATCCGAGTGGAGAAAGTCGCCCAGGATGACCAATATTTCCGCCTTTGTCTGGTCCAGCAAACGGTTGAGACGCGCACAGTCTTCCACTGTCGTTTGTTCCGGCACCGGAAGCCCCACCTGTCGAAACGTCGCCGCCTTGCCAAAATGCGGATCGGCGATGAAGAGAGCAGATCCGGCCGGCCAATACACCGCCCGGTCAGGACACAGCATCAGTTCTTCTTCGTACCAGGTTACCGACAACATTGAGCGCTGCGATTTAGCCGAAGACGAGGTATCATTGCGAGAAGTGATCCAACGCACGTGTGATCGCCACCCCAACGCCAGCGCTCCAGAGTCTGGTGCTACGATTATGCGGCCGCTTCCAGTTCCTGAACCATGCGTTTCACGCGATCGGCCCATTTCTCGGAAGTCACCTGCGCGCGCAGGCCCTCGGCCCACAACGGAAAACCGAAGGGTGTGAGATGCTCGGTTTCTCGCACCACGAGTTTCTGCGACTGGGCTTCCTCCAAATTGGAACGCAGGCGCTGAATCTCCAACTGTCGATCCAGCACTTCCTTGCGTGACTGCGTCAGCAGCAAATTCTCCGGATCGTATTTGTTGAACACCTCGAAGAACAGACTGCTGGATGCCTGCACCTGTCGTGCAGACTTGTGGGCGCCGGGATAGCCTTGAAAAACCAGTCCCGCCACCCGCGCCACTTCGCGGAATTGCCGCCGCACCAGCTCCGTCGCGTTCAGGCATTCCAGAAGATCTTCCAACAAGCGATGCGGCGAAAGCAGTTCACGCCAATCACCCTCGCCCAGCTCACGACCCGATGTCGTCCCCAGATGCAGACCGTAGTCATTGAACGAGACCGAAATCGTCATCGGCTCTTTCCGCGAAAAGCGGTAGCCCACCAATGCGGCCAATCCCTCGTGTGCGAGTCTTCCGGCAAAGGGAAACACAAACCAATTCACCCCTTCCTTGGTGATCGTCTTTTCCACGAGAAACTCATCGCTCGCCGGAATCACCGACCACTCGTCTTGCAGCCGCATGATGCTCTTCACGGCCTTCATCTCCCGTGCCTTGAA
>JAYPXF010000141.1:0-16416 GCA_038154405.1 Verrucomicrobiales bacterium | reverse complement strand
TCCTCAAACTTGGCCCGCACTCCCTTCGCGAGTTCGGAGGAAAGCGGGGACCGTCCGCCACCCCATACCGGCACGGCTCCCCTGCCCTTCTTCGCCTTTTCCACCCACACGGTCATCTCGCGAATCCGGATCAGCTTGAGCGTCTCGCCGCCAAACACGAAGTTGCCGCCGGGACGAACCTTTGAAATGAACGATTCCTCAATCGTGCCCAGTGAACGACCTGACTTGTATTTCACGAACATCGCCTGGTCACTTGTGATCGTGCCGATCGACATGCGATGGAATTTCGCAATGGGCTTTGCCTCCACCGTGAACACCCCGTCATTCTCCACCACCCGGCGAAATTGATCGTAGGCCCGCAGCGTGTGACCGCCACGAACAACAAAATCAACGGTCCACTGCCATTCCTCGTCCGTCAGATCACGAAACGACCAGGCCGTCTTCACCTCTCGCAACATCGCGCCCAGCTCAAAACCGCCGCCCAACGCAATCGTCACCAGATGCTGCGAAAGCAGATCCAAGGGTGCCCGAATCGGCTCTCTTGATTCCACGCGCCGCGCATTGATGGCCTCCCGGGCCGCCGCATACTCCACCATTTCCATCGCCTGGGTCGGCACACAGATCACCTTGCTCACCGCGCCGGGCTGATGACCGCAACGACCCGCCCGTTGCAGCAAACGGGCAACCCCTTTTGGTCCGCCGATCTGGATCACCTGTTCCACCGGAGTGAAATCCACTCCCAGATCCAGGCTCGACGTGCAGACCACCGCCCTGATCGTGCCGGCGCGCAGCCGATCCTCCACCCCTCCCCGCACCTCGCGATCAAGCGATCCGTGGTGAATTCCAACCTGACCCTCCCAATCCGGCCGCGCCTCCTTGATGGCATTGAACCAATATTCCGTCTGCGAACGAACATTCGTGAACACCAAGGTAGTGTTCGCCTTTTCGATCGCCTTCACCACCTCACCGACCATCTTGGATCCGAGATGACCTGACCAAGGAAAGCGATCCATCGCCGAGGGAATCACCGTCTCGACGACGAACTTCTTCTGCAGGTCTCCATTGATCAATCGGCCGGCGTTTCCCGTTCCAACCAGACAGTCCAACGCCTCGTCAAGATTCCCCAGCGTGGCGGAAAGTCCCCAAGTCTTGAGCCGAGGATTCCATTGCCGCAATCGGGCCAGACCGAGTTCCGTCTGCACCCCACGCTTCGTGGAAAGCAATTCATGCCATTCGTCCACGATGACCGCCTTGAGATCCGTGAAATGCTCGCGCGTTTCCGGATAGGACAACAACAATGACAGACTTTCCGGCGTGGTCACCAACGCGGTGGGAAACGCCTTGCGCTGTTTCGCCTTCATCGACGAGGACGTGTCGCCCGTTCGCGCCTGCACCGTCCAAGGCATCTCCAGTTCCTCAACCAGATCCATCAATGCCCGGGTCGTATCCTGCACCAGCGCGCGCAGCGGGGTGATCCACAGAATTCGCAATCCAGGAGCCTTGCGCGACGGCTTCCGGCGTTTGGTTTCCTCCAACCACTCAATCAGCGTCGGCGCCCAAACCGCGTAGGTCTTGCCCGTTCCGGTTGGTGCATGCACCAGCCCGCTTTCACCATTCCGGTAGGCTCTCCAGGTCTCCTTCTGAAATTTGAAAGGCTTCCAACCACGCGCCGCAAAAGACTCGGTCACGCGCTTTGCCGGACTCGGCTTCGTGGCTGGCTTGGCTTTGCTCGCGGGCACGCGGAATTGGCTACCGACTTACCGGGCGCAAGTCGAACCAATTGCCGTTCATGCGAACGAGCCTCGGCCTAATTCGCCATCAATGGAAAGCCGCCGGCAGTTTCGGGTCCTGGTCGATTGCGTAAGCGGTGGATTCTTCATCCACATCGGCCCGGCACAGAAACACGGCGACGAAACCGTTGACGACGACGCCCAGCACAAGCGGCAATCCCGACGCCAGCAGCGCGGAAATGGCAATACTCATGAGGGTCAACATGATCATCAGGTGCAGCATCTCAAACCTTTCGGGTTAAGATGGATGCGTTGTTGGGTGATCAAAAATAGGCCCGAACCCCAACCGGTGGTATAGGTAGGTCCCGTAGCCACAGTCAGTCGGGCACCTACGGCTCTTAGGTGAGCGACTCACGCAGCAGCGTCAGTGCGTTCAACCGTGTCGCGACAGAAGGATCCAGTCCTCTTCTCCATTCCAGCAACCGGGCCGCCTCCAAGATGATGCCGGATTGATGCCGTTCAGATGAACTAACCCATTCGAATTCCATACGGAATACTTGGATCGGCTCCAAATCAATGATGGGGCCACGCCTTCGGAGCGTGTGCCCGGCAACAAATCCATGCAATTCCTCCAACTCCCCGTCAGCGCCGACGAACGGCAAAGTCGCCACCGGTACCAGTTCACCATCCCGCCAGGCACCCAGAATCAACTCGTCATTTGCCCGTCTACGCCTGAGTCCGAGGAGGACCACATCCACCCGGTGCGGCTCCGGTTTCCACCACCAGAAATCTTCCGTCGCGAGGGCGCTTTTACGGGTGCACCTTACTCCGCGATTGCCGGCCATCGCTGACCGTTTCACCAATCGCCGGATTTCGTCCCAATCCTCGGCAACCACCCCGCACTCCAACTCAAACGGATCCGCGGAAGGAATCTGGTTGGATTCATCATCGAACAGATCACCTTGCACCATACGCACCGGCGTGGACTCGCGATCCCATCGATTCCAAAGCTCTTCTAACACTCGTCGTCGCACCCCAAACGGCTGCTCCGACAAGTCCGTCCCTTCATATTCCAAGATGTCCCGAAGCATGCATCTCAGGGGATCAACCATCGACTCGGCCAATTCCGCCCGCACGATCAACACGCCCTCCAAGACTGTACCGTCAGGCAAACGCTTTAGCACGGACATCCAGTCCGGCAGGAGGTCTTCCATCAGTGCATCGTTTTCATCCCACACAAGCACTTCTCCACTACGCTTCACCAACCGCACATACGCGCCCGGACGATAGCACTCCACAAACCACTCACTCAATTCTCCCGCACCAGGCGGAACCTCACGAATCACGCGCGCCGTCGGATGAGGATAGACCAAAGCAACCGAATCACGGTCCGAGCGCTCCGCCCGCAAGTTCCGCCACGCTTCGACGTTGGGACCGGCAAACCCTCGCAGACGAAATTCAATGACACTCTCCTCCAATCCCAAATGCGAGGCCAGCGCGGCAACAAGCACAGCACGCCATTTCCCCTGTCGGTATCGCCCCGTGATCAACTTGTGAAAATGGACGCAGTCATCCAGCCGCATGGACCGCCAGGCACGATGCAGGGCTACCCGACAAGACGCGCCTCCTCGGGCAACCGCAGGAAGAATTTCTTCGAACACCTCGGCGATCGAGATCTGCGGGGCCTCGGCTGCCATGACCCCGGCAGTATCCAGCAACAACGCCATGACTTCGCAGGCGTTCCCACTCTGCGTGATACATTCTGCAACCAGCCAATCAGGCAGGTCGCAGAATTCCGCGACCGCTTCCTTCAAACGCTCCACCGAAATTCCACGAACGGGCCGATCACCCAAGAGATGTGCCACCGTCCACATGGCATCGCGTTCTGGCGCCTCACCAAGGTAATCCACAAAATACTGCACCTGCTGCTCATCCGTCTTACCGGGTGCAGAACGCGAGAGCAGTTCGGTGAATCTCCTCATTCTTCCTCGGAGGATTCACCCGCGTAGTGGGTCTCCAGTCCGTCCGCATCACGGCCGTTCTCACGCAGGTAGCGGACGGTCTGTTTCGTGTAGCCGTGGGTGACCAGCACGCGTTCGGCTGCGGATTGTTCGATCGCCTGCAGCATTCCCGGCCAGTCCACGTGATCGGACATCACGAAGCCACCGTCAAAGCTCCCCCATCGTCGCTTTGAAACCCGATTCCAACCGGATACGAATGCCGTTTCGCAACGACCGAATTGCCGCAGCCATTCCGAGGCATCCACCGACGGCGGTGCGATCACCAGGCCACCCGCCGCCGCCCCCAACGCCCGCGCCGGCAACTGAACACCGCTCGTAGCATATGCCTTGTTCATTTCCTCCACCGAGGGATGTGTGTGAATCGGTCCGATGCTGGAGTCCACGGTATGTTGAATGCGCTGCGCCTTGCCCAAGGAATAGGTGTAGATCACCGAAGTTATCCCGTTCTCACGATTGGAACTCCACCAATCGTTTATTTCAGCGGCCACCTTCGCCTGCGGTTCCCAGCGGTAGATTGGCAAGCCGAAGGTCGATTCGGTGATGAAGGTGTTGCATTTCACCGGTTCGAAGGCACCGGAGATTCCGTCGTCCTCGATCTTGTAATCACCACTCGCGACCCAGACCTCGCCCTAGTGCTCAACGCGTATCTGCGCAGATCCAAGCACGTGTCCGGCCGGATGAAACGACACCTTCACGCCATTGATTGCGACCGACTCTCCGAAAGGCTTTCCCTCGACATTGATCTTCTTCCCCAGTCGAGCCTTGAGGATCGCAACGCAAGGATCCGCGCACAGGTAGCTGCCATGCCCGCGCGTCGCATGGTCGGAATGTCCGTGAGTGATGACCGCACGATCGACCTTCTTCCACGGATCAATATGAAAATCACCCACTGGGCAATACAGCCCTTGCTTGGTGACAGTCAGAAGATCCGGCATGCGCCGATCATGCCCCCGGAACGGACAAGTGGGGAGTCGGATCTGCGATCCGTCCCGATCAGCGTGGCGTGATCTTCAGGTCCCGAAAGGCGGCAACGCCGTTGAACCACAAACCAACCTTGCCGGACTTGGTCTCGCTCGTTTTCTAAACGTCGAGACACGGCGCCGAGGCATCGTTCACGTAGACGCGGACGCGCTTGCCACGAACCTCGATCTTGGCCTTGAACCAATCATCTGGACCGGGCTCCGATCGCGCCGGATTCTCAAACTCTTCCGGCCGTTGGCTGCGCAGCTTGTCCCAGCGCCAGTCGGGATGGGACATGTATTGGACCGCGTGACCGCGCCTTACCGAATCACGATGTCCGAAATTGAACGGGCGGAAATATACGGAATCGTAGGTCTCGCCGTCGACGCCGTGGAACACCACCCCGACAAAACTGCCGCCCGGACGACTTGATCCCTGCAACTCGACCTCGATGGTGCCCTCGGAGAAGTTTCGCCCGGAAAGATAGGCGCCAAGATCGCCGGATCCCCGGTTGGGCAGACTCCGCACGACGGCTCGTCCATCCTCGGTCGCCCGCACAAATGCGCCGCCATTGAACGCCTCCCAGCCGGAATTGCCGCCTGCTCCCAAGCCGGCCAGAAGATCACCGTCTCCGGGTTTCCGAGCTGCCGGTGAAGGCGACGTCTTTGGCGGAAAGGCGGCGAGCCCTCGGGACGCCTTCAGCGTCGCACGATGAAAGGTCACGCTGCTTTGTTGCACGGCCAATCCGAGTGTCTTCGCTGTGGTCAGATTCATCACAAAGTTCTTCTGCAATCGGGACAAGTTGCCTGACCAGCTGAAGAGCGCTTCGCCGTTCAGCCGGGCGACAATCTTTCCCGTCCCTTCGGCCACACTCACTGACACGTTTACGGTCTGTTTTTCGTTGTTCGGGAAACGGCCGGGCGAATCGAAGTCGGATTGTCGGCATGTTTGGACGGCAACCCGTCGACCCGCGAAAGCCCGTGAGCCTGTTCCTGCCACCCACCAATCTCCAAGGCCGGAGACACGTTTCCCACGGGCAGGATGATCACCACCGAATCGCCGCCGGCGGTCCGGGTGAATTCCACGGACAGCTCATAATTCTTCGGCACATCCCGCGCAATTACACAACGTGACGCGGAACCGGGCGTCACGCTCAGTTCACCAGCCTTCGTCTGCCACCCGCCGACAATGGCGTCCCGAACCACTTTGACCTTGGCCAGCAGGTTCTCCTGTGCCGACAACAACCCGAAGTGTCCCGTCGCCAGGGCCAGCCCGACGACCACCAACCGTTTGCAATGAATCATGGTTCGCTGATCGGACGTGATTCATCCGCGAGCGGTTACAACCGGGCATGGACAGCGGCTGTCCTTCCTTCCGCGCTATTGTTCCGACATGTCCGACTCCATTTCCAGACTGGCGATCAGCAATTACCGCTCCCTGCTCAACGTGGTTATCCCGCTCCAGCGACTCAATGTCGTCACCGGCCCCAACGGCAGCGGCAAATCGAATCTCTATCGCGCGCTCCGCCTCTTGGCCGAAACCGCCCGCGGCGGCGTGGTCAAAGCCCTCGCGAATGAAGGCGGCCTCGCATCCACGTATTGGGCCGGCCCGGAGAAACTCAGCAAGGGCATGATGGATGGGACGCAACCCGTCCAAGGCGGCCCGCCCAAGAAACGCAAACGGATGCGACTCGGGTTCTCCGGAGAGAGTTTCGGATATTCCATTTCTTTGGGACTCCCCGCCATGGCATCGGATCCACCCCGTTCCGCTTTCTTTCGAGACCCGGAGATAAAGCGGGAGGCCATCTGGACCGGCGCAAGATTCTCGGCTGCCGCAACCTTGGTGGATCGCAAGGGCGGCACCGCCCAGGCCCGCTGCGTTCACGGTTGGCAGAAGCTCAACGAGAACCTGCAGCCGTTCGACAGCATGTTGTCAGAAGTGGCCGATCCGACCTATGCCCCGGAAACGATGATGCTGCGAGAATCGATCCGTCGCTGGAGGCTCTATGATCAGCTGCGAACCGATCGGGAAGCACCGGTGCGAAGACCACAGGTTGGCACTCGCACATTGGCACTCAATCACGATGGCGCCGATCTGGCTGCCGCCGTGCAGACCATTTTCGAAATGGGCGACGCGGAAGGACTGCAAGAGTCGATCGCCACGGCATTCCCCGGTTCACGGCTGGGCATTGATTGCCGTGCGGACGGTTTGTTCGACGTCGCTTTCGAACAACGCGGCCTGCTTCGTCCGTTGAACAGCTCCGAATTGTCCGACGGCACCCTGCGTTTCCTGATGCTGGCAGCCGCCCTGCACACTCCCCGCCCACCTTCGCTTATGGTGATGAACGAACCGGAAACCAGCCTGCATCCCGATCTGCTGCCGGCCTTGGCCAGGCTGTTCGTCCGCGCATCGGAATCAAGCCAGGTCTGGGTGGTGACCCATTCGGAATCATTGGTGTCCGAGATCGAGCAACTTTCCGATTTCCATCCGATTTACCTGGAGAAGGTGTGCGGTCAAACCGTCTTGCAGGGACAGAACCTGCTCGATATTCCAACGTGGCGCTGGCCGGACAACGTCTGAACGGAATTTGCCAATCGAACCATTTCCTGAAACAACTTCCGCGTGGCGGACGCCGAAGAATCGAACCCGACTGATCCAACAGAAGATCGCACGGCAGGAAGAGCACGATTTTCGCCGGCGTTCGTTCTCATCGCGCTGGTCACCACGTTGTTCGCCGCTTTCATCTCCGAACTCGTTCCGGCCGTTGCCGACCTCGAAGTCCATATAAGCGATCAATGGCTCAAACTCGGGCGTCCCGCGACGCCGGATCCGCGCCTGATCTACGTCGAGATTGACAAGACCAGCTACGCCGACGAATTGCCCGACTCCCTGCTCACTTCAGCCGATGTGGCGGACCTTCCCGTGCTGCTGGCTTTGCAGGGTGAGTTTCCTTGGAACCGTGCCGTGTTCGCTCGTCTGGCCGAAAAGCTGATGAACGCCGGAGCAAAGGGTGTGGCCTTGAATTTCAAATTCAGCTCTCAACGTGACGGGGATGAGTATTTCCAACAGGTCATCACGAATCATGCTCCCGGCGTGGTTGTCGGGGGGCTGATTGAAATGGAATCAGGACTGATCACATTGATTCAACCCAGCCCCTCCATCGTGCCCACCGACGAGTTCGGCGAGAACATCCACAGTCCCTCGGTGGGAGTTCTGAACATTCACACCGATCTGGATGACATCGTCCGCCACGGGCTCTACCGGATGGACTACCTCAATCTCGCCACCCAAGCAATGGGGCCGTCCGCCGTAAAGGAGCTAGGAATCGAATCGCTCATCCTTCACACCCTCTCCGCCCGCGTCGTGCAACTCCTGGGTGAGGAAGCCAAACTGCCACCGCCCGCCGTGCGCCCACGAATTCGCTTTGCCGGCGCCGGGGGAACCTTCCCGGTCGTCTCAATGGGTCACGTGATGAATCCCGCGACCTGGCAATCCGAGTTCAACAGTGGCGAATACTTTCGCGACAAGGTGATCTTGGTGGGCCCCGGTCCGATGGTCTTTGACAACAGCCACAGCACCCCGAACGGCGAGATGAGCGCCACCGAACTGCAGCTAAACTACATCAATGCCGCCCTGCAGGGGGATTTCATTCATCCATCCGGCCGGCTGGCGAACATCGCACTGACCTTCCTGACCGGTTTGCTCGCACTGATTCTCGCCTCACTCATCCGCCCCCCCCTCGCGCGCGTGGCGACGGGTTTGTTGCTCAGCCTTGCACTGGCGGGCTTGCTCGTTTCGCTTGCCAGCCAATCGGGCATTTTGCTTCAGTCCTGCATTGCGCCTGTGCTGCTCCTCAACACTTTGATGATTCTGCGGCATTGGTTCAACGCGCCGGAAACCCGCGCAGACGTTCAATGCTACAAATGAAATTCTTTTCCACCAAGATCACCTTTCTTCTCCTGCTTACGATTCTCACCGGCCCCGGTTCATTGGAAGCCGCCCGCTACAAACACCGCGCCACGCGACTCGGGAATCCCGCTACCCGTTTCGCGCCGACGATTCACACCATCGAAGATCTGCGCAGCCGCTTCCGCGATCCAAAACTAAGGCCTGACATCGCATCCATCTGCCGGCAGGCCGGCTGGACCGGGGATCTGGAGGATCTGCATCATGCCGCGCTGAATTTCGAGATCGTTCCCCTCGAGATTCCCAAAGGGACGATCATGCCCTTCATGTCCTCCCGCAAGAACGGCAGGCCGATCGCCCTGATGGATGTGCTTTGGGCCGGCGAAAAGCCGATTCAGGCGCTGGCGTTCGACTTCATCTCCAAGGGCATCCGCTACAAGTGCATCACGCCGAAACCGTGCAGCAATTTCTTCATCGAGTACGTCGGCCCCGTGATTTCGCGCCTCTCGCTCAAATGCAATTCACCGGAACGGCAGTTCACCGATCGTCCGGTCAAGGTCTGCCTGACCGTCAGCAACACGGGCGAAGTCACGGAATCCCCGCGGGTGGTTCTCAACTTGCCCAACAACGCGGAACCGCAGACGGCTACGGACAACGGCACGTACGAAAACGGAACCATCGTCTGGAAGTTGGGCGAGCTCGACCCCGGTCGCGGCAAGGAGGTCTGCGCCACCTTCACTTCCGCCAGACCGGGCGATCTGAAGTTTCCCGGCAAGGTGACCGGCAATCGGGGAGGCAAGGCGGAATGCGGAACTACGACCAAGATCCTTGGTGTGTATGGGCTGCTCATTGAAGTCGTGGACGTCGAGGATCCGATCCGCGACGGCAACATGATCAACTACGTCGTGACCGTCACCAACCAGGGAGACCTTCCGCTCAGCAACGTGAAGGTAGACGTCAACCTGCCACGCAGCCAATCCTTTGCCTCGGGAGAAGGTGATACGTCCGTGACCGCTGCGACCGGAACGGGGCTCCGCATCGCACCGATCCGGGAGCTTCGCGGCAAGGCAAAGGCCACCTGGCGTGTTCGCACGACCGCTCGAAGAACCACCAATACGGAGCCACCGCAGGATTCCCGCCTCTCGATCGAGGTAAGCTGCGACCAGATCCGCAACCCGATCCGGGAAGAGGAATCCACCATGATCTATTGATCAATGTCGGTTCGTTGCCTGATCTGCCTCTCGTTTCTTTGGATTGGACGGACTTGCGCGGAGACGAACCTGATTCAATTGGCCCCGGCCTTCGTCACCGCGTCGCGTTCCACCTCGGCTCAGGTCTCCCCGTCGGCAGCCGTTGTCGACTGGTGGCAACGTCGATTGTCCGAACCCGCCTTCACCATCGACGAGGCGCTTCGCTCCGTGCCCGGTATCTTCGTGCAGAACAGCTTCAACCAGGCCCAGGATCAACGCGTATCCATCCGCGGCTTCGGCACTCGGGCTGCCTTTGGTGTCCGGGAAATCAAGCTGCTCGTTGACGGCCTCCCTGAAAGCTCACCCGACGGACAGACCCAACTCGACAATCTCGACCTGTCGTCGGCAAGCAGCATTGAGGTATTGCGCGGCCCGGCCTCCGCCCTTTACGGCAACGCCTCCGGAGGTGTCATCAACATCACAACGGATGAGCCTGATGCGCGACCGTTCCTGGAAACCCGCCTGACCGGAGGCTCCTGGGGATTCCAGAGACGTCAACTGAAGGCCGGAGGCGCCATCGGTCGATCAGCGTTTCACGTCAGCGGCTCCTGGACTTCGCTGAATGGATACCGTCGCCACAGCGAATCGAAGAACTGGTTTCTCGGTGGCAAGATCCGTCATTTCATCAACGAACATTCCTCGCTCACCACCCTGTTCAACCAGGCGCACACGCCCTGGTCGCAGGACGCCGGTGGATTGACCCGCGCGGAAGTGGATGGCGACCGTCGTCAGGCCCGCGCCCGCAACGTGGCCCTCAATGCCGGGGAAGAGGTCACCCAGGGAAAACTCGGATTCGTTTATCGGAATTCCATCACCGACGAACACGAGCTCACTCTGACGCAATATTCCCTGTTCCGAGACTTCGCGAACAAGCTGCCGATCTTGCCGGCAGCCGGTGACGGCATCGTGCAGTTTGACCGCCTCGGCGTGGGTGGCGGCGTGAAGCATGTGTGGGATCTGCCGGCCAATCAACTGGTGGCCGGGGTCGATGTCGAATTCCAGACAGATAACCGTCAACGCTATGCCAATGTCGCCGGGACTCGTGGCTTACTGGGACTCGATCAGAACGAAAGCGTGCGCAGCGTCGGTCCATTCGTGCGCAACGAGTTTCGAGTGAACGAACGTCTATGGCTCGTCGGCGGTCTGCGCTATGACAACCTAAGCTTTGAAGCGGAAGATCATTTCTTGACCGACGGTGATGATTCGGGTTCACGCCCGCTCGACCAGTTCAGCTGGTCCGGTGGACTGCAATATCAGGCGCGGACCAACCTCGCATTCTTCGCCAACATTGGCACGGCATTCCAGACCCCGACCACCACTGAGTTTGCCAGTCCGACGGGCGGAGGCGGCTTCAACGCGGCGCTCCGGCCGCAATCCGCCATCAGCTACGAGGTCGGTTTGCGGGCACAATTGGCCCGACAACTCACCGGCGAAGTGACCCTCTTTCTCATGCAGATCGACGACGAACTCATTCCCTTCACCAGCGCGACCGGTCGGGATTTCTTTCGCAATGCCGGACGCTCCGAACGCAAGGGAATCGAACTTTCCTTGGATCTCAACCTGACCTCCGGTTGGTATTGGCAGGCGTCGTGGTCCGCCATCCACGCCGAATACCGCGACTACGTCACTACCGGCGGAACGTTCAGCGGCAATCGCGAACCGGGTATTCCCGCACACCAACTATTCACTGAACTCGGTTGGCACGGACAGTCCGGATGGTTTGGTCGACTAGACCTGCAGCATGTGGACCAATTCGACCTGAACGACGCGAACACCGCAAAGAATGACGCTTACACGCTGATGAACCTCCGACTCGGATATTCCACCGAGTTGGGGCGCGGGGCACTCACGCCATTCGTCGCGCTGAACAATCTGCTCAATCAACGCTACAACGGTCAGACCCGCCTGAACGCCTTCGGCGGACGTTACTTCGAACCGTCCCCGGAATTGGCAGCCACGGGTGGAATCACTTGGCTCATGGAATTTTGATTCACGAAGCGAGTGACGAATCCTAAATCGTGATTCGCCCCCATCTGCTCGCTCACGCTCACTGCTACGACTTGATATGCAGCCTGCCAGATTCGATCGAACCGCGGGCGCGGTCTCATCACGTCATGTGCGCACCGATCGCCTCGGTGTACATGGCGTAGACGGAAGTGCTGGCGGTCATGAAGAGGCGATTGCGCTTCTTGCCACCGAAGCAGACGTTGGAGCAGATCTCCGGCAGGTAGATCTGGCCGATGCGTTTGCCCTCGGGATTGAAGACGTGAACGCCGTCGTAGCCGTCACCCACCCAGCCGGCGCTGGCCCAGATGTTGCCATCGACGTCGGCGCGGATGCCGTCGGCACCGCCCATGCCTTCGATCTTCTTTTTCGGATTCTTGGGGTCGAGGTATTCCAGCCGCATGGAGGCAAAGTCGCGCGGATTCTTGAGCCGGTTGGATCCGACCACATCCCACACGCGAATCGGCTTCGGATGCTTGGCTCCGGTGTCAGACACGTAGAGTTTCTTGTAGTCGGGCGAGAAACAAAGGCCGTTGGGCTTTACGATTTCGTCCGCCACCTTGGTGATCTTGCCGGTCTGGGCATCGATCCGATAGACGGCTTCCTTGAGTTGCAGTGGACCCTTGTTGCCTTCGTAGTTCATCATGCTGCCGTAGCCCGGATCGGTGAACCAGATGCTGTCGTCTGCCGGATGCACCACGACGTCGTTCGGAGCGTTGAACGGCTTGCCGCCATACGACTTGGCCAACACGGTGACCGCACCGCTGTGTTCGTAGCGCACGACCTGACGATGACCATGTTGACAGGAGATCTGCCGTCCCTGCCAATCGAAGGTGTTGCCGTTGCTGTTGCCGGACGGATGGCGGAACGTCGTGACCGTTCCCGATTCCGCCAGCCAGCGAAGTTGCACATCATTGGGTATGTCGCTCCAGAGCAGGTAACGCCCCACCCCGCTCCATGCCGGCCCTTCCGCCCACAGCATGCTCGGGCTGTGGTAAATGCGTTGGATGGGCGTGTTGCCCAGCTTGTATTTGTTGAACTCCGGATCGAGCGTCACGATGTCCGGATCCGGATAACGAGTCGGATAAACTCCGGTCCAATCACGAGGAGTCGCGCCATTCGCACGCAATGCCAAGGTTGCCATTACGGCGGCACCGGCGCGGGTCATGAATTTCCGGCGGCTGGGGTCAAAGGATTCACTGGCAAACGCCTCCGCGACTTCAGGATGAATGGGATCGGAATTCATGGGACGGAGGTAATACCTTGAATCCCAAAATCCAAGCCTCAAATGGTCATTCCTGATTCCTCCCTCGACGCTCGCGCATATCGCCCCTATTTTCTGCCGCGATGAGTCTGGACAACAAGCCACTGGTCATCGCCGATCGGGAATTCGGCTCGCGATTGCTGTTGGGCACGGGAAAGTTTGCGGCACCGGAAACCATGCGCGACGCGCTCGCCGCGAGCGAAACCGAGATCGTCACGGTGGCACTTCGTCGCGCTGATCTCAGTGGGGAGAAAGATCCGTTTGCCAACATTCTGGAGTTCATTGATCCGGACAAATACCTGCTGCTGCCCAACACGAGCGGAGCCATAAACGCGGAGGAAGCAGTTCGCCTCGCCCGCCTGGCCGCCGCCGCCGGGCTGCCCAAGTGGGTGAAACTCGAGATCCATCCGGACCCCCGTTACCTCCTGCCGGATCCGGTGGAAACACTCGCCGCCGCCGAACAATTGGTCAAAGAAGGTTTCACCGTGCTTCCCTACATCAATGCCGATCCCGTTCTGGCGAAACGCCTGCAGGAGGTTGGCACGGCAACGGTCATGCCCTTGGGTGCGCCGATCGGCTCCAATCGAGGCATCCGCACCCGCGACCAGATCGAGATCATCATCGAACAGTCAACCGTCCCGGTCGTGGTGGACGCCGGCATCGGATTGCCGAGTCACGCCGCCGAGGCCATGGAAATGGGCGCCGACGCCGTGCTGGTGAACACGGCAATCGCAGTCGCATCCGATCCGCTGCGCATCGCCCGCGCGTTCAAGACCGCCGTTGAAGCCGGCCGCGCCGCCTTTGAAGTGGGAACGAATTCCGAAACCGTAACCGCCAGTGCCACCAGTCCCTTGACCGGATTCCTCGACGCCCCCGCGCCGGTCGCACCTTGATCGGCTGATGAAATCCCACTCGAATCTTGACGTCAAACGCGCCCGCCAGCTCGTCCGCAAATTCGCGGGCAAACGCATGCTCGTCGTGGGCGACGTGATGCTCGATCATTTTCTCTGGGGCAGCGTGTCGCGGATTTCGCCTGAAGCTCCGGTTCCGGTCGTCGATTTTCAACGAGAGAACTTCATGCCGGGCGGCGCCGGCAACGTCGCCCGCAATCTGGCGCAGCTGGGTGCCGAAACCGAACTGGTGGGCGCCATCGGCACGGACCTCGCCGCGCGCGAACTGAAGTCCCTTTTGCGCGAACAGAACATTGCGCACGACGGATTGGTAAGCACCAAGGCGCGACAGACCAGCAAGAAGATCCGCGTCGTCGCCCATCAGCAACAGGTCGTGCGAGTGGACCGCGAAACCAAGACTGAGATCGATTCCCGCACCGTTTCGCGACTGCTCGCCGCGGTGGACAAACGTCTGGACGGATGCGACGCAGTCCTGATCGGGGACTACGGCAAGGGCGTGGTCACCCAAGAACTGCTTGATGGCATCCGCGAACGCTGCCAGGCCCGCGGCATCTGGCTGAGTTTCGACCCCAAGCCGGTTCACCGGTTGCGACTGAACCGACTGTCCCTCATCACGCCCAATCGCAAGGAGGTCTTCGAGCTCGCTGGCGTGGTTGACGAAACCAAACATACCGATCCGTTGAAGGATGTGAACCTGATGAAGGCCGTCAACATCCTGATGAAAACGCTCGGACCGGCGCTTCTGCTGGTGACGCTGAGCGAGCTCGGCATGTTGCTCTGCAGTCGCCACGGCAAACCGTTTCACATCCCCACCGTCGCGCAGGAAGTGTTCGACGTATCCGGTGCGGGAGACACCGTCATCGGCTCCTTCACGATGGCCGTGGCCGCCGGCGCTTCTCCGACGGAAGCGGCAATTATTTCGAATCACGCCGCCGGTGTGGTGGTAGGGAAGGTGGGTACGGCGACGGTGGAGCCGGCCGAACTGATCAGCAGCTTCAAAGATTAACGATGGCACACACGGGGAAAAAGCGGGCGGTGTTTCTCGATCGGGACGGGACCATCAACATCGAGAAACGTTACCTCGCCGACCCCGACCGGCTGGAACTGTTCCCGGATTGTGTCCCGGCACTGATGTCCCTCATGACGGCGGATTACCTGCTGTTTATCGTCACCAATCAGTCCGGCATCGGCCGCGGGTATTACACCCTTGAGGACATGCACCGGGTCAACAATCGCCTGCGCGAATTGCTGGAACCCGAAGGGATCCGGTTTGAACGCATCTACTTCGCGCCGGAACATCCCGACGAGGAAAGTCGCGGACGCAAGCCTTCCCCGGAGTTCCTGTTGGACGCCGCGACCGAGTTCGATCTTGATCTCACGAACAGCTTCATGATCGGGGACAAGCTGAGCGACGTGAGATGCGGTTGGAATGCCGGCGTGCGGGAGAGCATCCTGGTGCGCACCGGCTACGGCAAGGACACGGAGGCCGAGAATCTTGCCGAAATCGCGTCCACCATCGTGGTCGACACCCTCTCCGAAGCGGTGAAACACATCCTCGAGAACGCGGGCCAATCTCCAGATTGAACTTGAATTCGGGAGGAACTTTAGCGATAAGGTTTGCCGTTTTGACAAGCGGAATCCCTTGATCCCCAATTGTTTCCGACGCAGCCAACCCAAACAATTCGACCATTCATGTTAACTCAACGGACACCGATTCTTTGCCGATTGACCCGTATCAGCGCCGCGTTCCTCACCGGCTTCATGCTGCTGGGGCCGCAAGCCCAACTGCGTTCCGAAAGCCCCGCTTACGCTTGGGTGAAGAGTGCCGGTGGTAATGCATTCGACTACGGCACGCACGTAGCAACAGATCCGCACGGCAATACTTACGTCACCGGTTACTTCGAGTCCCAGGCAAGATTCGAAGACAACACCGTTCTGAAGACCGAAACTCAGGTAGAGTTTGAAAAGAAGACCAAGGATGGTGGATCCAACCTGCCTCAAATGGGTGAATCCGACATTTTCGTCGCCAAATACAACCGGATTGGAGGATTGGATTGGACTTTTCGGATCGGTGGGGACTCGGATGATATTGCCCGGGGATTGACCGTTGACGGACAGGGCAACATTTATGTGTGCGGTTCTTTCATTTCCACTGAGTTGAAGTTTGGCGCCGGCCAGGTACTCAAGCGACAGGCTGATTCTGAGATCTTCGTCGCCAAGTTCACCCCTGACGGAAAACTGGCATGGGCTCGCGGTGCCGGAAGCGGCCCGGGAGGTGCGGCGAATGACGTGGCGGTGGATCTGGAAGGCAACGTCTATGTGACCGGATACTTTCTGGGACAAGGAGTGTTTGAGGACCTGACCTTGGAC
>JAYPXF010000140.1:7839-17861 GCA_038154405.1 Verrucomicrobiales bacterium | reverse complement strand
GTGTTCGCAGGTGTCGATCACTTCGCGCACGGAATAACCTTCGCCGTTGCCAAGGTTGTAGTGGCCGCTGGCTTCGGGTTTGAGCGCAAGCAGATGAGCCGACGCGAGATCCTGCACGTGGATGTAGTCGCGGATGCACGTGCCGTCCGGGGTGTCGTAGTCCGTACCAAAGATGGAGCAGCTTTCCTTCTCACCTGCCGGCACCTTGAGGATGTTGGGGATGAGGTGTGTTTCGATCTTGTGCGCTTCACCGCGCGTAGGACTTGCGCCGGCCGCGTTGAAATAGCGGAAGGCGACATAATCGATTCCGTGGATCTGCTTGTACCACCTCAGCAAGGATTCAAACATCAGCTTGGAATCGCCATAGGCGTTGATCGGCTGCTTGGGAAAATCTTCCTCAATCGGCACACAATCCGGCATGCCGAACACAGCGGCCGTGGAACTGAACACGATCTTCTTCACGTCCGCATTTACACAGGCGTCGAGCAGTTCGATGGAGTTGGAAACGTTGTTCCGAAAATACTTGGTCGGATTCTTCATCGATTCACCGACCATGATGAAGCCCGCAAAATGCAGCACCGCCTCCGCTTCGGATTCCTTCAACGCCGCCAAGGTCGCGTCGTGATCCGCGAGATCTCCCTGAATGAATCTGGCGCGCTTGTCCACCGCCTCGCGATGCCCCTCCACGAGACTGTCGTAAACGGTCACGTTGTGCCCGGCATCGCACGCCTCCTCCACAAAGACCGATCCGATATATCCCGCGCCGCCCGCGACCAGCAAATTCATGCCGGGAAAGTAGGTATCCCCGCCCGGATCGACAACGATTTTTGGCCTTTCAAGAGAAGGCAAATGAGCCGTTCCACCTCACAGTTTGCGGACGTAGACGTGGTAGGCGCCGAGCAGGGACTGGCGCTTGGCGTCTTCGAACCAGGTGTAGAGGCGGGTGCGGCCTTCGGGGAGCCAGACCTTGAAGGTGACGTGTTTGTCATCGGGTCTTACGCGACAGCTTTGACCGGGGCGTGTGCCGAGACGGATGCGGGCGTTGGCGATTGGCAGGGCTTTGCCTTCGATGAATTCGCCATCGGTAGTCTTGACTGCAGGGGCGCCGGCGGTGAGCGGAAGGTTGGCTTCGCGGGGCCAGCGGCGGAGTTCGAATTCGTAGTGGCCGCCGCGGGCGACCTGCAATTCCCACCAGCCGTTCTTCAGGTCGGCGCGGCGGGTCTGCAACTGCTGGTCGATGAACACGTCGAGCCATTCGCAGGCGGTGAGCATCACGGGGTCCTGCTTCGGATGTCCGATGACGACAGGCTGCGGTTCATTGGCAACGTCCTTCACGTCGGACCACCACGTGTCCAAGTGGCTTCGCATCCGGGCGACGACCTGGGGATGGCGATCGAAAACATTGGTTCGTTGCAGTGGGTCCCTGGCGAGGTTGTAGAGAAGCCGGTCTTCCAACAGACGCCAACTCTGTCACAACACGCCGGCGCCTTCGCGGCGCATGATCGACGGGCTGTCCGGGGCAGCGAATTCGAAGCCATGCGGCATGCGGCTGTAGTTGATGACCAGCATACGGTCGTTGGAAATGGCGGCTTCTCCCTCGAACACGGGCTTCAGGCTGGCGCCGTTGAATCTGGCGTCGGTCTTCACCTCGCACAGATCCAACACGGTCGGCAACAGGTCCTGCACCTGGGTGAGGCCGCTGATGTTTCGTGGTTTCCCAATGTTGCCGTCAGGCCAGCGGATGAAACAGGAAACCCGATGGCCGCCTTCCCAAAGCTGGGTCTTGCGACCTCGCATGCCGGCATTGAAATAGTCCGGTCCAAAGGTGCTGCCGTTGTCATTCAGGAAGATGACAATGGTGTTCTCCGCGAGACCGGCCTCGTTCAGAAACTTGTCGAGACGCCCGAAGTTGTCGTCGATGTTGCGGATCATCGCCAGGTAGGAGATGAGTGATGCGCGTTTCCGCTCCGGCAATTTCGGCAGTTTGCCGGCAGCTTCGGCCTGTTCATAGTCGCGGCTCATGGCATCGCGATGTTTCTGCGGCACCCAATGCGGCCAATGGGGGGTGTTGGTGGGGAGATACAGATAGAATGGGTTCTTGGCTCCTTGTTCCTGGTTCTTTGTCTGGACTGCTTTGATCCATTTGATGGCTTCCGTGAAGAAAACGTCGGTGCAGTAGCCCTGGTATTTCTTCAGGCCGCCGTTGTGGCGGAAGGTGTCGTCGAAGTAATCGTTGTTCCAATGATCCGGAGTGGAATTGATGTGGGATGAGGGGAACCAGACGGTCTCCTGAAAGCCGCGATCTTCGGGACGGTACGGGTAAGTGTCGCCCAGGTTCCATTTGCCAAACAGGCCGGTTCGGTATCCGGCCTTGGCCAACAGGCTGGCCATCGTCGGCAACTTGGCACGCAACAAAGTGCGACCGCTGCTAACGTTGATGGCGGCATTGCGCGCGGCGTCGAGGCCGGTGAGCAATTGACCCCGCGTCGGCGTGCACATCGGCGCGACGTGAAAATCGGTCAGGCGGAGACTCCGGGCATGCAGCCGGTCGAGATGCGGCGTCTTCAGCACGGGATTGCCGTGGGCGGACAATTCCCCGTAACCCTGATCATCGGTCATAACCACGATGACGTTGGGTTGTTCAGCGACGGCGGCATACGCCAGCGAGAGTCTTCATGCGGATCCAGACGCCGAATCATGTTGGACACAGCGGCCCATCGCAACCATGACCTGTGGACACTGCAGCCGCTGTCGGCTGTTGCACCGCGAACGGAATCAGCGTTTCGTCGGCAATGATGGTGGAGCGGGTTCGCTGCCCTTCCCATCCCCCAGCTGCACGATGAAGGATGCGTTGTCCGGCATCACCTCGACCTTGGCTTCGGATTCCAGCAGTTGTTCGGTCTCCATGACGTCGATGACCGTACGCATGATCTCGTCGTCATCCTTGGCGATGGCGTTCAATGTGTCGCCGACGATTTCGGGCCGCTTCGATGAGGCTTCCGCCATCTTCTGGGAGACCTTGTAGGCGGTTTCACTCTTGATGAGGCCGACGCGGTTGTCGCCGTCCTGTTTCATTGCGCTGGTCACCTGCACCAGTCGTTTCACGACCTTTTCGGTGATGTTGCTGACCATGCTGGCGTCGGTGAAACCGACCTTGCGGATATAAACCGACCCAAGTTGGTAACCCCATTTTTCCGACAACGGGGAAACCGTGTGGCGAACCGTGCGACTAAGCGTGTGACGATCCTCCAACATCTTTTCCATCTCCAGGTTGCTGAGAGTGGAGATGGTGGAGCTGGCGACGTTGGCTTCGAGGGATCCTTCGGGGTTGGCATTCACGTAGAGGTAATCGACGGGGTTGACCACCTTCATCTCGTACCAGATGCCGACGCCCATGGGGGTACCTTCCTCGGAGTTCACCATCTGGTTGCGTAGGTAGTGCTGGCGCATGGCCGTGCTGACCGTGTGACGCTTGCCGAAGAACGGGATCAGCATGGCCCGCGGACCGAATTTGCTGATCGGGAAATGCAGCCCGGCTTCATCGAGCGTGCCGATAACCTTGCCGAACAGGGTGTAAACCTGTGACTCACACTCGCTGACAACGGTGTAGAGTCCGAATCCGCGGGCGAATCCGAGGAGAATGGGAATGCAGATGATTCCGCCAAATGCTGAGAGAACAGCGATGAAAATGTCCATGATCTGTTCCTTTCTTCAGTTGTTGGGTTGGGGATTCACGACAATGCGTTGCGCGCGACCAAGCAAGGGCACGCGCATGTTTCGCACATAGGTTTGCAAGGCGCCGGAACCGCCTTCCGCTTTGATCTTTGTCAGTGTGTCGGCCAGCACTTTCAACGGAGCGACTTCGGCCTGCGCATTGTTGCCGGCGATCTCCACCGCGCGGTTGCTCATGGTGATCTGTTGTTCGGCGTCCGCCCGCGCAGTACTGATGTCCGCGGCGACCTGGTTGCGCGTGCTGTTGATGGCGGACAGGGCCCGGTCCACTTCGGGTGGCGGATCAATCTCGGTGATCAATGCGGCATCGAGATCAATGCCGTAACGCGAAGCGGTGTTGGCGCATTGTTGTTCCATGTAGTCGTTCAGGACCGGCAGGTTCTTGCGTAGGTCGTTGATGGACACGCCTTCGGAAAGCTCCACCGCGGATCCGCCTTCGCCTTCCATCTCTTCCTCGTTCACGAGGCTTTGGCCACGCGGATCGGTGAAGGTGGCGATGCGTTCCCGCAACACGGAAACGAAGTAGCCCATCACGTGTTCCAGCGGCGCGGTCACACCGAACAGATAGGCATACAGGTGATTCTCGTTGATGCGGTAACGGAGCTGACCGTTCACGCCGGTGGTGAGGTTGTCCTTGGTGACGCACTCGATGGTCTCCTGGAACTTGGTGGGATCCCACACGATGTCAACGGCTTCGGTGGCGACACTCACCTTGTGAACCGTCTGCCAGGGCCATTTGAAATAGGGACCGCCGGGACCGATCACATTAACGGCGGGATATGCGTAGCGCTCCTTCTCATCATCGCTCAGGTTGGGGTCTTCCACCGTGCCTCCACCCGGAGCCCGCTGCGCCTTGCCAAACGAAGAGACAACCGCCCGCTCGTCCGGTCGAACGGTATAGAATCCGGTGATGAGGACGCGGATCACCGCGTAAAACAGGAGGCCTCCAACAAACGCGTAGAAGTACATGGCCGCAGTATGCGCCCGACGAACTTTGAGCAAACTATAATCTCGCGATTCAATTGTATTTACGCGACCCGGTCGGATTGCCGATTGAAACTATTCGACAGCGGTGTGGAATTCCGGGGTTCGGCGCCTTGTTAAAGGGGTGTATGGCAGACAACAACGAAGTGGAAACACTGCTCAAGGCATACCTCAACGACGGCTCCGAAGACGCTTTTCTGGATTTGGTGGAGAAATATCGGGGGTTGGTGTTTTCGTCGGCGCTGCGTCAATTGAACGGTGATCGCCAGCTGGCGGAAGACGCCATGCAGAAGGTTTTCACCGATCTTGCGCGAAAGGCGGCGAAGCTCAGTGCCGACGGCAGTCTGGGCGGATGGCTGCATTGTCACACATGTTTTGTCTGCTCCGACCTGCGGCGATCCGAGCAACGGCGTCGCGATCGGGAACACGCCGTCTCTGAAGAGACGATCGCCAGATACACGTGCTCTGCACCGGCTTATCTGAGCAACGCAATCACACGATCGAACCTCCTCAGAGGAGAACATGTTTTCGTGATGCGAGAAGGGCTCAGTCTGGCAGTCCAGGTACTGAATGAAGAGGGAGAACCACTTGCGAACGTCTGGGGCACCCGGCATGAAGCGATCACCGCCGACTACATTTTTCACGGTGGTTCGACCCGTCCGCGTCGCACCGGGGAAGTTGGAAAGTTCCTGTTCACCCCGCTCTTGGCCAGGAGAAACGTGTTGTCCTTCGAGAAAACGGGTTACACACGACAACGGGTCTTGGTTGATGTGAACAGCAACAGTCCGCCATTGCAGATCGTAATCGAGCGCGGCGGGACCGTTCAGATCGGACTCACCGATGCCGCCGGGAATCCGATCCCGGGAGCGAGCCTGAGATCGGCAGAACGACCGCACCCGCAGCAGGACTGGTTCTATTCCTCCGAGACACCGGCCATCGTTCCTGGGGGCTGGCTCTATGGTCAGTCGGGAATAAGCGGCATCGTTGTGTTCACCAACGTTCCGAGCGTACCCGTCACTTTGCGATCCCGGAAATTCGGATTCGAGCCGGTCACCTTCGTGCTCTCCAACGATGTCGACAGCGCGGAAATCGCTCTGGAGCGGTCGCAATAAACGAATACGCAAACGGTTGACGCGTCCGATCTCCGGGTTCATTTTGATCCCGTTCATTCAATCGCGATGCGAAAGCCACTACACAACAGGAAGAATTCCGGAATCATTTCCGGCCTGTTCACCTTGTCGCTGTTTGTTGCCTATCTGGTCTACGTGCCGGTTCATCTGGCCACCGAGTCGCATTGCTTCGCTCCGGAGAACATCTGTCACGCTGATTGCAAACCTGATCATCACCATCATGGTCATGATCACGATGGCGATCATCAGCATCACTCCGCGGATGAGCACGACGTCAAATACACCGGCAAGCAGGATTCGCTGAAGCTGGCTGACAGCTTCCTCGCCGCGCTGCAGGTGGATCTCGTGCCGGATGCGGTGATGCAGGGCCATCGCACGCTTCATCGATCCACGGTCATTGGTTCGAGGCTGCCGGGGCCACCCGGTCCTTCCCGCGCTCCACCACGCGCCTGATCCTCCCGACATTTCTTTTTTCGACGGACAACCATGTGGCTGGCCCGTCGCAGGTCTGTTTCCGTTCAACCGTTCCCGCTGTGATGCTGCATAGAAAAACTCTATTTCGATCCTTCGCCATTGTTGTCGCCTTGGCTCTGAGCCAAGCCGCCTGCAAGCCGCCTGAAAATGCCGTCGCTCATGGTCATTCACATGGGCACGGAGGCCACAGCCACGGTGCCGATGCTCATGCGGAAGATGAGGATGAACATCCCGCGTTTCCCATCACGGTATGGACTAACGGTTTCGAGGTGTTCGCCGAACACGAGGCGATCGAGGCGGGCAAGGCGGTGGAATTGGTGACGCACGTCACGCGTTTGTCAGATGGACAGCCGAAGGCCACGGGCAGCATCAAGTTCGTGATTACGGATGCCAGCGGGGCGTCCTTTGAACACGTGCAATCCAAGCCGTCCCAACCGGGCGTCTATCTGCCGAAGATCAACTTTGCCAAAGCTGGCGAGTGGCAGGTCGCCCTGCGCATACCGAAGGATGGGAAATCAGTGGAAGTGTCACTCGGGAAAGTCACGGTCTATCCCGATCATGATGCGATCCACAAAGTGGAAGTGCCGGAGAAACTGGACGGCATTGCCTTCCTGAAGGAGCAGCAGTGGAACCATCCGACCTTGGTGCGGCCGGTAGGTAGAAGAGACCTTCGTCAAAGCCTTTCTGTTCCCGGTGAAATCCACCTCGCGGCCGAGCGGCGCGGCGCGATCACAACCCCGATCGCAGGTCGGATTCTCGCCCCGATCGGCGGAAGCAGACCACGACTGGGACAGCAGCTTTCCGCTGGCGAGATTGTGGGACGAATTCAACCGGTGTTTTCGGAGATCAGTTCCCGACTGGTCGAGGCCCGGGCTGCGGTGAATCGCGCGGCCATCGAATTGGAAGATGCCCGCAAGACCTTTGGGCGTATCGAATCCCTCGCCAAGGTGGAGGCGAAGTCCGCGCGCGATCTGCAGGCGGCCGAAAAGGAGTTACGGCTCGCGGAAAGCGCCCACGTGAGCGCGCAATCGTTGGAGCGCGCGTATGCGAGTGCCAACGCCGGATTGCTGACGGGCAAAGAAGACGCCCCCATGGCCGTGACTCTCTCCGCACCGATCGCGGGGGTGGTGTCCGAACTGTTGCCCTTCGCGACTGGAGAGTTTGTGCAGGAAGGAACGGTGATCGCCCGCACCTTGGATCCACGTGAAGTGCAGGTGCATGCGTTCGTACCGGAAAGCCAGTCGGTGCACCTGGCAAGCGTTTCCGGAGCGAACGTTTCTCGCCCCGGACGGGCGGACGAATCTTTGACGGTGTTCAACGAACAGGTGGGACGAATCGCAGTCATTGCGACTGAGGTGGAACCAAGGAGCCGTTCCATCGCCGTTCACATCGACACGCCGAATCCGGACAATCGGTACCGCATCGGGCAACGCCTGACAGTCGATCTCCATCTGCGCGAATTGAACGACATCATCGCCGTGCCAGACCAGGCGGTGATCGAGGAAGAGGGCCTGACCACCGTGTACGTGCAGGTGGCCGGAGAGACGTTTGAGAAGCGAATCGTCCGGCTGGGCGTCCGCGACGGCGGCTGGACCCAGGTTGTATCCGGACTTGAACCGGGCGAAATGATCGTCGTGGATAACGCCTATGCGATCCGACTTGCCGCCGTGGCGGGCGGTGACGTGCCGCACGGACATCATCATTGAGGAACAGCATGGACTCGTTGATACGTTTCGCTCTTGGCAACCGCGCGCTCGTGCTGGTGTCGGCGTTGTTGCTCACCGCATATGGCGGGTGGGTCGGGCGCAGCCTGCCGGTGGATGTCTTTCCCGACCTCAGCGCTCCCACAGTCACGATCGTGACGGAGGCCCACGGCATGACGCCGGTCGATCTGGAACAGCAGGTGACCTTCCCGATTGAGACGGCCATGAACGGCTCCGCGGGCGTCCGCCGCATCCGTTCCGCCACCTCGGTCGGCATCTCAATCGTGTGGGTGGAATTCGGCTGGGGAACGAACATCCGCGTCGCCCGCCAGATCGTCACCGAGCGGTTGGACGTCGTGAGCGGCGCTCTGCCGGATGATGTCGAACCGCCGATCCTGGCTCCGGTTTCCTCCATCATGGGTGAAGTGATGTTCCTGGCGTTGACCTCCGACCAGCACAGCCCATTGGAACTTCGGCAATTTGCGGAAGCCGATCTTCGGCGTCGGCTGCTGGCCGTTTCTGGCGTTTCCCAGGTCACCCCGATCGGCGGCGCGCACAAGCAATACCAGGTTGTCGCCCGGCCGGAAGCCATGATGGCGCACGGCGTGACGCTGGACGATCTGCTCCGGGTGCTGCGTCAGGGCAACCGCAATGTGTCGGCCGGCGTCATCAACCAATCCGGCTCCGAGTGGTTGGTGTCGGCGGAGGGCAGGTATCGTCGCACGAACGAGATTGCGGACACGGTGATCGCGAGTCACGACGGTGTGCCGGTTGCCGTTCGCGATGTCGCCAAAGTGCAGATCGGCCCGGCTCCCAAACGCGGCGAGGCCACCGCCAACGGTCGTCGCGCCGTGGTTCTCGGTGTGCAGAAGCAGCCGCAAGCGAACTCGCTTGAGCTGACCCGGCGCCTGGATGCCGTGCTCGACGAATTCGACTCCCGGCTGCCCGACGGAATGGACCTCAATCGGAACATCTTCCGCCAGGCAAACTTCATCGAGGTGGCCGTGGCCAACGTCGTTCGCGCCCTGCGCGACGGCGCAATCCTGGTCGTGATCGTGGTCCTGGTCTTCCTCGGAAATCTACGGGCGACCTTCATCACCCTCACCGCCATTCCCCTCTCGCTGGTGTCGGCGTTGTTCACCTTGCAGTGGTTGGACGCGACGGTGAACACGATGACGCTCGGCGGTATGGCCATTGCGATCGGGGCGTTGGTGGATGACGCCATCATTGATGTGGAGAACGTCTTCCGCCGCTTGCGCGAAAACCATCATCTGCCCGAGGCTGAACGCGAACCGATCCTGAAGGTGGTCCTGAACGCCAGTATCGAGATCCGGCGCAGCATCACCTTCGCGACGATCATCATCGTGCTGGTCTTCCTGCCCGTGTTCTTCCTCAGCGGAGTGGAGGGTCGACTGTTGGCACCGCTGGGATTGGCATACGTCGTTTCATTGATGGCCTCACTCGTCGTGGCCATGACGGTGACGCCCGTGCTGTGCTACTTCCTGCTGCCCGGGAGCAAGGCGGTGATTCGGGAAAAGGAAGCGCCGCTGGCGGTGTTTTGCAAGGCGATCTATGGGAAGGTCCTGCCGTTCATTCTCGGACATCCGTGGCTGGTCACGATTCCCACCTTGCTGGCATTGGTTGCAGCGATCTACCAGATGTCGCTTTTTGGCGGAGCGTTCCTGCCGCCGTTCAATGAGGGCAGCCTGACCATCGGCGCGGTCACCTTGCCCGGCACGTCGCTCGAAGAATCGGACAAGTTGGCCGGCCAGATCGACAAGGTGCTGCTCCGTCAGCCGGAGGTGGTCGCATTCGCCCGTCGCACCGGGCGGGCTGAAAAGGACGAACATGTCATGGGCGTTGAATCTTCGGAGCTCGAAGTACAACTGGATCTCAAAGACCGGCCGAAGGAGGTATTTCTGGAAGCGTTGCGCGATGAACTGGCGACCGTTCCCGGGATGAACCTTGAGGTCGGGCAACCGATCTCACCTCGCATCGA
>JAYPXF010000140.1:2556-7829 GCA_038154405.1 Verrucomicrobiales bacterium | reverse complement strand
GAAGAGCTATGGGGAATGTTCCCGGCGTGGTCGATCTGTCACTCGAACAGCAACGAGATGTGCCGCTACTGCGGATTCGTTATCGACGTGATGCCATGGCGCAGCACGGATTGACCGTCGACGAAATCTCACGCGCCATCAACGCCGCCGTGCAGGGGGAAAAGGCGACGGAAATCACCGAAGGCCGCAACAGCTTCGACCTGGTGGTGAAGCTGGGAGGGGATCGCAGCTGGACCCTGGAAACCATCGGCGATGTTCTGGTCGACACTCCTTCGGGAGCGCGGATTCCTTTGTCGAATGTGACCCGCATCGAGCGGTTCACTGGTCCCAATCGCATCAGCCGCGAAAACGTAGAGCGCAAGATCGTGGTTTCCTGCAACGTCGCCGGTCGTGATGTGGCGTCAGTGGTCAACGAATGTCGCGAAGAGATCGCGCCCGTATTGGCGGCGCATCCGGGTTATCACGTCGAGTTCGGCGGACAGTTTCAAAGCGCCGCCGAAGCCACCCGCATGATCACGATCGTCGGGATCGCGGTGGTGATCGGAATCGGTTTTCTCCTGCACATGGCCTTTGGTTCCGTGCGCGACGCTTCACTGGTGATGTTGAACCTGCCCCTGGCTCTAATCGGCGGTGTGATTGGTGTCTACCAATCGGGCGGGGTTCTGAGCGTGGCCTCGTTGATCGGATTCATCACCGTGTTCGGAATTGCCGCGCGCAACGGCATCATGTTGGTTTCGCATATCCGTCACCTGCAGGAGGAGGAAGGCGTGACGGATCTTCATGAAGCCGTGTATCGCGGGGCGATGGAACGGCTGGCTCCGATTCTCATGACCGCCTTGGCCACGTGTCTCGCGTTGATCCCGCTCGCCCTCGGCGGGGGGCAACCAGGGAAGGAGATCGAAACTCCGATGGCCATCGTCATTCTGTTCGGTCTGTCCTCATCCATGATGTTGAACATGGTCATCGTGCCGGCGCTCTATCTGCGAGTTGGCAAGCCGGTGGAACGGGAGGCGGTTACGTGACCATGCGAATGCAACTGGTATCGTCCCTACAGGACTCTGACGTGGGCTCGCGGGTATGCTCCAAAGCCCCGTTAGGGCCGACACCCGAAACGACAACAGCCATATGAAGTTTCTCTCAATTCATCTGCTGACCATCGGATTGTGCGTACCCGCGCACTCCGCAGCACTGACGCTTGTCCAAGCCGAACGTCTCGCTGCCAAACATCACCCGTTGATCGCTGAAGCAGTGGCGAAGTGGAACGCTGCCGAACATCGGGCAGTGCAGGCCGGATTGCGCCCCAATCCGAATCTCGTCGCCAGAACGGAGGGCATTCCGTTGAACGGGAATCCGCAGAACGGTGATTTCCTCGTGGGAGTTACACAGCGAATCCGGCTCAACCAGACGGGGCGATTGAGCAAGAAGGTTGCGGAAGCCCAACGCGACCAGGCCGCCCTGAGCTTTACCACGGCCGAACGGAAAGTGCGGGAAGACGTGCGGGGAGCTTTTGCGACCGCCCTATACGCACAGGTCAGCGAACATTTGTTTCTGGAACGCATCGACATTCTTCGGACCAACGCCTCCTTGGTGAAGGCGTTGGTTGCAGCAGGTGACCTCGTTGCGGAAGCCTCCGAAGTGGCACATGCCGATCTGGATCATGAGGAACTTGATCTGGCGGAAGCCCGGGCGCTGAAGTTCAGATCATTCGCTGCGTTGGCCGCTGCCATCGGTCGTACCAACCTTGTCATCAGGCGCGTCACCGGAGAACTGTCGACGAATCTCGCCTTGGATGATCTGCTTCGGGCATCCGGAGTGCTGGACGAATTGCCCGCCCTGCTCGCGGCCGGCTCCTCGGTCAAGGCCAGGGAACTGCAGGCCCGCCTCGCCCGGGCATCCCGCGTTCCAGCCCTGAATCTCGGTCTGATGTATCGTCGTCAACAGCGTTCGCGTCGCAATACCATCGACATTGAAGCGGCCATTTCATTGCCGTTGTTCGACAGCAAGGAATCGGCTGCCAAGGCTTTCGAAGACGACGCCAAGGCCGCGCGTGCCAAGGCTGCGCAGCTGCGTCAAACGGCCGCGGCCGCTCTGACGAAGCTGCAGTCCGAACTAAAGTCCGCTCTCAATCGCGCGACGCATATACGTGATGAAATCCTGCCTCATCAGCAGAAGATTCTCGATCGTCGCCGCGCTCTATTTGAAGCCGGTGAAACCAGCCGCCTCGACTACGAAGCCGCCAAATTGAAGTTCACGGAGGAACGAAGACACTATCTGGAATTCCTCCACGAAGCCCATCGCTTGTGGGCGCAGTTGACGCCATTTCTTTCCGAGTAGCCAACATTCGTAGCGCGAGCCCATTTCATAATTCTGAAGGGATTCAAGACATGGCTTGATTGTGTCGTCCCTTCGGGACTCTGATCAGGGCCGCGAGTACCAGGTTGTGTGAAAACTTCCGGAGCCCAAGATTCGGTGTCGAAAACAGGGTTCCAAACCACCTTCAAAGGAAATCAAGGTGCGTCAGATCGCAATTACGGGAGCCTATATTGTAAGTCCAATGAAACGCCGGGAGTTTTCACACAGACTGGTAGGCTCTCCCCACCTAAGTTTGGATTGCTGGCGCTACGAAGGCGCGGAATCTGGTTCGACCTCGACCAAAGAGTGATTGGCATTCTCGCCCGACTTTGGTTGTCATGCGGTTCGTTGCATGAAGAAGCCGGCTCTACTTCTGTGGTGCCTGCTGGGCCTGACGTCGATTGATGCGGCGGAAACCCGGCTGGATGAATCCAACTCCTGGCCCCTGCGCGTTCCGCGCGACCGGTTCACGGCTGATGCGGAGTTGGATCTGCGTTATCTGAATGAGAAGCGGTCCGGACAGGACGGGTTCATACGACTGAGTGCAGACCGCAATGATTTCGTTCGCGGCGATGGCGAGCCCATTCGGTTCTGGGCAGTGGGGACCGACGCCTGGAAATTCAGCCCGGAGGACATGGGCCGCCATTGTCGCTGGCTGGCGAAACTGGGGGTCAATCTCGCGCGCCTGCATGTGACGGTCTGCAACGCCCGCGAAGGTGCCTCGTTCAGGGACGTGAAGGCGGACGTGATTGCGGGAGCCCATCGTTTCTTGATGGCGGCCAAGGAGAACGGCCCCTCCGTTCTGATCTCCCCCCTACTATCCACACTTCACCCTGCCAAAGAGCTGGGACGTCGCCGGCGGCGGGGAGAACGCCGAAGGCCTGCTCTTCATCGACGAAAAGGTGCAGCAGTCCTATCGGCATTGGACGCGAGAATTCTACACGCGGATGAATCCGCACACCGGCCTGGCCATCAAGGACGATCCAACGGTGACGATCCTGCAGGTGCACAACGAGGATTCGTTGTTCTTCTGGACCGCTCAACGATTGACCGATCCACAGCGGGAGAAACTGTCGCAACATTTCACGAAGTGGCTCATCAAGAAACACGGCTCGACGCAAGAGGCCTGGGACGCGTGGGGAACCGGTTTCAAGGGGAAGGACCAGTTCGACGATGTTGCCAACGGCAGGATCGGCTGTCTGCGGATCTACGATCTGACGGTGGACACCAAGGCGGAGGGCTACCGCATCCGCATCAACGACACGGCGCAGTTCCTGGCCGAGTTCCAACACGCATTCTATGCACGAATCAGTCGCTTCCTGCGGGACGAGCTCGGCTGTTGGCAGCTGCTTAATGCGACGAACTGGCGGACCGCGAATGACTCCAAGCTGAAGGCATTGGAAAGGTTCAGCTATCACGCGCTGGATATCGATTCGGAGAATGAATACGTCGGGTCGGATTTCCAGCACGAAGGAAAGAACGCGAACTATCGGATCGATCCGGGGTACCATCTGGTAAACGAGTCCGTGCTCTCAAAACCCTTTGGGATGTGCACCAACTACCGCATGGAAGAGGGACATCCCTTTATTGTCACCGAGACGGCGTGGAAGAATCCGAACCGTTATCAGAGCGAATGGCCGTTCCTGGTCGCCGCCTATCAGAGCCTGAACGGTCTCGACGGGGTGATGTGGTTCAGTTGCCAGACGCCGACCTCCGAGACGGATCCCCGAAAACCGTTCTGGCGGACGGGGGATCAGATGTCCGCACACAAGTGGAATCATTGCTACCCGCCAATGCGCGGCTGTTTCGCAAGGGCTATCTGAAACAGGCCAAACCAGTCGTGTGCGATGTTCGAAGCTTCGAGTCGGTATTCAGTCGCGAGCATCCGCGCATCAACGACAATGAAGCGTACGGCGATCAACGAAACCTGCCTGACCTCGGAACCGGCTGGCAACCGGACGGCGATGAGATCAACCGGGCGGCCTTCCTGATCGGCCCGGTGGTGACCAAGACCGGCGGTGATCCGACCAAGTCCCGGGTCGCGGACATCGGGAAGTAATTCAAGCCGACTCAGGGCACTATCGCCAGTGCGACCGGTGAGCTGCTTTGGGATTATCGTCGTGAAACCTGCACGATGGATTCACCCAAAGCGCAGGGTGTCACGGGCTTTCTGAGACGGGCTGGCGGACGATTCGAGTTGTCGGAACTCACGATTGCCATTCAGAACGAATACGCGACCTTGAACGTCGTCTCGCTGGACGACCTGCCAATCGCCCGCTCGTCGAGAGTGCTGGTCCAGGTGGTGACCGTGAATCGCCTCACGGGCCGGGAGACACGGGATGCCACCTTAAAGATCGGCAAGGGCGAACGGGCCTACGAGGTTGCGGGGGAACAGATCGTGCGCATCGGCAAGCCGCCGTTCCGCATCGCAAACTCGAAGGTGGAAATCGAATTCAAATCCGCGCGGTTCAAGGCCGCCAGGTCCTGGATATCAACGGTTACCCAATTGCTGGCTCGGCCATCGGCAACAAGAAGTTCACCACGCCGAAGGATGCAATCTACGCTGTGCTGGCGACCAGTCCCAAGGACGCGGATTCACGCTAGGCACCCACCTTCGCTGCAACGGTCCCCTGGTTCTGCAGATTGGCCGCATCGTCCGCCTTCGCCCGATCGGGTTTGGTCTCCCCAAACAGCCGCAGCAAGGACTCCGTGCGATGGCAGAAAATGCGGCGAATGTCCGGCCCCACGAAGGCACCATGCAGCAACAGATCAAAGGGAACGGCGTAGCTGACGTGGTCGGTTGCCAAGGTGCCACCATCCACCTCTTTGAAGGTATGCTCGTGAATCCATTGGCGATAGGGCCCCTTGAGTTGCTCGTCCACAAACCGGAACGGCGGCTCCCACACATTGATGCGCGTACG
>JAYPXF010000140.1:0-2479 GCA_038154405.1 Verrucomicrobiales bacterium | reverse complement strand
AACCCGGAGTCGGTAATCGATCAGCGCCCCCTCCTTCATCTCGATGGGTTGGGGTGTCACGATCTTGAAGTGCAACCAAGGCGGCGTGATGGCGTCAAGGTTGGCAGCATCTCCGAAGAACGGAAACAGCTCCTCCGGCGGCAAAGGCAGCCAGATACTGGAATGGAATCTTCGGATCTTCATGACTCAGGCTTTTCGAAGCGGTAGTGGGAGACAAACCATTCGTTCCCGTCGCGATAGTTCCAAAGCTCGGCGCAGGCCATGAAGAACACGCGCCAGTACACCCACCATTTACGCTCGTTCTCGGTTCCGTAGGTTTCCGCGAACAGCTGGCGAATTTCGGGGGCGTGGGCATCCATGTTGGCCAGCCAGGCTTCGGCTGTCTTGCCGTAATGCTGACCGTTGACCCGCCAGTGCTTCTCGATACGGAGGTCGTCCTGGAAATACAGCAGCAGATCATCGCTGGGCATGGTTCCGCCGGTGAAGAAGTAGCGGGACATCCAGTCGCTTTCATCCTTGGCCTCAAAATGATAGGCGATGTCGCGATGGGTGAAAATGTGAACGAAGAGTTTGCCGGCGGGCTTTAGCCAGCGGGAGATGTTGGCCAGGAGCTTCTGGTAGTTCTTCATGTGCTCGAACATCTCGACCGAGACGACCCGATCGAAAGTTCCTTCGTCGGCATCGAAACCGGTCATGTTGCAGGTGACCACCTTCAGGTTCTCCAATCCGCGTTTCGCAGCCTGGTCATCGATGTAGGCCTTCTGCGTGCGGGAGTTGGAGACGGCAGTGATCTGGGAATCGGGATAGTTCTTGGCCATCCACAGGGACAGGGAGCCCCAGCCACAACCCAATTCGAGGACGCTCTGGCCGTTCTGCAGATCGGCACGCTGACAGGTGAGCTCCAGCATGTCGCCCTCGGCATCGGTCAAGGTCTTCGTGACGGGTTCCCACCAACCGCAGCTGTACTTGAGATGCCGGCCGAGTGCCAATTGATAGAAGCGGGTGGGCACCTCGTAGTGCTGTTCGTTGGCGGCATCCGTATCGATCGCGATGGGACTCTGCCGCAGTTCCTCGACGAACGACTGCTTGTCCCGGAGCACACGTTCCGCATCTTGGGCATGACTTTCATCCAACCGGTCCTTCAACAAGCGGCGGATGCCGGATCGAATAAGGGTGTCGGGGAGGAGATTTCGTTCCAACAGCTTGTCTATGTTGATCATGTTTCCTTTCGCGGCCAGGGCACGAAGCGGCTGGTCGTTTGTTGATAGCGGCGGTAGGCGTCGCCCTTCCGGGCGACGGCAAGTTCTTCGGTCATGGGAATGCCGGTCACATTGAGCAGAAAGTGAAGCATCAGCAGCGGGGCGAGCAGGCCGATCCATCCGCCCGGACTCGGCAGTGCAAAAGTCGCAAACGCGACCCAGATGAGCCATTCGAAGAAATAGTTCGGATGCCGCGAATAGCGCCACAGACCGGTCTCGCACACGGGTTGGGACCCGGCACTGAGACGCTTGAAGCGCGACAGTTGGGAATCGGAGATGGTTTCCCCAAGAATACCCGAGAGGAAAATTGCGAGGCCGACAAGTTCGATCGGCAGCAGTCCGGGGTGGGAATTGAACACCGGCATCAGAAACGGAATGGACAGCGCAATGATGAGCACGCCTTGCAGAAGATAGAAGCCGAGCATTCGACGGTCGGCACGGTCCGCCCACTCCTTGCGGAGTGCGGCATATCGCCGATCTTCCTTTGGATGGTCGACGGCGATGCGGCGGGCAAGGTGAAGCCCCAGGCGGATGCTCCACGCAGACACCATGAGACCGAGAATGAACCGTCGGTCAGGATCGCCGTCAGCCATGAAGGCATAGATGAGAGCGACCGGAGCGAATAGGAGGGACCAGACTGCATCGACGATGCCGTAATTCCGAATCGACCTTCCGAATGCCCAGGTAATGACCATGCAAATCATGACCATTGCGGCAGCAAGGCCGGCCAAGTGGGCATGTGTCTGGTAGGCGGCGAACATTTCAGGTTGCAAGGATGCGACTCACCCGTCGGCAGCGCGGGGCGAATTCCTTGATCAGGTAGATAGCGCTGGCGACGTTGCCGAGCAACAGCAGGGCGAGCAACCAACCGATGCGGGCATTCCAATGCTCTTCACGGCTGAACAACCAGGCGTAGAAAATGAAAAAGCCGGCATAGGCGTCCGCCAGAGTGGCGACAAACCACGGGTTGCGGATCACGTCCGTTGGAATCGACCAGATCGCCTGCTTCATGCTGGCCCATACGATCACGCCCAACATGAGCAGCAGGACGGTCGACGCGAGTATGCGAATCGGAGTCATCGAGCAAAAAGGGTCCGATTGTTTGGCCGGGTGTAGACGGCCTGTACCACACTGATATTCCGCATGGCAAAAGCGGCTTCACAATACGCCAGGTAGTAGTTCCATTTACGGATGAACTCTTCGTCGAATCCGAGATCGCT
>JAYPXF010000139.1:10865-17973 GCA_038154405.1 Verrucomicrobiales bacterium | reverse complement strand
CCTGATAGAGCTTGGCCCAGGCATGAAAACCGAGCGCGCGGTTGGCGCTGAAATATTGAACGTGTCCGAGTTCCCTGCTGAGTCGGGCAAGAAAACGAAAAGTCGTATCGACATCATTCGCCGGATCGGGCAGTCCATCGCCCATCACGAGCGTCCAGTTGCCGATGCGTGGCGATATGAACACACGTTCCTGTCCCGTGCTGGCGAGTCCGTCCGTCCAGGTGCACTCGTTGAGATTCTGCAGCTTGAGCGCATTGACCAGCGCTTCCGGGGTAACGCCCTGAATTGCCAGCCATTGGTGCGGCATGTTGATGAGCGCCGTGTAGGGAAGCGAGCTGTCGTCGAACTCGTCCGTCGGCAGCAGGCGATGATGTCGCGGACGTGAACGATCCCGGTCACGGACGTGCACCGAAGCCAGCCAGATGAAGCAACCTGCGACCACCAAGATGGCCAGCAGGAAGAACAGCAGGAAGACCGCGATGTAGTCGTTGCTCTGCACCGCTCCCGGGGAAGGAAGAATCGCATTGGCGAAGATCGGGTGAAGAGCGGACATCGCATGCAGTTTACATGAGGTCGGCCTCGGGGCAACCCATGATCGGATCAGGGAATTCGTTGTTTTCAGAGCAGACTGCGAGTGAATCGCAGAAGTCCGGTGATTTTGTATCCCAGCTTGGAACGGCTTTCGAAGCATCGGTATTCGGCATGATCGATGAGGTTTAGCAGCGGCTTGTCCGAGCGACTGTCACCATATGAATGGATTTCGTAGTCCGAAAGATTGCCAAGTTCTTCACGAAGCCGATGGATCTTCTCCTCACCATGGCAGTTCTCGCCTTCGATTTTGCCGTTCAGCTTGCCGTCGGTCTCGGAGAGGCGGGTGCCCATGACCTTTTCGAAGCCGCTATCCGCGGTCCAATGCTGCAGATACAGTTCCGGTGAGGCGCTGAGAAGCAGGAGGCGATGTCCGCGGTCACGATGCCATTGCACTTTCTCAATGGCGATCGGATTGATCAGAAGCTGTAACCTGGTTTTGGTGAATTCCTTGGAAGGTTCGGCAAGATCGTCGGGTGATCGTCCTTTGAGAAACCAAGTCAGAAACCTTTCCTTGGCCTGCCAGTTCTTGATGAAGCCCGCAGCGTGCATTGCCAACACCGGGGAAAGGGAGATCATGCCGAACCAGAATCCGAAGAAACCGCCGATATGTCGGAGGAATGGCAGGAACGAATCGACGTAGGTGATGGTGCCGTCGAAGTCGAACACGGCGACCACCGGTTTTTCATTCGGTTCTGCCATGTCGCGGAAATTCAGCGGAAGAGTTCCAGTCCGCTGTTCTCGATCGTGAGAAACATGATCACCCACGTTATCAAGCTGGCCACCATGCCCTTGTCCTTGAGCATGATTTTCTCCGGTTCCTCGCTGCGGCCTTTCATGATGGCCAGGAACTTGTAGCGCATGATTCCGTAGTAAACGACCGGGATGGTCAGGCACAGAGCGGGGTTCTTGTCGCCGAGCACGGTGAACAGGGAATAGGCGACGACCGAAACGGTGGCAGCCGACGTAAGCAGGGTGTCGAGGAAGGGCAGGTTGTAGGACCAAAGCACGGGGCGTTGTTCTTCGCCGGTGCCGCCTTCGTCGATCTGGAGAAGTTCGCCGCGCCGTTTGGCCAACGCGAGGAACAAGGCGAGCGCAAATGTGCAGAGCACGATCCAGACGGTGGGTTTGTCGCCGAGCAGGTAGATGCCTGACAGCACGCGCAACACAAAGCCGCTGGCAATACAGTTCACGTCAATGATGGCACGATGTTTCAGGTCGACGCAGTAGCCGAAATTGACCGAAAGATAGATCAGCAGGCAGATCAGCACAGAATCGCTGGAGTCGAGTCCGAGAAAATAGGCTCCGGTCAATCCGGACGCGAGCAGGCACACACAGATGAATCCCGCCAATCCCACGGACACCTTGCCACTCGCGATGGGACGGTTCTTTTTCTTGGGATGCACCCGATCCAGTTCCCGGTCACGGATGTCGTTGAACACATATGTTGCGGAGGACACCGCGCAGAAGCAGGCAAAAACGCCCAGCGCCAACAGGTGTGAATCGGTGTCGCCGAGCCGGCCGCCAAAGACCACGCCGGCGAAACAGAAAACGTTCTTAGTCCACTGGTGGGGACGCAGGAGCTTGAGCAGTGGGGGCATTGTCGACCTTTGCCTGATGTTTGGGGTTGGGGCGGGTGATGAGAATGATGCCGATCAGGATCAATGTCGCGCCGGCCCAGTGAATGGCGGCGAGCTTCTCGTGAAAGAGCAGGGCGGCGACGAATCCGATCAATGCCAGACTGGCTCCGGCAAGCACGGGGTAGGCAACTGACACGGGCAGCTTCTCCAGCGCTTTGGCAAACAGGATCACGTTGATTCCGTAGCAGGCGAGTCCGCCGATGAACCACGGGGAAAACAGCAGGCCGCCGAATGATTGGTCCGCAATCTCCGCGGCCTTGAGGCGCGACTGTTTGAGCAACAAACTGCCTCCGCCGTTGAGGATTGCGGCAGTGAAGACGAGGGCCCAGCCTGTCAGCCGTTCGGTCATTTTGAAATCAGGAGAACCACTTGAGCACCTTCAACAGTGCTTCCTTCACGGGTTTGCGATGGGCGGAGGCTTCCTTCTCGACCTTCATTCTGTCGAAATTCTCAAGGAACCATTCGTAACTCTCATTGAACATCGCGTCGTTCGAGTATTTCGGCTTCCACCCCATGTCGACCAACGGCTGAACGTCGAAATGAAACTCCTTGTGGTAGGTGAGGTAATGCCATGGAGCCAACGGGCTGATGTGCAGCAGGTCGGCGAAACGCAGGGTGTTGATCGTCAGCCATTGGGGCAGGGACTTTACCCTGGTTCTGGTGCCGGCGACCTTGACCAGATTCTCCAACGCTTCACGAAGCGTACCGAAGTCTGCTGCACCCACGTTGTAGACGCCGGGCTTGTTGGCATCCAATGCCAGCATGTAGAAGTCCATGAGATCGTGCGCATGCACGAACTGGAATCCGACATTGCCGCTGCCGATGACGTAGACGTTTTTGCCTTCCTTGATCCACTCGAAAAGAATCTGAAAAATCCCCAAGCGACCTTCTCCGAGAATCGTTCGAGGACGAATGACGACCAGCGGAATGCCGGCTTCCTCGAGAACACCACGGACGGCCTCTTCACCCGCCTTTTTGCCGCGGCCGTAGATCTCGATCGGCTGGAGCGGTGTCGATTCATTGATCGGGCATTTCGCCGGTGTGCCGTAGAGCGCGCTGGAACTCATGTGAATGAATCCCTTTACGCCGGCCTTGGCGGCTTCTTCGGCAGCCACCTTGCTGCCATTCACATTGACGTCCCAGAACTTGTCGCCGGATTTCGTCAGCGGGACGAGGGCGACATTATGATGGACGACATCAATGCCTTGCATGGCTTTGGCGACGTTCTTGCGGTCGCGAATGTCGCACTTGATGAATTCAATTTCCTTGGGTCGGGAAGGGTCCTCCCAGATGTCGAGAATCTTGACCGTCTCGCCGCGGGCTACCAGGCGTCGCGCAATGAGGTTGCCAAGAAATCCGGATCCGCCAGTAACTAGGTGTGTCTGAGCCACGATTGGTTGTCGGTTTTCTGCGCGGGAGGATGCGGAGTTCACCTGCGCATGGAAAGCCTTATTGCGCCGAATGCCTTGGCAAAATCTCGTTGTAACAAACGGACACGCCGTCCGTGGCGTTAAAGGACGCATTTCGCCCGTCAGCATGCGCTGCTGTGGCCGGTCTCTGACCGAGCCACGCGCCCGACCGAAGGTCTCCAGATTCGGACGTCTATTCCCGCGTCAAAACCATCCATCCGCCAACCGCAGGTTCATTGAGCTCGGGTGGTTCCATGGGATCTGGCTCCGGCGCTTCGATGGGAGCGTCCAAAGGACCTTCCAAGTTGGAAACGTTGGTGCGTTTCTTGAACTCAGGAAGATGCTGCGGAATCTGGAAACATTCGCGGCGATGGCGCCAGATGATGTAGGTGAGCTCCTCCGGGATGTGTTTCGCGAAGTGCTCGGGATCAGTCTTGAAGCCGGCGAACACGCGATCGTAGACGCCATACTCGAAGTGATAGACCTTGCCGTCCGCGTAAAGCGTCGAGAGGGGATTCCAGGGGAACATGACCTGATTGGGATGTTTCTTGGCAAACTCGTAGGCCTGTTGCTGGGTGTTGTGCCACACTTTGGGCGCGCGCAGCAGATTGAGGAGTCCATGAACCCTCATGCCGATGACCAAAGCGGTCACCAGATAGACCCCCACCAGAGCCTTGCGTTTCTGTTCGACGTCGTCCATCCGGCCCACCCAGGCGAACAGCGCCAGTCCGGCCGCGATCATCAGGTAGTAGAGGGTATGGTAGCTGTTCTCCATGCCGCCGATCTTGACCTCTCCCATGAGGGAACCGGGAACCATGGTGACAGCCATGAACAAGAAGAGGATCCAGCGATGGGAATGTAGCGCGCCGCTGATGTCGCCCAAGCGATGGTTTCGCATGTGAAACGCACGGCACAGAAATGGCGCCAGCAGCATCAGGAGAAACGCCGAAGAGAGGGTCATGTTGAGGCCTGACTTGATCAGGATGGCCATCTTCGGACCCTTCCATTCATGCAGACTCGGAACCTTGACGATGTTGAACATCATGTCGCTGAATCCTCCCATGGTCGCGCCGAAGGCGACTGCCAACACAACGGTCCAACCGATGACGAGCCCCGTGTAGATGAAGGCGTGTCGCCAACTGAACGCCAACGCGATGTAGAAGAACAATCCGGGCAGGGCAAATACTTCGATCTGTTTCGTGAAACAACTCAACGCGGCAAGGAACGCACAGAACGTCAGTCGTCTGACACTGGGCAGATCTTTGACCACGACGAGGGCGACGGCCGCCAAAACCATCATTCCCATGGCGGGTGCATCGGCGTGGATCGAGGTGATGGCATACGCAGTTCCAAAATAGACGTAGATTGATCCACAAGTGAGCACCCAGCAAAGCCAACGCAGCGTCCGGTTGGCCTTGTCTGCACGGGCGACCAAGAACAGGAGCAGCAAAGGCAAAGACATGGAGCTAACATTGATTACACCTGCGATCAACGTGGCCGACGTCGGATCTGATCCCAGTGCCGAAGGAGTAAAGGCCAGGACCGTTCCCGGCCCATAGAGTGTGTTCAGAATCGGTCCTTCCGTGGCGGGATAATAGACGTCGTATCCCTTGGTCCAGGCAACGCTGGGGGTGATGCGCGCGGCATTCCAATCGCGATCTGGCATGCGGATCACGGAATGGGAAAGCTGCATGAACATCAGCACGGCGAGAATCGGTGTGGCGGCGATCACCAAGCGTTCCTCGACCGGCCGATCCTTGCCGGAACGATAATAGAAATTGAGCGCGAACAGGCCTGCCGCGCACGCGGCAGCGAAGAGAATCAACAAGAGGATCATTGGTTGGCGGGGGTTACTTTACGTAGATGTCCTTCAGACTGCGGCGCATGCCGTCCTCCAGGGAAACCAAGGGTTCGTAGCCGAGTTCCTTTTTCGCCCGCTTCACGGTGCAGGCGATCGTCTTGTTCATTTCGGACAGGACGTGAAACTTCTGATGGTAGAGACCGAGTCCCTGCAGCGTCTTGTCGACCACCCAGGCGACCTCGCTGGCAATGCCGGGCAGTTTCATGCGCTTGTGTTTGCAGGTCTGACCGAACTCCTTCTCCAACAGTCTTTCGACGGTGTCCATGATTTCGTTCATGGAGTAGGCGCGTTCGTCGGCGATCCAATAGGTCTTGCCATTGGCTTCCTTGACCAGCGCGGCGAGGATCAGACCTTGGGCGAGGTTTTCGCAGAAGGCCATGGAGCGGAGATTGTTTCCATCCCCGACGATCGGTCCCTTGCCATCGCGGATCATGTCGAAGAAAAGCTTCTGCCGGGGCGGTTGGTGCGGTCCGTAAAACCACGGTGCGCGGATGATGGCGGTTTCGATCTTGGCGGATTCCTGAAAGCCATGGACGACCTTTTCCATCTCCATCTTGGAGCGGCCGTAGTTCATATAAGGATTGTAGGGCGAATCCTCGTCGAACAGATGGTCGCGATGCGGATTGCAACCGCACGGCGAGTTGGAGGACATGATCACCGCGCGTTGCAACCCGACAGCCGTGGAGGCCTCCAGCAGATTGCGAGTGCCCTCGACATTGACGTCGTAGAATTCCTTTACCCGGCGCGGATGAATGATGCCGGCGATATGGAAAAGGAATGCTCCCTTTGCGCCATCGCAGAACTTTGTCGCGTCATCACTGGAACAGACGTTTCCGCGCACGATTTCCACATCCGGATTGATCGCCAACAATTCCTTCTCGTCCTGACCGGGCAACAAGAGGCAGCGGATCTTCAGCTTGGGGAAACCGGAGGACAGTTTTGAATGTCCGGGGATGCCGTTGGTGAGGACGTCGACGAGATTGAGTCCCAACCAACCCGCGGCTCCGGTGATCAAGACCTGGTCAAGTTTGTTCATGCGTTGGATTCAGAGTTTGCCGAGGAATTTCAAGGCGTTGCGGCGGGCGTAGGCCATGACGCTGCCCTGCGGATTCACACCGGGAGCAGTGCAGATCAGGCTGGCGTCGCTGATGTAGAGGTTCTTCTGAAAATGGACCTTGCCAAAGGAGTCGGTTGCCGACCGTTGAATGTTTTCACCCATCGGACAGGACGAGAACAGGTGGATGGTCATCAGGTTGGTTTTCCCGAACGGCAGCATGCCGGGAATGCGGCTCAGATTCTCGGGTGTCCACAACGGTTCTGTCCCGCGGACGCTTGGAAAAACTGCTTCGGCTCCCGACGCGAACAGCATCTCGCAGAGTTTCCGCAAACCATCAGACAGCAGCCGCATGTCGGCGGCGCTGAGTTTGTAGCGGACCAATGGGTCCTTGAACAGTGGGATGGGTTTGATTGAGCCGATGGCGTCCGAAGTGATCATTCCGTAATAGATCGCCATCCGCTGCCAGTTCGTTTCGACTTCCGCCATGTGATCCGGATGATCGGTCATGGCGAGCTGCAGATAGGGGAGGGAACTGATCGAACAGCCGAAACTC
>JAYPXF010000139.1:0-10855 GCA_038154405.1 Verrucomicrobiales bacterium | reverse complement strand
CAGGGATTTCCCAACGTTGTATCTGATGCCGCTGCGTAGGAGCAGGGCGGGGGTCTGAATCGCGCCGCCGCAACTGAAGACGCTCTCGGCGTAGATCTCCACTCGCGCTCCTGATGCGTGGTTGCCGGTGATCTGCCAATTGCCGCCGCTCTTGCGCAAGCGCGTGATCCGCGCTTCCGGGAGCATGGTGCCGCCGGCCTTCAGAAAGCGCGGGATGAAAGTGCGGGTCATGGACTTCCGCTTCCCATCCGTTGGCAGCTTGGCGCCCTTGTCGTATTTGTACCATCGGGGCACCTCCATCGACTGCCAGTTCAGCTTGAGGGCGCCTTGATGGAGTTTCATCGAAGCCGTGGGCGCTCTGTCGGGCAGATAAGAAACGAAGACGTCCTTTTCGCAGGCTTTGAAATGCTGCTCAATATCCGCGTCGTCGAGTCCCTCCACGTTGAACTCTTTCTGCCAACGCTCACGAATGCCGGGCGGTGTCCGATGGTAAAGTCCGCTGTTGATTTCACTGCCACCGCCTACGCATTTGCCTTCGACATAGGCGACGGATGCCGGTCCCAGCGCGGGTGTGATTCCGCCGTTGCGATACTTCTGCACCATCTCCTCCTCGGTGAAGGGCGTGCAGGATTCCAATTCCAGGTATTTGCCTTCTTCGATCAGGATCACGTCGCGACCGGCTTCAGCAAGCAGCGCGGCGGTGATTGCGCCTCCCGGGCCTGAACCGATCACGGCGACCTCGGTCCGAAGAATCCGGTCCGGCGCTCCGAGAACCTTGAAATTCTTCTTTGCAACGGCCATCAGGAATCGCCCTCCTTGCGATAGGAATACCAAGCCAGCACGGCGAGACTTTCGTAAAATCTGATCAGGTCGCGGCGCGGTCCGATGCGGGAATTTCGCCAGGCCATGATCTGCTCCCAACGATGCTCGTGGGAAAGCCGGTTGAACAGCGCGCCATGAAAAAAGAGCGCCTGGCAGTTGAACACCAGGGTCAGAACCATGAACGGAAGTGCCAGCAGATCCGGCATGCGGGCCCGTTGGTCGAGGACGAATTGGACCACCCGGTTGAGCTCGGATTCCCGCCCGTGGGCGTGCACTGAACATTCCTCCCGGACGATGGAATAGGCCAATGCGGAAACCGTTGCCTCGAATAGCTGCTTCATCAGTGGTTGTTCGGGAACTCGGACGCCGGGATGAAAGCAGAAGAGCCGCGAGGGCTCAACCATTGTCCAATGGAATTGCTTCAGAGAATCTCTCAGCGCTTCCAGGTCTCGGGGAATTTGCCCGGCTTTGCCTTGTCGCGAAGTCGCAATGGAAACGTGTTTCCGCGGTCGCGTTTGAGCGCAAGTGAATCTCCGCCCGTGCGCGCCAGTTCCGTCCACAGCAGATCGTTCATCTCTTTGATGATGTTCTGGTGCTTCTCACTGAAGATCAGGTTGTTCATCTCCTCTGGGTCGGCGTCCATGTCGTAGAGTTCGTTCACGTCCCAAAGGCCATGATAACGGATGTACTTGTAACGCTGGTTGCGGATGGCATGCATGGTTGGCGTATGCGGGTAGTTCCATTCCCAGAAGTACTCGTAGAGCATTCCCTTGCGCCACGGAATGTCCTTGCCAAGTGCAATGGGAAAGAAGTTGGCGCCATTCATGTGCTTGGGCGTGGAAAGTCCGGCCGCGCCAAGCATCGTCGGGCCGATGTCGATGTTGGCCACCACCTGTTTGACCTTCTTGCCGGCCTCGAGGATCTCGGGGCAGTGCATCAACAGCGGAACCTTGATCGAGTGTTCGTAGGCGACGCGTTTGTCGATGAGCCCGTGTTCGCCAAACTGAAAGCCATTGTCGCCCATGAAAACCACGAGGGTGGATTCCAACTGACCGGATTCGCGCAGGTAATCGAAGATGCGCCCCATTGATTCATCCACGGCGAGCAACGTCTCGCAGTAACGCCGATGATATTCCTGCAGATCAAAGTCGCGTAGGTTGTAGGCGTAATCGACACCGTGCCGGCTGTTCCGCTGGTTCTTCAACCACAGCGGTTTGTTGCGGTAATTCTCCTCGGTGTTGGCGTAGCTCTTGGGGAGGGGGAAGTTCTTGCCGGCGTAGCGTCCCTTGTGGCGGTCGTGCGCGACAAAATCCGCATGCACCGCCTTGTGTGACAGGTAGAGAAAGAATGGCTTCTTCGAACGACGCGTGGACATCCAATTGATGGCGAAATCGGTCAGCTCATCGGTGATGTAGCCCTTCTGCGGGATCTTTCGGCCGTTTACGTTGTAGCCGCTGAAGTCGTTTTGCGGAACCTTGCGCGAAGTGCCGCGACCGTCCGGCCAGTAGGTGCCTTGCCCTTTGAACGCCAGCCAGTAGTCGAATCCCTCTTGCGGCGTATCATCATTGCCCATGTGCCATTTGCCGACAAATGCGGTTTCGTAGCCGCCCGCCTGCAGATAGCGAGGGAAGTAGACGAGATTCGGGTCCACGGGATTATAGTTGTCCACGACGCGATGATTGTGAGCATAGAGCCCGGTCAGAATCGAAGCGCGGCTGGGAGAGCAAAGGGAAGTGGTGACGTAGGTGTTCTCAAAGTGCAGGCCGTTGGCCGCCATCTTGTCCAAATGAGGTGTTTCCAGATACGGATGCCCCATGAAGCTGAAGGCATCGAACCGGTGATCATCGCAGAGAACGAAGATGATGTTCCGCTGTTTGATTCCGGGCAGACTCTTCATTCGAAACTTGGAAGACGCTGCGTCGGCGGAGCAACTCGCGATGAGAAGAGTGGCGATGATCAGTCGAATCAATCTCTGCATGGCCGAGATTTGTCGGCCGCATGGATGCGGGCAACAAGGAAAATCAGGATTCCGATCATCCCTCATGCGGGTCGTGAGAACGTATCCACGTCGGTGTCGAGGATTGGACGAGAAAGGGGAATGGGAATACAGTTCACCGGTCGGGTTAATATCGTTATGAAGATCTCCGGAGAGAACATGAGAAATGCTGACTGGCTGGCTGTTCTTGGTCTGTGCATGGTGTTGTGTGGGTGTGCGACCGGAGATCGCTATCAAAAGTCTTCGCTGGCTGCTGCGGAGGCCGGTGTGTCCGCGGCAGTCGTCCAGATCATGGCGGAAGGCAAACGACTGGCACCGTCAGATGTGATCGCCTTGAGTCGAGCCGGTGTTTCTGACGAGGTGATTCTGGATTATCTGAAACGACAGCGAGCGGTCTACCTGTTGAGGGACCGCGAAGTCGCGATCCTGCGGGAAAGTGGAGTGACCTCGGCAGTGATCGCCCACATGGTCGCGACACCCAGAAAGCTCAATTCACGCGTCTATCCGAAGGGCTATGTGCCGAACAACGTCTGCCGACCTGAGTTTGTGCGATTATACGGGAAATAGGAGGAAGGGGGGTGGTGCGCGATACTGGGTTCGAACCAGTGACCCCCACCGTGTCAAGGTGATGCTCTACCACTGAGCTAACCGCGCACAGGCCCGCCGAAGCGGGGGCAGGGTTTTAGGGTTCGTGGTAACCGTTGGCAAGGGTTTTTCGTCCAATACTCCATGTTTTTCGTGAAATACGGCGACGCTGCTCGTACAGCCCAAAAGTAGGAGTGTTGCTGATAGGAATTCGCCGTATTGTCCCAATATACTTGTTTGCGCTGTGCTGGGCAGATCGACGTAGCCTTGCAGCGCTTGGCGATTGCGCCATACATTGTTGAGCAAGTTCCGATACACTCACAGCAGATGATCCGTGTGCGATTCACAGCCCGCGTCAGTCTCGCCATTAGGCGTGTACTGTTGGCCGGTGCATGGATGGTGGAATTTGGCGCATGGTCGGCCCAGCCGTATGAGGCGGCTCCGGAGATGATCGGGGGTTACCTGCGCAACGCCCGGACGCCGATCGTGATCTTCAATCCGCAGCGGGATCGGATGCTGATCCAGACGGTTGAGCGTTATCCGGCGATTGCCGGTCTGGCGACGCCTTCACTCTCGCTCGCCGGGCTGCGATTCAATCCCTTCAACAACGGTCCCGTACAGGTGAACCACTGTCGGTCACTGCAATTGAAGCGACTGGACAGCGAGCGGACCATCGACATTCCGTTGAGCAAGGCGATTCCCATCAGCGTACCTGAATGGTCACCGGATGGGGATCAATACGCCTTCATGCGATCTCGCGGACGGGATGTGGTGCTTTGCATTGGTGACGGTGAGAGTGGGCGCTTCCGGCATCTCCTGGAAGTGAAGCTCAACGGCGCGCTGGGCAAGCCGGTGCAATGGTTGCCGGACGGAAGGAATCTGTTGTGTCGCATCCTGGCTGAAGGGGCGGTCAAACCAGCCAACCCGTCCCGCGTGCCGCTGGGGCCGGTGGTGGAAGATACGGCGCAACCGGAGTTGCAGATCGCCCGGGCTGGTTCATTTCTGCAATCCGAGCGGGACGAAAAGTTGCTGGAGTATTTTGCGACCTCGCAGCTGGCGATCGTCAATTCCGAGACTCATCAGGTGACCCCGATTGGAAAGCCGAGAATTTTCTCGCGAGTGCAGGCCTCACCGGACGGACAGTACATTCTGGTGTCCTACGTTCGTGCGCCCTATCCGCGTGATCTGCCGGTATCAGGTTTTCCCAAGCGGGTCGAGATTTGGGACCGTGACGGAAACTTCGTTTACCATCTGGCGGACATTCCGGCGCGGCGAAATGTTCCAGTTGGCGGCGTGTTGGCGGCCAAACGGATGTACAACTGGCGGCCGACCAGTCCGGCCGAATTGATCTGGGCAGACGAGCCGCTGGATGGTGGTCATCCGGCGATTCTGGTTCCGCATCGCGATCGCATCATGAGATTGGAAGCGCCGTTCACCGGCCAGCCCGAGGAGATGGTTCGCGTGGAGGACCGGTTGGAATCCCTCTGGTGGGGTGAGGATCCGCACGTGGCCTTGCTGCGGGAATACGATGCCGAACGGGGACAGTTCCGCACTTATCTCTTCAATCCGGATGAATTCGGTGCAACGCCGGAAATCCTTTGGGCCCGCCGCCGGGGGGATCGTTACACGGACCCTGGCAAACCCGTGATGCGCAGGCTCCCGAACGGGCAGTCCGTGATGCGGGTCTACTACAACTCGATCTACCTTGCCGGCGAGGGGGCTTCTCCCGAAGGGGTGCAGCCGTTTCTGGATCTCTTCAATCTGACCACGCGGGAGGTCGAACCGATCTTTGAGAGCGCTCCGGATGTTTATGAGCGCGTGATCGATCTGCTGGAACCGGATGCGGCTTCCATCGTGACGCGGAAAGAGACCGCAACCTCGCCGCCGAATTTCTACGTGCGTCGTTATCCTGAAGACGAGACGGAGCCATTGACCGATTTTCTGGACGAGTATCCGGCGATGCGAAAGGTGCACCGACAGATGTTCAGCTTCGAACGGGAGGATGGGGTGAAGATGTCCTTCGTCCTGCATCTCCCGCCGGAATACGACGCGAGCAATCCGGAGCGGGAGCGGCTGCCGACCGTTCTGTGGGTTCACCCGCGGACCTACGCCGCGGAGGAATTTGCCGGGCAGGTGCGTGAATCACTGCGACGTTTTCCGATCTACAAAGGGGCGGCGCATCGCTTCCTGGCTCTGCATGGCTACGCGGTGTTGGACAGCACGACGATTCCGGTGATCGGAGATCCGGAGATCGCGAACGACACCTTTCAAGAACAGGTGGTTTCGGGAGCCCGCGCGGCGATCGAGAAGGCGGTGGAACTAGGCTTTGCAGATCCGGAGCGGATCGGCGTTGGCGGCCACAGTTACGGGGCCTTCGTGGCGGTGAATCTGATGGCGCACACCGACCTGTTCAAGGCGGCTGTCGCGCGGAGCGGCGCCTATAACCGGACGCTCACACCATTTGGTTTTCAGCACGAGAGGCGTTCCTTATGGGAGGCCCCGGAACTGTATACCAAGCTGTCACCGCTCATGTTTGCCCATCAGATCCAAGAGCCTGTTCTTCTGATTCACGGTGGTGCGGATGACAATCCCGCGACGGCCCCGATCCAGAGCCAGTGGATGTATCAGGCCATCCGTGGCAATGGCGGAACGGCGCGCCTGGTGACACTGCCTCACGAGAGTCACCGGTACGAGGCGGTGCAGTCGGTGGAACACGTCACTTGGGAGATGATCAAGTGGTTCGACCGGCATCTGAAACCCGTGACTGAGAGGCCTTCCCTTATTTCCACTCCGACATTGGACATGCCGGAGATTTTCATCCCGTAGACCTCGTAGTCCCGGACGGTTGGTAATCACAGGCTTAGAGGGCATCGCTCCGTCGATGCCGATCTGGAGCAGTGCCAGCCGTCATGTCACCGGCCGAACCGACGTAGCGGATCCCACCATGGCGACTGGTGAAGAAATCTATCCCAGTTGTTTCAACTCCTTCACGAGCGGCGGAATGCTCTTGAACGGATCGGCCTTGGCTTCGTATTCGAGACAGACCCAGCCTTTGTAATCGGCGTGTTTGAGCAGCTTCATGAAACGGGGAAAATCTGACGGTTCGTGTTTGCTTTCACCGAGGCGTTTCAGCTCGACCTTCATCTGCACATTCACCGCGTGGGGGGCGCTGAGTTCGAAATCCTTATACGGGTCGGTGGTCTTGAAATTCCCGGAATCAAGATTGATACCGAGCCACTTGGAGTCCACTGCGTTCAACAGGCGGATGAGCCGTTCGGCCGTGGCGATGCTGTCGTGGTTTTCCAAACCGAGATACACCTTCTTCTTGCCGGCGTATGCACAGGCTTCCTTGAGCGCTTCGATGACGAGTTTGTCCGCGCGCTCGGCGGATGTCCCCTTGCGTTGCTTGCCGGCGAAAATGCGAACGTGCGGAGCGCCCATTTGTGCGGCGTGATCGATCCACTTCTTCGTGTAGGCCATCTGCGCATCGCGATCGGCGCCGGGTTCGAGGGAGAAGTTGTTGCCGATGGCCGTGCCGCTGATGGCGATCTTCTTCTTTTTCGCATACTGGCGGATCTTGCGGAAATACTTCGCATCGGCATCGGGCGGGAAAAAGTAGGCGGTCAATTCAGCGCCGTCGCAGCCGGTTTCAGCGCAGAAATCGACGAACTTGAACATGTCCATCGCCGGAGCCGCAGCCTTGCGTTCCTTGCCCTTCATGTATTTGAAATGGTTGCGGAACGAGTAGGCGGCGAGGCTGACACGCAGCCTCTTGTTGGCGGCGAAAAGTTCGGATGGAATGAAAGTGCCGGCGGCGGCGGCGGTGCCGAGCAGTTTCAAGGCGTGGCGACGATTGAGAGTGATCATGGGGCGGACGATACGATTTGGCCCGGTCATCGCGAGCACAAAAATTATCGCCTTCGATCAGGAACTTGGGCATGTACCGCCCGGTTGAACGAGAAGCCGCCCAAGTTGATGCGATTGGCCGCCCGTTTGTTTGAGAATGAGGCGGAACAGGAGGCGTTCGCCGACGAGGTGTTGAAGACGCAGCCTTACCGTCCGGCGCTTGTCTGGATGAAGGAACGACCGGCGGAGGGTGGCTTCAAATTGGAAGACAAACCGGAATGGCTGCCCGAATTTGTTGATCGCCTTCGTCGGGACCAGCGGCCGGGGCAGGATGATCGCCACGAGGCCGGGGACTACTATTGCATGGCGTTCTCGTCCGCTTTTGAGGCGAGTGTCTTTCAGGAGGTGCCGAGCGAACCCGGATTGGTCATCGACGTCTGTGCGGCGCCGGGTGGCAAAAGCGTGTTTGCCTGGCGTTTGCTGAAGCCACGACGTCTGATCGCAAATGAAATCATCGGCAAGCGATTGGGGCCGTTGATCGGTAATTTCAAGCGCTGCGGAATCGCTCCGGCAACGGTGACGTCGCTCGATCCGGCAACGCTGGCCGAGCAATGTCCGGACGCGGCCGACCTGGTGATCGTGGATGCGCCCTGTTCCGGTCAATCCTTGTTGGCAAAGGGTAAACCGGTGACGGCCTGTTTTCACAGTCACGTCATCAATCACAACCGCAATCGTCAGCGTCGGATCTTGGTGAACGCGGTGAAGATGGTGAAACCCGGCGGACACCTTGCCTACATCACCTGCACTTACGCGGATCGGGAGAACGAAGGCAATATCGCGTGGCTGCTAAGGAACATGCCGGAGTTTGAAGCGGTGGAGGTTCCGCACTTGGCGGGATTTCGTTCTCATTTATCCGAAGCACCCACCTATCGACTCTGGCCGCAACAGAAGATGGGCTCCGGCGGTTTCACTTCATTGCTCCGAAGAAAGGATGATGTGGGCGAGACTGGATCTGTATCGGTCGATCCGGCTGTGTCAGCCGTGTGGGAATCAAATGACGAGAACCGGTGAAGAGTGTGCTTTTCATGGCGTCAGTGAATCTTTGGTTTGATGAACGACAACGAAGACAGAACGCCGCGTTCGGGTTGGTTGATGCCGTTGCTGGTGATCGCCGGCCTTGCCGGTGGATGGCATCTCTGGAAGAGCGGCCCGGTCTCCCATCCGAAGGAAAAATCGCGCGAGGCAAAGATGGTGCGAACCATCGTGCCGCAGCCGGAAACGCGGAGAGTTTTCCTTACTGCGCACGGTGAATTGGTTCCCGCCCGAAGGTTGGTCGTGGAACCGGAGGTGCGTGGACGAATCGTGCGACAGCATGCATTGCTCGTTCCCGGTGGCCGCATCAAAGCGGGCACCGAGCTGTTCGCGGTGGATGACACCATGGGCAGGCTGGAAGCAAGGGGGGCGGCCGCGGCAGTGAAACGGGCGGAAGCAGATCTGCAGGAAGCCAAACGGAAACACGGCGAATCCAAGCGGTTGGCTGACGAAGCAATCGCATCCAAGACTGAACTGGCGGCACGCGAAGCGGAAGTTGCGATCGAGGAGGCGGAGCTGGCGCAGTTGCAGGCGGCTCGAGATCGTGTCGATGAAACATTGCGACGGCACACCGTTTCCGCCCCATTCAATGCGCTCGTGATTGAAGAGGCGGTTGAGGTCGGCCAACAGGTCGATCCGGGTTTTGCGGCGGCGACGCTGGTTGGCACGGATGAGTTCTGGGTGAGGGTTGCCGTTCCGATCGATCAGCTGAAATGGATCCGGCTGCCCACAGACGGCGAGCCCGGTGCGGAAGCTCGGGTGTTTCTTGAAACCGGCGGTGAAAAGCCGGCGGAGCGTCGCGGGCGGGTGATTCGCCTGCTGGGTGATCTGGCACGCACTGGCCGAATGGCGCGCGTGCTGGTGAGCATCGATGATCCACTCGGACTGTCGACGCGGTCGAATGATTCCTCGCCGTTTCTCTTGGGCGGTTACGTGCGGGTGGAAATTGACGCGGGTGAATTGGAGGACGTTCTCACCATTGAGCGTGCCGCATTGCGTGATGGCGATAGCATATGGGTGGCTGACTCCAACAATGAGCTGCAGATCCGTGACACCAAGGTTCGCTGGCAGCAGGGCGAAACCGTGCTTGTCGACAACACTCTGCGCGCGGGAGAATCTTTGATCGTGAGTCCGCTGCGGGTGGCGCTGCCCGGCATGAAGATCCAGGCGCAGTCGGTGGAGGATGTCCAGTGAAGGGGACGATTGCGTGGTTTGCACGCAATTCGGTCGCCGCGAATCTGTTGATGATCGCGGTCGTATCGGTCGGACTGCTGGTGGCGCGTTCCATTCGCCAGGAGATCTATCCGACCTTCACGCTGGATGTGGTGGAAATCGATATGGACTACCGCGGGGCCAGTCCGGAAGAGGTCGAACATTCCATCATCCAGCCGATTGAAGCGGAACTGCGGGGCATCGATACCGTGCGCACGGTCAAATCCATTGCGCGGGAAGGGCGCGCATTCGTGAGCGCGGAGCTGGTTCCGGGCATGGATCGTAATCGTGGGTTGCAGGAAATCACGGCGGCTGTCCAACGGATCCGGTTGTTTCCCGACGAAGCCGAAGCATCGGAGGTCTCACTCGATATGGGACGTCGTCGGGGGGTGATGTATCTGAACGTCTATGGCGATCTCGATCAGCACGGGTTGGTGGATTTTGCACGTCAGCTGCAGGAATCGATGATGGCAGAACCGGAGATTTCTGTCGTGGAGCTGCGCGGAGTTCGCCGGCCTGAGATCCATGTCGAGATTCCCCGGGAGCGGCTGCGATCGTTGGGGTTGCGTCTGGAGGATATTGCCAGGGCGATCGATTCGTCGGCGCTTGATGTGCCCGCGGGTACCATTCGCACGGCGGGTGGTGACATCATGTTGCGCACGACCGAACGTCGTGATCTGGCGAAGGAGTTTGCGGAGATCGAAGTCATCAGCCGACGGGATGGATCGAAGGTTCGTTTGATGGACATTGCGGAGGTAAAGGATGATTTCGAGGAGACCGAAGAGGAAAACTACTTTGACGGCCGACGTGCCGTGTCGTTGTCCGTCTACAGCACGGAATCCCAATCTCCCATTAAGGTTGCCTCCGCGGTGCGACGCTTCATCGAACGAGAACAACCGCACCTGCCGCCCAGTGTCGGTGTGAAGGTGACGTATGATCGGTCTGCTTCCTATCGCGAACGGGTCGAGATGCTGTTGTTCAATGGTGCGTTGGGGTTGACCTTGGTGCTGTTGGCCTTGGGCTTCTTCCTTGAGCTGCGGGTGGCGTTCTGGACGGCGATTGGCATTCCCGTGTCCATTCTCGGGTCCTTGTTCCTGCTGCCGGCGATGGATGCGAGCATCAACATGATTTCGCTCTTCGGATTCATCGTGACGCTGGGCATCGTGGTCGATGACGCGGTGGTGGTGGGCGAGGATATCTTTCACAAGACCGCGCAGGGGATGAGTCGGATGGATGCTGCCATCGCCGGCGCTCATGCGATGGCCGTGCCGGTGATGTTTGCGGTGGCCACCAACATCATTG
>JAYPXF010000138.1:4981-18043 GCA_038154405.1 Verrucomicrobiales bacterium | reverse complement strand
GGACAACTACGGCCGTCTCGCCTTCAACTCGAACAGCGATCACTTCCGCATGGAGCCGATCAGCTCCCAGTACTTTCTGCGCAATCCGTTTTATCGCAACGCCCGTTACAGCATTCAGCCGCTGCCGAATCAGACGGTCTGGCCCGGCCGCATCAACCCCGGTGTCAATCGCGGTTACCGTTCCCGCACCTTGCGCCCGGACGGACGCCTGGCGCGTTTCACCGGCGCGAGCAGTCTGACGATTTATCGCGGTGGACACTTCCCCGCGAACTTCGTCGGCGATGCCTTTGTTCCGGAACCGACCGGCAACCTCATTCGCCGCGATGACGTGAGCGAAGCGAATGGCAAACTCACGGCAGTGAATCCGTATGGCGACAATGAGAAGGAGTTCCTCCAGTCCACCGACGAAATCTTCCGACCGGTGAACGCCTACATGGGTCCGGACGGGGCCCTCTATCTCGTCGACATGTATCACGGCATCATCCAGCACAGCGTGTTCCTCACAAGCTACCTGCGCAAGCAGGCCGAGAGTCGTGGATTGCACAAGGTCGTCGATTTCGGCCGCATCTATCGCATCGTTTACAAGGACCGGCCGTTGGACAAGGGACCGAATCTCGCCACTGCCGATACGGCAACCTTGGTCGGCGCACTGTCGCACAAGAACGGTTGGTATCGCGATAACGCCCAGCGTATCTTGATGGAGAAATCACCTGACGCTGCCATTGGTGCACTCAAGAAACTCGCCACCGGCGGCAACAGTCACCTGGGCCGACTGCATGCCCTCTGGACGCTCAGCGGCATGGGTTTCATTGATCTGGAAACGCTGCAGACAGTCATTACGAAAGACAAGCATCCGAAGTTGGTTGCGGCGGCCATCCGCCTGCTGGAACCGATCCTCAAGACTTGGGAACAGGAAGACGCGTTGAAACTGATCGTCGGCAAGGCCGGTTCGTCCGATCCCGAAATCCGTCTCCAGGTTGCGCTCTCCCTTAGCGGCGTGGACTCCCCGGTCGCCCGCAAGGCGCTGGTCGGCATCGCCCGCAATCACGGCGGCGCGCAGGAGATTCGTGACGCGATCATTTCCGGCATGCCCGGCCGTGAAGGTGACTTCATCGCCGCACTGATTGCCGACAAGGCCATGGCCAAGGAGAACAATGATCGCAAGAAGATCCTCTCCGAACTCGCCAAGTGCGTCATCATCCAAGGTCGCCGTGATCCGGTGAACAACCTGCTTGCCCTGATCGGCAACAAGAGCACGGCCAACTGGCAGAAGACCGCCCTCCTCGTCGGCATGACGCCCGCCAAGATCAAGTCCACCAAGGGACTGCCCCCCGTGCGCCAGAAGAAGATTCGTCTGACCGAAGAACCTCAGGCCTTGGCCGCACTCAAGAAGATCAAGACCAGATCCGTGGCCACGGCATTGAAGAAACTCGACGCCGTTCTCCTCTGGCCCGGCAAACCCGGCGTGAAACCCGAACCGCCTGTTCGCAAACTGAACGACGAAGAACAGGTTCTCTTCGCCACTGGCAAGCAACTCTACGGACTCACCTGTGGCGCCTGCCATCAGGCCCACGGCTTCGGCATGGCCGGCATGGCTCCGCCGCTCGCCGACTCCGAATGGGTCGCCGCCAGCGACGAACGCCTCGTGCGCATCGTCCTGCAGGGCATCGGCGGTCCCATCACCGTCCTCGGCCAGAAGTACAACATGGACATGCCCGGCCACGGCACCTTCACCGACGACCAGGTCGCCGCCGTCCTCACCTATATCCGCCGCGAATGGGATCACATCTACGATCCCATCACTCCCAAACGCGTGGCCGAGATCCGCAAAGCCACCGCCGGCCGCGAAGCCGCCTGGACTGCCGATGCATTGTTGAAGATCAAGTAGGCTCCATTGCGACGTAGCGGAAGATGCGAAATCTTCCGATCGGCCATGCCATCAGCATTGGAGTCTTTTGCAGATTACGCTACGCGGGCATCCCTCCTCCGCCGTGGCTTGCGGAGACAGACCATTTCGTCTCAGTTCATCAGTACAAACTGTTCGCCACTCACTGGAAGCGGAAGTAGACGGTCCGTGTGTCCGAGGGGGACAGGTTCATTTATCGCGCACAAATCGATCGATTGCAGAGATGCCATGTTCTGATTGAAATCGGCAAAAGTGTCTGAACAAGGGGCGAATTTGCCGTCATACTGTTGCCAGCCATTCTTACGTCAACCGGATGTGTCCACCAGCGAATGCACTGCCACACATTCAAGAACCAAGACGACTCTGATATTCGACAAGCGGAGGTTGTAGTCGCTGGTAAGCGATTCAGGAAGAAGGTCTTGATCGCAGGGGGAGATTTCAACGTCGCGTTTCGAAAAGATCGTTTCCAAGGCAGCTTGGAAGTGAAATGCGCTACCGCAAGGAATGAGCGACAACCTCATCAAAATGCGAACTGGATTCATTGGGGCATCCGGTGCTGTTTGGGCCAGCTGAAAAAGACGTGGAGGTATGGACGGTGGATAGTGCGTCTTTCATGATCAGGGCAGGTGAGAGCCGTCAGCAACATGTTGAGATCGATCGATTGGGCAGCTGGTGTTCAGTCTCTTTGAAGAGAAAGTGACCGGGACTACCTGATGGCGATGCAATTTCGCTTCGATCAATTACGAGCCGACGATTCATTGCGCTCACGTTGGACACGGAACTTTTCCGCTAAGGTTCCAATCTCACCTGCCGATTATAAGGTGGCTGTCACGCCCTTCTTTCGTCCAAAGATCATCACGGAAGCTACTTAGGCAGAAACCTTAGTTTCTCAAAATTGACAGGCACGAGAAGTGCGCGATAGTTAATCCTGAGAGCTAATTATGGGCAGCTCCCGCGTTAATAAAAATCGGTTCGGCGAAGGCGTCACACCTCTTCGCCGCGGGCCATTCAAATGACCCACGGGTTGGGTGTAGTGACGTCTCCGCTGAGAAAGGTCAGCGGCGATGCCAACGCCAAAAAACATACGCGACTTCGCTCGGGAATTTCGGGACACCGGCATTCCCAATGGACAAGGCAAACCTCACCAAGGTTCGCAGTTCCACCTGAACAATCTAACCACGTTCGTTTCCACGTCGACGCAGATTTCCGACACCTTCATACTTGAGAAGCTCGCCCGCCTGCTCACCGGAATAACCCGACAAGAGATTCTTCTGGTTCGCATCCTGCCACCAGACGCCGGTGAAGCACCCAAGGAATGGTCGCCGCTCAATTCGATTCCCTTTGATCGCTTCGCCTTCGCGGATCAGTTGCAGAAGATCGATGACGGCGTGATGCGCCTGTTCATGCGCGTCAATTGTCACGCCGGCGAACGCAAGTATCTGTCGGCCATGTTGGGACATTGCTCGCGTTTCTTCCGTCATGTTCTGGTTCATGTCAGCCCCGCGGCTGGACGCGGCCCGGTCACCGAATGTGTGCGTCGGGCCAAGAACTCCTACGCCTTGGTTCAACAGGCGGAAAACAGTTTCGCAAACTACCGCAATTACAACTCCTGGCTCACCAAACGTGGCAAGGCTCGTCGCACGTATCTGAAACCGGTGATCTGCCTCGGCGACGACGAACTGCCGCGCACGCAGGAAGACACCTACGTCGCCATCGGAACGCCGGCGCATCATTACCTTCGCGATTGTCCGCCGGAGATTCACACGACCCGCATGCAACTGGGCAGCGAGTGGCCGGGCGGATTCGGTTTCGATCTTCGTCGCCTTGGTCGGGAGATCGGTGGCTTTCGGATCGGACTGGCGTTGTCATCCGGCGGAGCCAAGGGCTTTGCCTACGTCGGTGTCATACAGGCGTTGGAGGAGAACGGCATTGAAGTCGACATGATCTCCGGTTGCAGCATGGGCGCCTACATCGGTTCACTGTGGGCCGCCGGACACGACAGTCGCTTCATTCGCGACAAGGCCATGGAGCTTTCCGGCCGTTGGGGGCGTTGGAAACTCATTGATCCGGTCTTCCCGCCACGCCGCGGATTCATCGGTGGCGAAAAGATCAAGAAGCTGCTCGGCAAGAGCATCGGCACTGCCCACTTCTGTGACATGTTGCGGCCGTTGCGGGTGGTGGCGACGAATCTCGCAACACTTGAACGCAAGGTTTTCGACTCCGGCGAAGTCGCCACGGCTGTTCACGCCAGTTCCGCAATTCCGGGCGTTTGCGCTCCAGTCACAATTGACAACGAAGATTACGTCGACGGTGGTGTCGTCGATCCTCTGCCGGTAGATCTGCTCCGGGCGGAAGGCATCGAACGCGTCATCGCCGTCAACACCGTGCCCACGCACAACCTGCTGCGGCAAACCCGCGAACGTGATCTGCGCCTCCAGGCCAAGCTCGCCAAGCGTCCCTGGTGGAAACGCATTTTCAACCAACAGTTCAACTACTTCGCCAACGGCAACATCCTCGACATCATCCAGCAGTGTTTCACCGGAGCTCAGATTCCGAACGCCGAGGAAGCCTGCCGCAATGCCGACGTCGTCATTCGCCCGATCAACATTGAGGGCTCCTGGCACGATTTCAACCGCCCCCGCAAGTACATCGCGCTGGGCCGGCGCATGACCAGCGAACTTTTGCCCGAACTCAAGGCACTCACCAAACCGATGGAGAATCGTCATGAATACCAAACTATTGACCACTCAATGGCAACGGCTGCCTGAAGAGACCATCCGCGCTCTGCAGATCGTCAAGTTGCGTCGCTACCTGCGCGACATTGTGTTGCCGTCCTCGAACCACTATCGCGAGATATTTCGTCGACTCGACATCACCGCCGACGATATCCGCACGCACGAGGACTGGGCAAAGATCCCCTTCTCGCACAAGAACGACCTGGTCGCCACGCCGGACAATCCGCAGAAGTCAAAGGCCTTCCTGCTGCTGCCGGATCGCAACAGGCTTTCGCGCAAACCGAGCACGATCGCCCGCGCCATCTTTTTTGGAAAAGAAAAGGCACGGCGTCATCTCGAGGACGAGTATCGGCCGATCTTCCTGACCAGCACGACCGGGCGTTCCGCTGATCCCGTCGCGTTTCTTTACACGCATCACGACATCATGAATCTCAAGATGGGCGCCGAACGCGTGTTCCAGATCTGCGGCGCGACACGTGAGGACAAGATGCTGAACATATTTCCTTACGCCCCTCATCTGGCGTTCTGGCTCGCACATTACGGCAGCACCACCTTCGGCAGCTTCATGGCCAGCACCGGCGGCGGCAAATGCTCCGGGACCGAAGGTCAGATTCGTTTTCTGAAGAAGGTCAATCCCGAGGTTCTCATTGGGATGCCGACCTTCGTATATCACGTGCTGCACGAAGCGCTCGAACAGGACGTTCGCTGTCCAAATCTTCGCCGCATCGTACTCGGTGGCGAAAAGGTGCCTGACGGCATGCGCACCAAGCTTCGCAACCTCGCGATCGAACTCGGTTCACACGGTTGCGATGTCGTTTCCACCTATGGATTTACGGAAGCCAAGATGGCCTTCCCGGAGTGCCCACCGCCCGATGGCGAAGGCATGACTGGCTTCCATACGTTTCCCGATCTCGCCATGTTCGAGATCGTCGATCCCAAGAGCGGCGAACCCGTCCCGCCCGGCCATCCCGGCGAGATTGTCTACACGCCGCTCGATGCCCGCGGCACGGTCACGCTGCGTTACCGCACCGGCGACTGCATCAGCGAGGGACTGCACTGCGAACCCTGTCCGCACTGCGGCCGCGTCCTACCACGGCTTGTCGGAAAGATCTCCCGCAGCTCTGCCGTCCAGGAAATGCAGCTTGGCAAACTCAAGGGCACCCTTGTCGATTTCAACGAACTCGAACACCTGCTCGACGACGCCCATTACATCGGCGCGTGGCAACTCGAACTCCGCAAACTCCACGACGATCCCATGGAGGTCGATGAACTCGTCCTCCACCTACACAAGTTGAGCGGCACGGACGACGCGACCATTGAACAGGAAGTCGTAGACCGCTTCGCCGCCCACACCGAAGTGAAACCGAACCGCATCGTCTTCCACAGCGCCGCCGAAATGCGTTGCCTGCAAGGCGTCGGCTCCGAGATGAAGGAAAAGAAGGTGGTCGACCATCGCCCGAATGCCATTCCGCGTCCCGCTGAGCTGAAGCAGGAGAGCAACGAAGAGGAAACCTCGTGGAAGATCCGCAACCACACGATTGAACTCAAGAATGTGTAACCCCGAGTAGAATTATGAGCCATCCGGAACTTGTCATCGTCGACGGCATCCGCACGCCGTTCTGTAAAATGGGGTCGGACCTCGCGCCGTTGGCCGCCGATGAGATCGGCCGCGTCGCCGTCAACGCCCTGCTGGCCAAGACCGACCTTGATCCTCGCCTCATCGACGAGGTCATCATCGGCTGCGTCGGCAACCCCACCGAATCTGCCAATCTCGGCCGCGTGATCGCGCTCCGTGCCGGTGTCCCGGAATCCGTTCCGGCCATCACCGTCAGCCGCAACTGTGCGAGCGGCATCGAGGCCTTCACACAGGCCTACGAAAAATTGTGCGCCGGCCGCGGCGAGGTCTTCGTCGTGGGCGGCGTCGAGAGCATGTCGAATTACCCCTTCATCTACCGCGAATCCGCAAAGGCGAAATTCAGCAAGCTCGGCCGCGCCAGATCCCTTGGCCAAAAACTCGCCACACTCCTCAGTTTCCGACCCTACGACTTCGCGCCCAAGATCGCATTGCAAATGGGCCTCAGCGATCCGGTGTGCGGCATGAACATGGGTCAGACTGCCGAACTGCTCGCCCGTGAAGGTGGCATTTCACGTGAAGCTCAGGACCAATTCGCCTTGGTCTCACATCAAAAAGCCGCGGCCGCAAAAGACGGTTTGGCCGAAGAAATCACCCCCGTCTACCACAACGGCAAAGCGCTCGTGAACGACAACGGAGTCCGCCCAGAACAGAGCGAAGCCGCCCTCAAAAAGCTGCGTCCCGTCTTCGATCGCAAATACGGCACCGTCACCGCCGGCAACGCTTCGCAGATCACGGATGGCGCGGTCGCACTGCTGGTCATGACCGAGGAGAAAGCGGCAGAACTGGGTCTGACTCCGCTCGGGGCCATGACCGGCTACGCCTACGCCGGCTGTGATCCCAGCCGCATGGGCCTCGGCCCCGTCTATGCCATGGCCAAGGTCGAGGAACGCACCGGGCTCAATCTCGACCAGGCCGACCTCGTTGAAATCAACGAAGCCTTCGCCGCCCAGGTCCTTGCCTGCGTGCAGGCCGCCGGCTCCGAAAAATTTGCCCGCAAAGTCCTCGGCCGCCCGAATCCCCTGGGCGACATCGCGCCGGACAAACTGAACGTCAACGGCGGCGGCATCGCCCTCGGTCATCCCGTTGGCGCGACCGGTGCCCGCCTCGTCCTCACCAGCTTGAAGGAACTGCAACGAAGAAAACAAAAACGCGCCCTGGTCTCCCTCTGCGTAGGAGGCGGACAAGGCGCAGCCATCTGGTTGGAGGCCCTATGAACACTGAAACCCTCAAACGCGAACCCGAAGTCAAAGCCGTCGAACCCAAACCGGCGAAGTCCGAGCCGTTGATCCGTCGCGAAGTCACCGACGACCAGATCTGCGTGCTCACCTTCGATCGACCCAACTCCGCTGCGAACATCTTCGACTTCGACACCCTCGTCGAACTCGACCAGCACCTCGCCGCCATCGAGTCGGACACCCAGCTGCGCGGCGTCGTGGTCACCAGCGCGAAGGACAACATCTTCATCGCCGGCGCGGATCTCAACTCCCTGGCGAAGACCGATGATCCTGCTCACCTCAGTAAACTCATCCGCCTTGGCCAAGACACCTTCAACCGTCTCGCCGGATTGAAAGTCCCTACCGTCGCCGCCATCCACGGCGCTTGCGTCGGCGGCGGGTATGAAATCTGTCTCGCATGCGACCTGCGCATCGCGACCGAAGACAAGTCCACCAAGATCGGCCTCCCCGAAACCCAGCTCGGTATCCTCCCCGCCTGGGGCGGCAGCACGCGGTTGCCACGCCTCATCGGCCTCCCTGCCGCACTGGACATCATTGTCGCCGGCAAGACTGTCCCGGCAAAGAAGGCTCATCGCGTCGGCATGATCGACGGCATCGCGCCGCACAAATCACTCGTTGAGACAGTCTGCAAGTGGATCAATACCGGCAAGAAACCACCGAGTGGCAACCGTCGTATTTCCCCACCCAAGAAGAGCGTTTTCAACAATGGTCTTGTCGCCAACCTGATCGCGAACCGCGTTCGTCCCGACATCGAAAAGCGCACTCGCGGTCACTACCCCGCCGTCACCAAGGCCCTCGAGGTCTGCGTCGACGGTCTCAAGGTCGACGAAGCCCGTTCCATGGAACTTGAGCACAACGCGATCATGGAACTCTCCCAGAGCGAAGCCGCCGGGAGCCTCGTTCAGGTCTTCTTACTCCAGGAACGCGCCAAGAAGATCAACGTCTGCAAGGACGCCAAGACACCCTCGATCAAGAACGCCGCCGTCATCGGCGCCGGTGTCATGGGCAGCGGCATCGTCCAATGGCTCACCTCCCGAGGCATCAACGTCACCATGCGCGACATCAATGCCGCAGCGGTCGCCCGCGGCATGGCCAACATCGGCAAGCTCTACCAGGCCGGCGTGAAGCGCCACAAATTCAGCGCCACCGAAGCCCGCCAAGGCATGGACCTTGTTCGCCCCGTCGCAAAACCCGTTCCCATGCGGCAAAGCGAGATGGTCATCGAAGCCGCGGTCGAACGCCTCGACCTGAAGATCGATCTTTTCCAGCAACTGGAGAATCAGACCAGCAATGATGCGATCCTCGCAACCAATACCTCGGCGCTGTCGATCAGCACCATAGCTGAGAGCATGAAGGTTCCCGAACGCGTTGTCGGCATCCACTTCTTCAACCCCGTCCACCGCATGCAGCTCGTCGAGGTCATCCAGGGCGAGAAGACCGATCCCGAGGTCCTGCAGCGCTCCGTGAAATTCGTCCAGCGCATCGGCAAGATGCCCGTCACCGTCAAGGACAGTCCCGGCTTCGTGGTCAATCGCATCCTCATGCCCTACATGATCGAAGCCGCCCGCCTATTCGAACTCGGCGCGGACGTTAAGGACATCGACAACGCCATGCTCGACTTCGGCATGCCCATGGGCCCGCTGCGTCTCGCGGACGAAGTCGGCATCGACGTCGCTCATCACGTCAGCGAAACCCTCGCCGAATCCTTCAAGGAGTATTTGGTCGTCCCGCAAGTCCTGAGCCGCCTCTTGGAAAAGAAATGGCTCGGCAAAAAGACCGGCCAAGGTTTCTACGTCCACAAGGGCAAACACGCCGTTCCCAATGAGAAAGACATCCGCTTCATGCGCGACGACACGGCCCGCAACGCCGCCCTCGGCAAACTGCAGAGCCGCATGGTCCTGCTGATGGTCAACGAAGCCGCACGTTGCCTCGAAGAAGGCATCGTCGAAGCCCCCGAAGACATCGACTTCGCCATGATCATGGGTACCGGCTTCGCCCCCTTCCGCGGCGGCCCCCTGCGCTTCGCCGACAACTTCGGCATCGCAAACATCGTCGCCGACATGAACCAACTCGTCGAACGCGGCGAACACCACTTCCTCCCCTGCGCCCTCCTCACCGACATGGCGCAGAACAACAAAACCTTTCACGCAAATCAATGCGCACCGCCCACACAACCAGCGACAGCGGGCAATAACTCCGTAGCAGCGGACGTGAGTCCGCTCTGACTTCGCTTCCCGAGCATGGCATGAGCGAACTCAGGTTCGCTGCTACGAGGGAGGAAAGAGTTTTAGATACCCAAGTCACACAAAACAGATGGAGCAGCATATGAAAACGACCGATACCAAACCTGATACCACCGACGTGGAAGAACAGGGTCCGGCGATAGACACCTCCAAGATGAACGCCGGCCAGCGCGCCGCACTCGAGCTCACCGAAGCCGCGCGCGACGCTGAAACCGAAGCCGGCAGCTACGGCCAGTCCCTCTTCATGGGCAGATGCGAAGTCAACCGCATGATGCCCTTCCCCCAACAAAGCCACGAGGACATGGACCAGGGCGACGCTTTCCTGCATCGCATGGCAAAATTCCTCCGCGAAAAGGTCGATCCCGACGAAATCGACCGCACCGGCGAAGTTCCCGATGATGTCCTCCGCGGCCTCGCCGACATGGGCGCCTTCGCCATCAAGATCCACCCGCAATACGGCGGCCTCGGCATGAGCCAGACCAATTACTGCCGCGCCGCCATGATGCTCGGCAGCTACTGCGCCAACCTCACCGCGTTGATCAGCGCCCACCAATCCATCGGCGTTCCGCAACCGTTGATCCTCTTCGGCACCGAGGAACAAAAGCAACGCTTCCTCCCCCGCTTCGGCAAAGGCGAAATCAGCGCCTTCGCCCTCACCGAACCCGGCGTCGGCTCTGACCCCGCCGCCATGTCCACCAGCGCCGAACCCACCGAGGACGGTAAACACTACGTCATCAACGGCGAGAAACTCTGGTGCACCAACGGCACCAAGGCCGGCGTCATCGTAGTGATGGCACGTACGCCGGACAAAGAAATCCGCGGTCGCAAACGCAAACAGATCACCGCCTTAATCGTCGACATGGACTCCCCCGGCGTCGAAGTCGTCCGCCGCTGCCGTTTCATGGGCCTGAAAGCCCTCTACAACGGCGTCGTGAAGTTCACCAACGTCAAGGTGCCCGCCGAGAACATCATCGCCGGCGAAGGCCGTGGCCTGAAGGTCGCCTTGTCAACGCTGAACACCGGCCGTCTCACCTTGCCCGCCGCCTGTACCGGCCTCGCGAAGAAATGCCTGCAGGTCCTTCGCAAGTGGACCGGCGAACGCGTCCAATGGGGCGCCCCCATCGCGAAGCACGCCGCCATCGCCGACAAGCTCGCGCGCATCGCTGCCAACACCTTCGCGATGGAATCCATGACCCTCTACACCGCCAGCCTGGTGGACAAAGACAAACAGGCCGACATCCGTCTCGAAGCCGCCATGTGCAAGATGTGGGGCACGGAAAAGGCCTGGGAGATCGTCGACGAAACCATGCAGGTCCGCGGCGGGCGCGGCTACGAAACCGCCCAAAGTCTGAAGGAACGGGGCGAGGACCCCGTGGCCGTCGAACGCTGGATGCGCGACTGCCGCATCAACACCATTTTCGAAGGCTCGAGCGAGATCATGCGCCTGTTCATCGCGCGTGAAGCGCTCGAACCCCATCTTAAAGTCGCCGCGGCGGCGCTGAACACCCAGCTGCCCATCACCCAGCGCGCCACGGCGGCTTGGAAGGCCGGCCTCTTCTACGCGGGATGGTATCCGCGTCAGTGGCTGGCCTTCCTCGATGGCGGTCTGCCAACGGTGGAAGGCAGCATCCATCCGAAGCTGGCGAAGCACCTCCGCTACGCCAAAAAGATCACCCGAAAACTCAGCCGCAGCCTCTTCCACGCTATGGCCCTGCACGGCCCCAAGCTGGAACGCCAACAGGTGTTGCTCGGTCGCTTCGTGGAAATCGGCACCGAAATCTTCGCCATCAGCGCCACCTGCGCGCGAGCGCAAAGCATGCTCGGCAAAGCAAACCGCGATCAACATGTCGTCGAACTCGCCGACTGCTTCTCCAAGCAGTCCCGCCTGAAGATCAAGGAACTCTTCCGAGCTCTCTGGTCCAACAACGACAAACCCAACTACCGCGTCGCCCAGGAGATATTGGAAGGCAACGACCAATGGCTCGAAAAAGGCATCATTGATTGATGCCGGAGCACCTTCAGCCGAGTCGCACAGCGATTTAGAACAGGACATCATCTACGAACCGTGCGATGTGCGCCGAAATCGTTCGCTGTTTGCAAATGGTCTACTAGCTCTCGCTCGCTGCTACATCCTTCCGCCCACCAAACCGTGTTTCGTGTTTCTTGCGGCCGATGAAATTCAGGATTCCTCTTGGATGCTTCGATTGACAATCGAGGCTACATTAGAGCTGCGACCGTCGGATGATCACTAATCGTCGTCCTCCTCATCCTCGTCGAATTCATCTTCGTCATCCTCATCGAGGTCCTCGTCTTCATCTTCGTCCTCGTCCTCATCGAACTCATCCTCCTCTTCTTCGGAATCGTCGGTCTCAGCGATCTCGGCGGCGGTGTTCTCCTTGACGGCGGCAGCCTCGTCGAGGGTGAGCTGCTCGGGTGGCGCAGTGGCGAGACCGGGTTCGGCGGTGGAGATGGATTCGGGGCGGTCGACGTGGATCTTGCGGAGTTCGTCAGCGGCGGGAAGTTCCTCAAGGGTTGCCAGACCGAAGTATTCCAGGAACAGATCAGTTGTGCCGTAGAGCGAGGGGCGTCCGACGACCTCAGCCTTGCCGGTCTGCACGACCAGGCCGCGTTCCATGAGTTTCTGCATGGTACCATCCACTGACACACCGCGGATCTGCTCAATCTCGGAGCGGGTGATCGGTTGGCGATAGGCGATGATGGCCATGGTTTCCAAAGCGGGAGCCGAAAGGCGGGCCGGTCGCTGTTTCTCACCCACCAAGGTGCGGATCCAAGGGGCGTATTCGGGCTGGGTGACGAACTGCCAGGCGCCGGCCACCTGGATGAGACGGTGGCTGTGGCCGGATTTCTCGTATTCGCCGGCGAGTTGTTCCAGGGCCTTGTTGATCTGGTTGGCGGTGGCTTTTTTGAACTCCTGCACCTGCTCGTCATCCGTCAGGGCATCACCGGTCTGGAGGAAGACCTGGCGCAGCTCCTTGGCGCTGACGGGTTTCTGCGAGGTGAAGAGCAGGGATTCGAGGATGGCCTTGAGTTCCATGCTTATTCTTCGGCGGCCGGAGGCGCGTCAAATTCCGAGGCGGGCGCGGCTTCGTCAGCCGCAAGGGGAAGTTCGGTTTCTGCGTCCGAATTGATATCCAAGGTGTGACCGGGAGGGGACTTGCAGATCTCGATATCGGAGAAGGTGTCAGGCTGCTCAACGACGATGACCTTGAGCTTGATGAGTTCAAGCACCGCCAGAAACGTCGCGACCACCTCGGTGCGACTTAGTACATCCTCGAACAGGTCGGAG
>JAYPXF010000138.1:0-4971 GCA_038154405.1 Verrucomicrobiales bacterium | reverse complement strand
CGGAGAACATCACCTTCTCCTTCTCCAAAACCTGGTTGCGGATGATCTCGATCTTCTCGCTGACGGTCCAACGGTCGGCAAAAATCTCGCGCGTCTCCTTCGCGTCGATGCGGGCGAGGATCTTGTTGACGGCACCGATGAGGTCGAAGACCGACACGTTCGGTTTGACGTGTTCGACCGGGAAATCGGGTTTCGGCGGATTGCGCGGAAAGACGTCTTCCTGAGCAAGCTCGAGGGTTTTGAATTCCGCGGCGGCGTCCTTGAACTTCTTGTATTCTACGAGCTGACGGATGAGTTCCCAACGCGGATCTTCCTCTTCTTCGTCCTCGTCGGAGACGGACTGTTGTTCGACCGGGAGCAATTCCTTGCTCTTGATGTACATCAGGGTCGAAGCCATCACGAGGAACTCGCCGGCGACCTCGAGGTCGAGTTCGCGCATGAGGTCGATGTAGCGGATGAACTCCTCGGCGATCTGTGTGAGGTTGACCTCGTAAATATCGACCTCCTGCTTGCGCACCAGGTAGAGCAGCAGATCGAGCGGTCCTTCGAAGACCTCAAATTGGACCTTGTATTCCGTCATCTTCAGTCCGCCGGAGCGATCCGCAGAATTCGAAAGGTTATCTTCCACCGCGCGGCTTGGCAAACGGTTGGCTTCCGCTTCGGCTTCGGCCTTCTTGCGCTCCTTCGCCTTGGCAGTGAGATCTGCGAGCGCATCCTGGAAGTTGATGGCCGGCGCGGGACGGGCCAGCGCGCTGGAAAGGATGTTCTCAACTTTCTCGGAAATGCGGTTGATCTCAACGTCGATTGGAGCGGACGGCTCGGGCTGACCGGATGAATCCGTCCCCGCATCCGCGACCGGTCGCTTGGGAAGCACACATTCGATCACTCCGGGATCGCCGACAGGTTGTCCGGCCTGCAGCTTGGCCAACTCAGCCGCGTCAGGAATGTTCAGCGGAAGTTCCAACGCGTTCGGATCTTCGGCCGGCTCTTCTTCCTTCAGCAGCTCGGCGATGATCTCCTCATCGAACGTGCTTTCATCAGTCGGTTCGGTTTCCTCACCGGTCACCGGATCGCGCGACGGACCTGATCCGGGCTGAATCGAGTAAGCCGCGATGGCGTAATCCTTCGTAACCAGACCGTCGTTTGCCGCGATCTGGTTGTCGGCGGCGGCTTTCGGCAGCGCAATCAGCGGTTTCGCAACGACTTCAAAATGAATTCCCGGATCACCGATCGGTTGACCGCCGGTCACCATCGTGGCTGAACCAACCCGTGCCTCGCCCTCAATCACCCGCCCTGAGCGAGCGAGCGACGGTTCGACCGGAATCGATGAGACGGGTTCCGCCATTGCGGTGACACGAGGCGGAATCCCGATTTCGCAAACTCCCGGGGCACCCACCGGCTCGCCGGCATGAGCCAGGTCAGGTTGGTACGCCTTGTTCAAAGGCTCCAATGGCAATTCAAGCGCGTTCGGATCTTCCGCGGGCGCCTCCTCGGCCAGAGCGTGCGCGATGACGTCCGCCAGAGGATCCACCTCCGCTTCGTCGTGTTCACCCTCATGATGACTTGCCACGGCGGATTCATCCAATGATCGGCGCAGGCTCGCCGCAATTTGATACCCGCTTTCGCCAACCCGGAAATCAACGGCGGTGACCGGTTCGCTGGCAGTGCTCTTTGGCGTGGCAGGAATCTCCAGCTCAAAGACATCCGGAGCACCGACCGGCAGGCCCACGCTTTCCTCGATGGTGGCGAAGCGGGCCACCACGATCACGTCCTTGAGCTGGATCAATTCCTCAGGTTCGGGCGGTTCTTCTTCCTCAACAGGTTGTGCAAAGTCGGTGAAAAGGGTGTCGGTAAAACTTTCGGCCGCGGCGCGTGCGAGTTCCTCTTCCAGCCGATCTATGAGCTGATCATCCTCGTTCGCTTCCGACTGCGGACGGCGGACAGGCCGATTGGGCAAGACTGAAGGCGCCGGGGAATACGGTGCTGCCGTGCGTTGTTCCACGCGAATCGGGGTGGGAGCAGGACGCCAGTCATAGCGGAAACCGAGCAGTTTCTCCCAGTCCTGCTGTTCCAGCCAGATTTCGACGCGGGTCTTGTTGAACGCACGCGGCGACGCTTCTTCCACATCACCCGTACCGAAGGCGCGCCACATGCGACGAGACACTTCGGCGGTGATTCCCAAGAGCGCGCAGAAGATGATTACGCCGTCCATCGCCAGACCTGAGCATAGCCATCTGGCGGAAAATTACAGGCCTTTTTATTAACATCCGGCGGCACCCACAACCGCGCGGGTTGCGAACAATTGGGGATTGTCAAACTGCCAAGTGGGTCAAGAATCGCCCCATGAACACCCCCACATGTGCCCCACGGAGTTCCCGTCGTATTTTCCTCAAACAATCCGCGATCGCGACGTCGGCCATCGGCTTTCCGGCCATCACCTCGGCCAAGTCGCCCAACGCCAAGTTGAACATCGCCGTGATCGGCTGTGGCGGACGCGGCGGACGCAACATGCAGTCCGTTGCCCCCACCGAAAACATCGCCGCCCTGTGCGACGTGAATGGCCGCAACCTGGAATACGCGAAGAACAAGTTTCCCAAGGCGCGAACCCAGAAAGATTTTCGGAAGCTCTACGAAAAGTTCGACGACATCGACGCGGTGGTGGTGAGCACGACCGAGCACACCCATGCGTTTGCAACCCTGCCGGCCTTGCAGATGAAGAAACATGTCTACTGCGAGAAGCCGCTGACGCGGGATGTCTACGAAGCCCGGATCGTGACTGAAGCTGCCGCCAAGGCAGGCGTCGCCACCCAGATGGGAACCCAGATTCATGCGGGCAGGAATTACCGCCGGGTCGTCGAACTGGTGCAGTCCGGCGCGATCGGTCCCGTGCGCGAATGCCATGTGTGGGTCAGCCGGGCCTGGGGTTGGCAAAGCGAGGAGGACGCCAAGAAGAACCGGGATCGCATATGGTCCTTCGAGACGCCGACCGAAAAAATGACCCCGCCCGATTACCTGGATTGGGATCTGTGGATTGGCCCGGCCCCATATCGCCCGTATCACAACATCTATTTTCCCGGACCGAAGTGGTACCGCTGGTGGGATTTCGGCAACGGCACCATGTCCGATCTGGGCAGCCACTGGAACGACCTTCCCTTCTGGGCCCTCAAGCTCGACGCGCCGAAGACCATTGAGGCATCCGGCCCGCCGCCACATCACGACATCGCCCCCGCCTCCATGTCCGCCACCTACACCTACGGCAAGCGCGGCAAGATGGCTCCCGTCAAGCTGACCTGGCATCAGGGCGACAGCAAACCCGAGATCTGGAAGGAAAAGGGAATTCCGCAATGGGGCAACGGCGTCCTGTTCATCGGCGACAAGGGCATGCTGCTTTCCGATTACGGCAAGCACGTGTTGTTGCCGGAGAAAGATTTCAAGGATTTCGAACGCCCCGAACCGTGGATCCCCGATTCCATCGGCCACCACGCCGAATGGCTCCACGCCTGCAAGACCGGCGCGCCGACCACCTGCCACTTCGGCTACTCCGGCCCGCTCACCGAAGCCAATCACCTCGGCAACGTCGCCTACCGTGCCCAGGCCAAACTCAAGTGGGACGCCAAGAACATGAAGATTCCCAACGCTCCCCTCGCCGAACAATTCCTCAAGCGCGATTATCGTCCGGGCTGGAAACTGGTCTGACGGCTGCCCATGTCATCAATCACAGACACGCTGTCCGATCTGGTCGGAATCAACAGCGTCAACCCCGAGTGGGATGGTCCGGGTGAAGGTGAAGTTGCCACTTACGTCTGCGACTACTTCGACCGGATCGGAGTCGAATTCCACACCGGCGAAGTTCTTCCGGGCCGGTCGAACGTGATCGGGCGGTTGCCGGGCAAAGACTCCTCGCGCTCGCTCCTGCTCGAAGCGCACATGGACACGGTGTCCGTGGCCGGCATGACCATTGATCCGTTTGCTGCGGAGACTTCCGCCGGCAAGATGTGGGGACGTGGGACCTGTGACACCAAGGCGGGATTGGCAGCCATGCTGCATTCGATGGCGACGCTCAAACGGGACGACCTCGAACCTCCGATCGATGTGGTTTTGGCAGCGGTGGTCGATGAGGAACATCTCTTTCGCGGCGTGAGTGACTTCGTCTCGTCATTGAATGATCAACCCAAACCCATCGCTGCGATCGTTGCCGAACCGACTGAACTTCGGGTTGTGCGCGCCAACAAAGGTGTCTTGCGCTGGCAGATCATTACCCGCGGTCGCGCCGCTCACAGTTCGACCCCTCATCTGGGAGCCAGCGCCATCACTGCTATGGCCGATGTCATCAAGGCACTCGAAGACAATCCGCCGGCGGGTGAACACGCACTGGTGGGGCCGCCAACCTGCACCATCGGAACGATCCACGGTGGCCGCCAGGTGAACTTTGTGCCCGACGAATGCTGCATCAAGATCGACCGACGATTGATACCCGGCGAATCCGCAGCGGACGTGCATCAGAACTACGATCGGCTGTTGGATGCCGTGCGCGAACGGCATCCCAAGGTGCAGATTGAAAACGAATCTCCTTTCCTGGCTGACGATGCGATGGAAACCGATGCGGATGAAGAAGTGGTCAAAGTGGCGGGCGGGACATTGGGATCAATGGGATTACCCACGGAATCAATCGGTGTTCCTTTCGGCTGTGATGCCACGAAACTTTCGCGCGCAGGCATTCCTTCAATTGTGTTCGGCCCCGGTTCTATCGCCCAAGCGCACACGGCCGATGAGTCTGTGGATATTGAACAGGTGGAGAAAGCCGGGGAGTTCTACCGGAACTTCATCATGAGCTTTGGTGTGAGCTGAGAAGGGTGTCGCCCCGTTGGGGCTCTGAAGTGGGCTCGCGGGTACGCTCTCCCCACCGAACATCTGGATTGCTGATGCTGGCAGGAGAACATTCACATGTCGAACGAAGCATCGGATCTTGGC
>JAYPXF010000137.1:8187-18428 GCA_038154405.1 Verrucomicrobiales bacterium | reverse complement strand
GGCGTCGGTTGGATTTCGGAAACCCGAGATTGCCAATGGGGTGACGCGTCTTTTCCCACGGTGAAAGGTTCGCGCCTGCAACCCGGGGAACTGTTCCTGGCTGCCGGTCATGCCACCTTGAAGTTCGATTCCGGTGCGGAAGTGACGTTGGAAGGGCCGGCGCAGTTTGAGGTATTCGACGAAATGCACTGCGCCATTCGCAAGGGAACCTTGACCGCCGATGTGCCGCCGAGCGCGATCGGTTTCACCGTGACCACCCCGCATGGTGACGTGGTGGACTTCGGCACAAAGTTCGGCATCAGCGCCAACCCCGGCGGGAAGTCCGGCGTGCAGGTGATCGAAGGCAAGGTGGAACTGAGACACACTGCCACCGGGAACACCTTGGAACTGCAACAAGGGGAAAAGGCGATCTATGATGCCTCGTCATCGCAAAGCCTCCGTGACGACGCGGAAGCGGAACTGTTGTCCGCCACCCGCCGGGTGGCCGCCGAGCCGCTCGTTCAGATCACCACGGCCTCCGGCAAGGGGCGTGCCGCTTACGTCTGCTCACCCGGATCCACCAACAATGTCTCCGATACCCTGCTGCTGCTGAAGAACTCCCGCAACACGCAGTATCATCGCAAGGCCTATCTCGGTTTCGAATTGGGAGCACTGAAACCGGGACGGGTAAAATCCGCGTCCTTGTCGCTTGCGTTTGAACCGACCGGATTCGGCTTTGCCTCCCGCCAACCTGACAGCATTTTCGAGGTCTATGGTCTGATTGAAGATGATCTGAACGCATGGGATGAGCAGACCTTGGATTGGGCCAACGCGCCCGCGAACATCGACGATGGCGCCACGATCGACACGACCAAGGCGCAGTTGTTGGGCACGTTTGAGGTCTCCCAGACGGAGCGTTCCGTGATGAGACAGATCAAGGGCGAAGCGCTGGCCAGGTTTCTGAATTCGCGCACCGCCGGCTACACCACCCTCATCGTCGTCCGTGCCACCCGGGAATCCTGGGCGGGCGGTCTGGTTCACGGTTTCGCGGGCAACAATCATCCCACGGCGCCGCCGCCGACATTGAGATTGGTACTGGAAGAGGCGGCCAACTAATCTGCCGGAAAGCAATCCATGCATCGCATCGTCTCAATCTGTCTGCTGCTGATGTTGGTCAGTGATCCGGCCAATGGAATCGACTTCCAAGTGGAGATCCGTCCGCTGCTGTCGGATCGCTGCTTCGCCTGCCACGGCCCGGGCGGCAAGCCGAAGGCCGGTCTGCGATTGGATTCTTTTGCCGGCGCGACCGATGCTTCGCGCAATGGCGGCGCGGCGATCATCCCCGGTCAGCCGGGCAGGAGTCCGTTCATCGAACGCATCATGTCCGAAGACGCGGGCGACATGATGCCACCGCCGGAATCGCACAAGAAACTGAGCGCATCCAAGAAGGAGCTGTTGAAGAGCTGGATCGCGGAAGGTGCGGAATACCAGGCACACTGGTCCCTGTCCCCGGTGAGCAACCCAAAACCGCCCGTCGTGACAGATCAGCGTTGGAACGATCACCCCATCGATCGGTTCGTACATTGCCGGTTGGCCGAAGTCGGCAAGCTGCCCTCAAAAGAGGCGGATCGGCGCACGCTGATTCGACGTCTGACATTTGATCTCACCGGACTGCCGCCGACCGTAGGTGAGATTCGTGAATTCCTCGCCGACAAACGAGGTGATGCCTACGAGCGGTTGGTCGATCGCTTGCTGGACTCAGAGCACTACGGCGAACACATGGCGCGTTACTGGCTGGACCTGGTTCGTTACTCGGACACGCACGGACTGCACGCGGATGATTATCGGGAGGTCTACAAGTATCGCGACTGGGTCATCGATTCGTTCAATCGCAATCAACCCTTTGATCAGTTCACGATCGAACAGGTGGCCGGCGATCTCCTACCCGAGCCCTCGCAGGATCAACTGGTCGCCAGCGGATTCAACCGTTTGCACCTGTCAAACAGCGCCGGGTCCGCCTTGGCGGAGGAGCTCTACGTGAACAACGTCGTGGATCGCGTGAATGCGGTCGGAACCGTCTACCTCGGTCTCACCCTCGGCTGCGCGCAATGCCACGACCACAAGTACGATCCGATCAGCCAGCGTGAGTACTACCAGTTGTTCGCCTTCTTCAACAATCTCGACGGACTGTCCCATACCCAGCGCAAGAAGAGCCCGCCGCCTTTTCTGAGTTTCCCCAACGCGGAGCAATCGACGTCGATCGCGAAACTGAAGCAGCAGATCAAGGAGGCGGACAAGGACAAGAAACGCGTCTCCGCATTGCGGAAGAAACTGGCGGCTGTGGAAAAGGCCGTGCCGACCACGATGATCATGAAAGAGCGCACCGAGATGCGACCGGCTTTCATCTACACCCGCGGTCAATACGACCAACCCGGCGAGACTGTCGCACGTGCGATTCCCGTCGCGTTTCCGCCCATGCCGAAAGGTCAGCCCCTGAACCGGCTCGGCTTCGCCCGCTGGCTGTTGATGCCCGAACACCCGCTGACCGCGCGCGTGGCGGTCAATCGCTTCTGGCAGCAATGCTTCGGCGTTGGTTTGGTGAAAACCTCCGAAGACTTTGGTTCGCAAGGCGAACCGCCATCGCATCCGCATCTCCTCGACCATCTGGCGAGCCGCTTCGTCGCCAGTGGCTGGGATGTGAAGAGCCTGATGCGCCATATCGTGACCAGTCAGACCTACCGACAATCCTCAATCGCTTCGCAGGCGGATTTCCGCATCGATCCGGAGAATCGGTTGCTTGCCCGCGGTCCGCGCTTTCGCATGGACGCCGAGATGTTGCGTGACCAGGCACTGGCGGTCGCCGGGCTGTTGAACCGGACCATGCACGGTCGCAGCGTAAAACCGCCGCAACCACCGGGCTTGTGGAAGGCGGTTGCCCTCGGCGCTTCCAACACCCGCTATTACGTGCCGGACAAGGGCACAGACACCCTGCGTCGCAGCCTCTACACGTTCTGGAAACGATCGATTCCGAATCCGGCCATGACCATCTTTGACGCGCCCACCCGCGAGACCTGTGTCGCCCGACGCGAACGCACCAACACGCCCTTGCAGGCGCTCGTGCTGATGAACGAACCGCAATACTTCGCCTGCGCCACGGAGATCGCGCGCAAGGTATTGCTGGAAGGCGGCAACGATGACGCGGCGCGCATTCGCTTCGCGTGGGAACACCTGACTGGCTTTGAGATTGATGAAGGAGAACTGAAGATCGTTGGGCAGAGTCTGGAATCGTTTCGGGCGGAGTACACGGACAAGACCCGGCTAGGAGACTCCGAACTCACAGCCGAGGAGGCTGCGTGGACGATGCTGATGAATTCCCTGCTCAATCTGGACATCGTGAAGACCAAGCCATGAACATCGATCGTCGACAATTTCTTGGCACACTGGGAACAGGCGCGCTGGCCGGAGGTGAACTGCTTGCATCCGCCGCTTCGCAAACACAGTCACGACACACGAAGCCACGCGCCAAGCGGATCATCTATCTCTTCATGGCCGGCGGTCCCAGCCAGATGGAGACCTTCGACCACAAACCGGGTATGCAGGCTCGTTTCAACGAAGATCTGCCGGATTCCATCCGCATGGGACAGCGCATCACCAACATGACGGCGAAGCAAAGCCGCCTGCCGATCGCACCGGCGTTCACCGAATTCGGGCGGCATGGTCAAAGCGGCGCCTGGGTCAGCGAATTGTTGCCTCACACTTCACGGATGGTCGATGACCTCGCGATCATCAAATCGCTCCACACGGACGCCATAAACCACGACCCGGCCCGCACGCTTTTATGTACCGGCAGTCAATTGCCCGGACAGGCGAGCCTCGGCGCATGGCTCGGCTATGCCATGGGAGCCGGCAATCCAAACCTCCCGGACTACGTCGTGCTGAACACCTCGCGCTGGACGGAAAAGGTCGCCATGCAGGCCCTGTTCGCCCGGCTTTGGGGCTCAGGTTTTCTGCCCTCGCGTTACCAAGGTGTGACCTTTCAATCCAATGGCGATCCCGTCCTGTACCTCTCCAATCCCGCCGGCGTCACGCGCGAGGTACGCGGCAAGATGCTGGACCTCACGCGGGCATTGAATCGCAAGCACCTGGCTGAATTCGGCGACCCGGAAATCGGCACCACGATCGCGCAACAGGAAATGGCCGTCCGCATGCAGGCTTCCGTGCCGGACCTGATCGACATGTCCAAAGAGCCGGAGTCCGTCAAGCGACTCTACGGCGGCGATGTGAACACTCCCGGCACCTTTGCCTACAACTGTCTGCTCGCACGACGCATGGCCGAACGGGATGTGCGTTGCGTGCAACTGTTCCATCGTGGCTGGGATCAGCATGCCAATCTTCCCCGTCACATCAGCGGTCAATGCAAGGATGTCGACCAGGCCTGTTTCGCCCTGATCACCGACCTGAAACAACGCGGCATGTTGGACGACACGCTCGTCGTCTGGGCCGGCGAATTTGGACGCACCGTCTACTGCCAAGGCCGGCTGACCCGTACCAACTTCGGGCGCGACCATCACCCGCGCTGCGCCTCCATGTGGCTGGCCGGCGGCGGTGTGAACGGCGGCGTGGTTCATGGCGAAACCGACGACTTCAGTTACAACGTCGTCCGCGATCCCGTGCACGTGCATGACCTGAACGCCACGATCCTTCATCTCCTCGGCTTCGACCACGAACGGCTCTCCTTCCCCTATCGCGGACTCGACGCCCGTCTCACCGGTGTGGAGCCCGCGCATGTGGTTCAGGACGTTCTCACCTGATCTGATTCGCAGTTGACCATGGGCGATCGCGATCGGCGGCGGCCACTTCGTTTGACGGAGGCGGACGCCCTCATATCAGAATGTTTCCGACATCAGGTGGCAAACCGTCCGAATACGTCCGCCGGCTACTGCCCCTAAGATCATCTGCATACGGTGTGAATTCCGTCGACGATTCTGCCGGGTCGCAATGCACACCTCAAAGATGGTGGACAGGTCCTCGCCCCTTATCTCCCGGATGTTCATTGTCGTGGCAGCTACGCCAGAATCTCGTGGGCCACGTGACCGTGAACATCGGTCAGTCGATAGTCACGACCGGCATGACGGTGGACCAGCTTCTCGTGATCGATGCCCATCAAATGCAGCAGCGTGGCGTGGAAGTCGTGATGGTGCATCGGCTTGTGGACCGCCTTGAAGCCCCATTCGTCCGTCCCGCCGTAAGCCATGCCGCCTTTCACGCCGCCGCCGGCCATCCAATACATGAAGCCATTCGGATTATGGTCGCGACCGTTGCCGTTCTCGCTCACCGGCGTCCGACCGAATTCGCCGCCCCAGATAACCAAGGTATCATCGAGCATGCCGCGTTGTTTCAGGTCTTCGAGCAAGGCCGCGCAGGGTTGATCGATGTCCATGGCCAGGCGGCGCGTGCTCGGGTCGTGATTGCGATGGGTGTCCCATGGCTGGCTGTTGCCGTAATACACCTGGGTGAAACGGACACCGCGTTCAGCCAGGCGCCGCGCGAGCAGGCAACCATTGGCGAAGTGGCTCTTGCCATAGGTCTCACGAACGGACTCCGGTTCCCTGTTGATGTCAAAGGCATCCATCGCGGCGAATTGCATCTTGTAGGCCGTCTCCATCGCCTCGATGCGTCCCTGCAAGGCCAGATCGGCACCACCACGAATGGCCAGGTGTTCGGCATTCAAAGCCTGGATCAGGTCGAGCTGCGAACGCTGCGGTTTGGCTTCCATCCGCTTGTTGCTCAACCACGGAATCATCGTCTTCGGGTCGATCTTGGAATGGTTGATGTAGACCCCGGCGTGCTTGCTCGGCAGAAAGGCGCTGTTCCACAGAATCGAGAAACGCACGGGCTTGCCCGGGCACAACACGACGTATGGCGGCAGGTTGCCGTTCTCCGTTCCCAATCCGTAGGAAACCCAGGCACCCATGCTCGGCACCTTCGGCGTCATGGTCCCGTTGTTCATCAGCAGCAACGCCGGACCATGATTGGGATTGTCCGTGTACATCGATCGCAAAACGCAGATGTCATCCGCATGGCGCGACAGCATCGGAATCGCATCACTCACCTCCAAGCCGCTCTGCCCATGTTTCTGATACTTGAACGGCACATCGAGCAGACCACCGGTCGGACGTTCCGTGCGCAGGTCGGCGCCCTTGGGACGCTGCCCGGCGTATTTCTTCAAGGCCGGTTTCGGATCGAGAAAGTCGGGGCCAAACGGACCGCCGTTCATGAACAGATGGATGACCCGCTTCGCCCGCGGTGCAAAATGCGCGCCGAACGGCAGGCGGTTTTCCGCACCAGCGGTGGCCGCCAATCCAATGGCGCCCATCCCTGCGCCCAGGGTCTGCAAAGCTTGGCGACGATTGATGTTCATTGGTGAGTTGATTCAGTCGACAAAGAGGAATTCGTTTCCGCTCAAGAGTGCGTGGGCGTAGCGGCTCCACTTCTCCGGATGATCGTTTGCGTCAGTCAGGTAACTCTCGACTATGCGCAGCTCATTCTTTGTGGGTTTGCGTTGAAACAGTCGTTCGTAGGCGAAGGCAATGCGCTTCTTGTCCGGCTGATCCTTAATGAGTCGGGCCAGGGAATCCGCCTGGTGTTCCATGAACGGGCTGTTGAGCGCGAAGAGCTGCTGCATCGGCGTGATGGTGAAGTTGCGGGTTGGCGCATGCGCGGTCGGATCCGGAAAATCGTTCACGGCCAGCATCTTGTCGAGGTCCCGACGATTGATGCCGCCATAGAGCGTGCGGCGGTTGTTCCTCGTGTCCTTCAGGTTTGTCGATTTGCCGCCCACAATCTCGGCGAGATTGCCGTTGACCTTGAGCATCGAATCCCGCCAAGCCTCGATGTCCAGGCGCCGACGCGGCATCCGGGCCAACAGATCGTTGTCGGGATCGCGCTCTTTGCTTGCCTGGTTCATCGCGGACTGTTGCCAGGTCGCAGACAAGAGAATCTCGCGATGCAGCCACTTGAAAGACCAGCCGTTGGCAACGAATCGATGCGAAAGATCTTCCAACAAATCCGGATGGGTGGGTTTGTCCCCGATGTTCCCGAACTCGCTCGGTGTTCCCACCAACCCTCGACCGAAGTGCTGTTGCCAGACACGATTCACAATGACGCGTGCTGCCAATGGTTTCGCGTCCTCAAGAATTGCATCCGCGAGATCCAGCCGTCCGCTGCCGCGCTGAAACAACTTCGGTTTGCTATCATTGAATACCGCCAGAAAACGACGTGGCACGATCTCGCCGGTGACGTTGGGATCACCGCGCTTGTGCACGGCCAGGTCGCGCGCGCGCCCCATCTCGTAATTCAAGGTCGTGCCATGGGCGTTGGTTTTGGGAATCACATAGAGCGCGGCCTCCTCCACGCCATTGACCGTCGGCACGGAGTAATGCGGCGTGCCCGCCTTGATCAGCTTGATCTTCGCATTGAGCCTGGCGGTCTGTTCCTTGAGATCCTTCGGTTTCTTCTTTTTCAGGTCCTTGAGCTTCTTTTCCAACGCCGCCACTTCCTTGCGGGCCTTGGCGACCGGTGCCCAAAGTTCTTCACTCATGGTGGGCCGGTCTGCAATGCGAATGCTGGCAAACACGCCGGCCAATGCGTAGTAATCCTGCTGCGAAATCGGATCCGACTTGTGGTCATGGCAGCGCGCACAGGCCAAGGTGATTCCCAGAAAGGTCCGCCCCAGCGCATCCACCCGTTCCTCCCATTCATCCGCCACCGTGCCCTTGATGATTTCCGGTGGGAGTTGCAGTTCCTTCCAATAGTTCGGACTCAGTCCAAGAAATCCCAGGGCCGCGTTGTCCTTGGGATTGCAGTCGTCGATCAGATCGTTCGCCAACTGCTTCCTGACAAAATCCGGATACGACAGATCCTGATTGTAGGCCGCTACGACCCAGTCGCGGTAAAGCCAAGCCGAAGCGGTTGATTCGAGCCAACTGGCGGTCGTGTCCACGTAACGCGCGAGGTCAAGCCAATGACGCCCCCAACGTTCGCCGTATTGCGGTGAGCCAAGCAATTGGTCCACGCGACGGGCAAATGCGTCCGGGTCGGGATCATCCTGAAACGCATGCACTTCCGCCGCCGTGGGAGGCATCCCGATCAGGTCGAAGCAAAGCCGGCGGAGCAAGGTCCGGCGATCCGCTCGTTTGGCCGCCTTCAAGCCCTTTTCCGTCCGCCGGGCTTCGACAAACAGGTCGGCACGTGTCTTGGCCCACCCGGAGTGTCCGTTGGGTGGTGAAACCGAGCGTAATGGCTTGAACGACCACGGAATCTCCGCCGCCCGCCCGCTCATCGCGGCCAAGGCCAACATCCAGACACCAAAAATTGCACCGACACAGATTCGCATCACAAGGGTTCCTGAATTACTAAACGAAGCCGCGGCCAAGTCGATTCATAATTCCATGCTCGTAGCTACCGACGTGAGGAGGCTCTGATCAAGATCTTCTGAAGTGAGCCTCCTCACGTCGGCTGCTACAAATCTGGCTTCATCCCACTTTTGAGTGAACCTTTTGGCGGAGTTGGCGACTGTAGTGGGAAATCACACCGGTGGTGGGTGGAGAACCAACAGACGATCGTTCGGATGAGAAACTCGTTGCGGCCGTGAATGGCGGTGAAGAACAATCCATGCGTCTGGGTCTCAATGAACGTCCGATGCCCGTGGCGTCGCATCCTTACGTCTGGGCGCGGCACAAGATCGCGGAACTGGCGGACAGTTCGATGACCAGCCCGCCAAACGGACAGGATCGTCAGATCCGACAGCTCGCCCTGGACTACAACCTGATGTCCGCCTACACCGCCTTCGTCGCGGTGGACGCAACGCGGCGCAACAAGGGCAAATACGGAACCATGGTCCACCAAGCCGTTCCCGTGCCGGAAGGTGTGAATTATCACACCACCGTGGATCAATGACCCCTTTCACATCCGATAAAGAACGAAAAAAGAACGGCTCCCGATAAGGGAGCCGTTCGCGTGAATCGATTCTGGGCTGATAAGCTGATTAGAATTCCGACGGGCCTGCCGTGCCTCCGGTAACCTTTTCGGTTTCGATCTCAACCGGCTTGTAGCCGCCAATTCCCTTGAAATACAGCATCAACAACAAGTAAATGGCCGCCATGGTAGCCGGGATGAACGAATCGGCCACCAAGGTGTTCCGATCACCCTGTCGGTCTGCTGCGACGACTGCAGCTTGGGCTTCTGTTTTTTCCTTCGCCTCTTTCGCCTCACCGAGTTTCGTGCCGTCCAGACCGTTGACATCCTTGAAGAAGAGGAAGCTGCTGGTGCTATCTGCCTTGTACTCGGCATAGACCGCCGGATTGGTTTTCTCAAGTTCCTCGCTGGCGAAGCGGTCCTTCGCGTAACCGAGACCGGGTGAACCGATCAAGCCGGCGGACATCATTCCGATACCACCCATGATACTCATGGCGACAGCACCGGTCTTTGGATAGCGATCACCCACGACTGCGAGCATCGTCGGCCAGAAAAAGGTCTTGCCGATGGCATAAACCGAGAGGGCCAGCAAAGCCCCCATGAACGTGGCAATACCGGCCGCCAGGTTCAGTCCGATTGCAGCCAAGATGGCGCAAATGAACAGCAGACCCACCGGAGAGATCTTGAGGTTCTTCTCAATGAAGTGCGCGCAAAACCGCAGGGCAAACATTATCGACGAAGTCCAGACGAACAGAATCTTGCCCTGCTCGGAGGTCAGGATGTTGCCGGTGATGTTCTGAATCCAGCCATCCGTGCCGAGTTCCACCGCACCAACAAGTGCATGGGTGATGAAGAGAATGAAGAGGATGAACGCGCCGATAGAGAACTTGGTCATCACACCCACAATTATCAAAAGTACGCCACCGATGGCATAGCCCGCGTTTGCGGCAGATTTCGCCGCGGCAGCCAGTTGTTCTGGATTGGCATTTTCGGGAGTGAAGACCGGTTTGAGGACGTCACCGAAGAACAATGCGATCAGATAGCAGGCCACCAAGGAGCCGAGAATACCGACATCCTTCATCATCTCGCCGAGGCTGAGGCCCTTCTCGGCCGCCTCAGACTTGGGATAGCTCTGACCCATGAACATGATGCCGTAGACGACCGTAGGGATGAGATACAGTGAGAGCTGCAGCTTCCAACCCAATTCCATCTTGTCATCGAGCACCCAGCCGCAGACGCCGCCAAGGATCAATCCGGCCGGCCAAGAGGCGTGCAGGATATTGAGG
>JAYPXF010000137.1:0-8177 GCA_038154405.1 Verrucomicrobiales bacterium | reverse complement strand
CTGTTTCGGGAACAGCGTGGACACGAGCGGGTTTGCCACCGCTTCAAGTGTACCGTTGGCATAGGCGAAGATGAACATGCCCCAGTACAACATGTTGTAGGCGTTGTCCGGTGACGAAGCCCCAAACGTGACGAACGCCGAGAGGACGTGGCAGACAAACGCGAGAACGACCAGCTTGGCGTATCCAATCTTGTCGCAAAGCACACCACCAACAACAATTCCGAAGCAGAATCCGGAGAACCCGGCACCGCCGATGGCACCCAGTTGGGCTCCCGTGAAACCGTATTCTGATCCCCAGTTGTCAAAAATGCCGCCGCGGATTGCGAAACCGACACCGGCCGCCAAGATGGCAACAAAGCCGGCCCAGAGGAGTCGCATTGCATTGGGTGCGATGGCGTCTCCGCCACTGTTGTCCGCCGGCTTGTTTTCGGCCGGGGCGCTGTCATTGTTTTGTGCTTCGCTCATGAGTGCTGTTTAGTTTGTCAGTTAATGGAGGTTAAATAGTTTATAGGTTGAACGGTCAAAACGGGGAGGCTCAGAGGGTGAAATCGGGGAGATTGACGATCTTGCCGCCTTGTTCGGCGGATTGATGGGCGCAGATGCCGACGCAGGTCCAGTTGGCGGCGGTCTTGGCGTTCGGCCACGGGTCGCGGTCTTCCACCAAGGCGCTCAGGAATTCGTTCACCATGTGCGGATGGCTGCCGCCGTGACCCCCGCCCTGTAAGAAGGAAAGGTGGTCGGCGTCTTCGATCGATTGCGTGAACTTCTGGATCGGCTCGGGCAAAAGGTGCGCGTAGTCCGGGATCTCGACCTTTTCGGGAATCTCGGCTTCGGGACGCTTGGCGACGTGGACGATGCTGGGCTCGCCTTCCACCAGGGTCCATTCAAAGCTCTTCTTGGTGCCGTAGACGTCGATGCTCTCGCGGTACTGGCGGGCGACATCGTAAAGGAATCGCCAGACGTGCGCGGTCAGGTCGCTGTCCTTCACCTTGATGTGACAGGTCTCGACCGCGAACTTGTTGCCGCTCTTCTCGGCGATGTCGTCACGGACGGTGCCACTGCCGAAGCAGCTCACGTATTCTGCCAGACCGTTGACCATGCCCAGGCAGGGGCTGACGACGTGGGTGGCGTAATGCATCGGGATCATCCGCTCCCAATAATCGGGCCAGCCGTCCATGTCCTGCGGGTGGCTGGCGGCGAGGTGCTGGATCTTGCCGAGTTCGCCGTTGTCGTAGAGCTCCTTCACGTAGAGGAACTCGCGGCTGTAGACGACCGTTTCGGCCATCATGTACTTGAGGCCGGTTTCCTCGACAACTTTGCAGATCTCCTCGCATTCCTCGATGGTGGTGGCCATCGGGACGGTGCACATGACGTGCTTGCCGGCACGGAGGGCCTTGAGGGACTGCGGAGCGTGATCAGGAATGGGTGAATTGATGTGAACCGCGTCGATCTCCGGATCCTTCAGCAGCTCGTCGTAATCGGTGTAGCGCTTGGGGATGTCGAACTGGTCGGCGACCTTGTTCATCTCCTCCTCGTTACGGCGGCAGACGGCGACGAGTTCGGCGTTGGGATGCGCCTGATGAATGGGGATGAACTCGGCTCCGAAGCCAAGTCCCACGATCGCGATACGAAACTTTTTGTCGCTCATCTAAGTGTGCGGTTTATGTCACTAGACAAAACGCCCGTGAATCGGGCAGGGAGCCGGAAAAACGGCGCGAATAACAGCGTCAGGACAGGGTCATGTCAACGGGAAACTGGGAGGTGGAGGAATCTCCAAACTCCAAATCTCAAGCTTCAGTTGGAAAGCTGCCTGTGGTGCTCACGACCGATCAGACCAAGTCAGTTTACTATGAGGCCTCGAGCAGATCGGGAGACCGGCCACAGCGGAGGCGGAAGGTTCAGACTGGGGCTTGGAGTTTGTCTGGAGATTGAAGCTTCAGGCTTGGAGCTTTGCCGGCAGCCAACGCCGGATCCAGAAAATCATGGCATATGCTACAATTCAAAATCCACCCCAGACGCATCAAGCCGTGGCCGGCGCTGGTTCCTCTTCTTCGGCGCGGAGGCGGTGAATGATGGGGAGGAGATTGTCGAGCAGGTAGTCGACGTCTTCATCGGTGTTGTAGATGCCGATGCTGAGGCGGAGGGAGCCCTTGGCAAGATCGGCGGGGAGCCCCATGGCAGTGAGCACGTGTGAGGGTTCAATAGAGCCGGTCTTGCAGGCGGAGCCGGTGGCGGCGCAGATGCCGGCTTGGTCGAGCATCAGGAGCAGGGCCTCCGATTCAACGCCGTGAAACGCCAGGTTGCTGGTGTTGGGCAGGCGTTGGGCCTTGGCGCCGTTGCGGCTGACGCGCGGGATATTGGACAGAATCGTGTCTTCGAGCCGGTCGCGCATGGCGCGAACACGCGTGTTCTCCTCTTCGATGGAGCCCATGGCGATTTCGGCGGCCCGACCGAATCCCACGATATACGGGACATTTTCGGTTCCGCCGCGACAGCCACGCTCCTGTCCACCGCCGACTACATAAGGAGTGAAAGGCGCACCTCGCCGGACGAAAAGACAGCCAATGCCCTTGGGTGCGTGGAGTTTGTGGGCCGACAGCGACAGATAATCGACATGGGTTTCGCGCACGTCGATGGGTAGTTTGCCCGCCACCTGCACGGCATCGGTGTGGAACAAGGCGCCGCGCGAATGACAGATGGCGGCGATCTCCTCGATCGGGAACACCACGCCGGTTTCGTTGTTTGCCCACATCACGGAAACAAGCGCGGTATCGGGGCGAATTGTGTTGGCGAGCAGGCCGAGGTCCAGCATTCCGGATTCATCGACCGGCAGATAAGTGACTTCGTAGCCGCGATTCCGGAGATGTTCGCCAAATTTCATATTGGCCGAATGTTCCACCGCGGTGGTGATGATGTGCTTGCGATTGGGCTGGGTCAGGAGGGCGCCCTGCCAGGCGGCGTTGTTGCTCTCGGTGCCGCAGCTGGTGAAGATGATTTCCTCAGGCTCGGCGTTCATCAGCTCGGCCACCCGACCGCGCGCCATGCGGATTGCCCGGGAGACGTCCGTGCCGAAACGGTAGGCAGCCGAGGCATTGCCCCACTGGTCGGTGAAGAACGGCATCATCGCCTCGATCACCTCATCGGCAATCTTGGTCGTGGCGTTGTTGTCAAAATAGTAGATCGGATCTTCGGCCATCGTCAGGTCGGGCGGTTCGCGTCGACGCTGCCAATAAACGGCAGGCGAAATCTGAAGGCCACACTTTTTTGCCACACAGACGCCTTTTTGCGCGAAAAAACGCCGAATTGAGACTTGCCTTTTGTTTGGCCATTCCAATGATTGCCCGCTCTTATGGCCGAACCGGAAGAAGAAGAGAAGGAACAGGACATTGATGTGTGGGTCCAGCTGCAGGCTTGGGCCGAGACGCGTCGCAAGCAGATCGGAATGGGCGCGGGCATCGCGCTCGTCGTCGGTTTCATTCTCTATACGAACAGCTACATGCAGGCAGCCAAGCATGCGGAAGCCGAGGCCGCCCTGTTCGGATTGGAAAAGCCCGCCGCTCGTGGCCAAGCCCCCGCGTCGGTGAAAGCATCGGAGTATCTCACAGTGGTCGACAAGTTCGCGGGAACACCGGCAGCCGAACGGGCGCTGCTGCTCGCCGCGGGTGCGCTCTACGAAGAGAACAAGTATCCGGAAGCCGAGAAACGATTCAGCCAGTTCCTGGCCGAATTCCCGGCCAGCACGCATGCCGCCCGGGCCCGTTTGGGAATCGCCGCGAGCAAAGACGCGCAGAACAAGTATGCTGAAGCGATCGCCGCCTACGAAGCGCTGGGAACATCCGCTGCCGGTAGCAGTGAGGCCAATCAGGCCAAGTTGGCGGTCGCGCTGCTCTACGAACGGGACGGCAAGGCGGATCAAGCGCTGCGCGTCTATGACGAATTGAACCGGCAGAATCCGCCGACGGTCTGGTCCCGCGAAGCAAGCCTTCGCCGCGAGGAACTCCTGCAGCGCAATCCGACGCTGGTTCCAGCCGCCACCGCGGCGCCCAATGCACCCGGCCCACTGGTCCGCCCGGCTCACGCACCGGGCGGAACCAATATCATCACTTTCACCAATCAGCCCGTTACCAACGCCGCGCCGGCCACCAACACCGCTCCGTCGGCCAAGAAATAGGCGTTGGGCAAGATTGTTTCGACAGGTGATCCATTTGTCGGAAACTGCAACCCAAGACCGCGCCTCACTCGTTTCTCCTCGCTCTAGTCATGTCTGTAAAGATCACCATCATTGGAACCGGCTATGTCGGCCTCGTCACCGGCACCTGCTTCGCCGAAGTCGGACACATCGTCACCTGCGTGGACAACAACCAGGAAAAGGTGGAGATGCTCCGCGACGGCGGCATTCCGATTTACGAACCGGGTCTGGAGGAGATGGTGAAGAAAAACGTCTCGGAAGGACGGCTCAAGTTTACCACGAGCACCACCGAAGGCGTTGAAAACTCGGATGTCATCTTCATCGCCGTTCCAACTCCTCCGCAGCCCGATGGCTCGGTAGACCTCAGCTTCATCGAGCGAGTCGCTCGCGATATCGCTGACGCCATGACCGATTATAAGATCGTGGTCGACAAGAGCACGGTGCCGGTCAAGACCGGTGAAAAGGTGGCCGAAACGATCAAGCGCTACAACAAGGCGAAGGTGGATTTCGACGTGATCAGCAATCCGGAATTCCTGCGCGAGGGCTTTGCGGTGGAAGACCTGATGCATCCTGACCGGGTCGTGATCGGATCCGCGACGAACCGGCCGGTCCCGAAGATGAAAGAGGTTTATGAGCCGTTCAAGGCCCCGATCATCTGTACGGATATCAACTCCGCCGAATTGATCAAGCACGCCGCGAACTCCTTCCTGGCGCTCAAGATTTCCTACATCAACGCCGTCGCCGCCGTGTGTGAAACCTCGGGGGCCAACGTCGAGGAGGTGGCCAACGGCATCGGTCTCGACGAACGCATCGGCCGTCGCTTCCTCAATGCCGGTATCGGCTTCGGCGGCAGCTGTTTTCCGAAGGACCTCAGCGCCTTCATCGCGATCGCCGACGAATTGGGGTACGACTTCAGTCTCCTGCGGGAAGTGCAGAAGATCAACGCCACCCAGATGGAGCGCTTCATGAAGAAGATCATGGATACGCTCTGGGTGCTGAAGGAGAAGAAGATCGGCGTGCTGGGACTGGCCTTCAAACAGAACACCGACGACACCCGGATGTCCCCGGCCATCGACCTGTGCCAGATGCTGCTCAAGGAAGGAGCCTCCTTGCGCGTGTATGATCCCAAGGCGATGGACAAGGCGAAGGACCAGCTGCCGGCGGGCGACACCGTCGAGTATGTGGATGACATGAACGCCATCGGCGAAGGCTGCGACGCAATCGTAGTGGCCACCGAATGGCCGCAGTTCACCGAACTGGACCTCGAGAAGGCCCGCAAGGACCTTTCGCATCCCATTCTCTTCGACGGCCGCAACCTCTTCGATCCCCGGAAGATGGAAGAGCTCGGGTTCATCTACAAGAGCGTGGGCCGCTGATCGGGATGTCCGACACCTGGACGATCGACGTAACGGCAGGGCTCGTCTTCCGTGACGGAAGACTGCTCATCACGCAGCGCAAACCCGATTCCCACCTGGGCGGACTATGGGAATTCCCCGGCGGCAAATTGGATCCGGGCGAATCGTTTGAAGCCGCCTTGGTGCGAGAACTCGACGAAGAACTCGCCATCGATGTGGAAGTCGGCGACCTGATCGAGGAGATCACCCATGAGTATCCGGAGAAGTCGGTCCACCTGAAGTTTTTCAAGTGTCGACATGTGGCACGGGAACCTCATCCTCATGACGTGCAGGCGCTTGCGTGGATCACCCGGGACGAGTTGAACGACTACGAATTCCCCGCGGCGGACGCCCGGCTCCTGGATCGTCTGCGAACCGACGAATCCATCTGGCAGTCGATCAAGTTTTAGCAGCGAGCGTGGGGTAGGCTGGAACAATCAGTCCTGCTTCAACTTCATCTCGCCGATCTTCTTTTCTGTCGGCGCGGGATCCGGGTCGACAGGTGCGGGAGCCGGTTTGGGTTCGATCTTCTCGATCTTGGGTTCGGCTTCCTGCTTTTCCGCTATCAGAGCAGGCTTGCGCTTCGGCCGAGGAGTGATGGTTGGAGGCGCATCAATGCCGCGGGCGTAGATACTGCGAAAGGACATCTGTCCGTTGCCGTTGGCAAGACCGATCGGGCCGCGCGCCGGCAAGGGTTCGCCGGGACGGTCGGGGTTCTTGAACTGGGCGTTCTTCACCACCAACCGGTCGTTCACATACACATGCGCGCGGTCCTCGACCAGGATCACCCGGAGGCGGTTCCACGTGCCGGCAAACCGATCTGCATACGCGGATGCCGCCCGGTAGAGAAAACGTCCATCGTGCAGTCCGCCAGAACCGAGACGCAGGTCGTTTCCGGGCGTATCACGATGCTGGATCAAGACCTTGGGCAGTCCGCGCAGCAACACACCGCCACTGGAACCGCCCGCCAATTTGTAGTCCACCTGCAGCTCAACGTTGCCGTAATTGAGATCACTGAGCACACCACCGCCGGCACCGTCATGAGTGAGAGCGTTGTCGCCCACGGTCCAATGCGTGGCCATGCTTAGATCGGAGATCTGCTGGTTGACCTCCTGTGCCTTTTCCTGCGGGGCGGCAACCTGCTTGGACGCGTCAAACGCACCACGCCATCCGGTCAGATCGCTACCATTGAAGAGCATGTCGAAGTCACGCTCAGCGCTATTGTAGACCCGCGCCCGGGGGAGTTCCTTGACGCGGATGTTGCGGAACTCGACGAAGTCCTTGTGCCCCATGAATCCCAGATGACCGCTCTCCTTGAACAGACCAGGATGTTTCTTGAGCGTTTCCGGATCGCGGATGGCATTGAGATCGGCATCGAGAATCACCTGACCGTTGACGGTCACGCGAATGCTGCGATCACGCGCGTAAACCTCCTGGGTGTTCCATTCACCAGCCGGTCGTAGCGCCCCCCGTTTGGCGGGAATCACGTCGTAGATGGAACCATGATATTGGGTCGGGCGCCGTTCGACATTCGCAACATCTCCCGTGTCGTCGAGAATCTGCAGTTCCATTCCCTCGTAGGCCAACGCCCGGGCGGCGAACGGAGCGCGAATCGCAACCCCGTTGTTGGCGCCCTCGCTGAGACGGAAATCAAAGCGGAGGATGAAGTTGGCATATTCCTTTTCCGTGAGCAGCATGCCGCCACCACCGTGCGCACAATAGATCGTGCCGTTGGTCACACCGAAGCCGGCGCCCTTCTGGCCCAACAGTTTCCAACCCGCGAGACTGCGTCCGTCGAAGATCTTCTGAAACTCGATTTCATGAACCTCCGGCGCGCTGAGATACGTCGTCTCAGTGTTGGGCGTGGTGATTTCCGTGGTCGTGGAACAGGCGGTGAAAACGAGCGCCGAGGCGGCCACTGCGACCGTTGCGCCTGCGCGCAGATTGAAAGACTTGAACATGCTGGACGGACTCTTCATGAGCCGCGCGCAGGCTCGGATAAAGCCCATGGGGTGTCAAGCAAGGCCGATGTCGTCCGCTCGTCGCTCGATTTTCAGCTCCGCCTCCTCCCCCGATTCAGGCATAGTTTCCATCATGATTCACGGAGGCAGATCGGCCCGGATGTCGTGTCTCGCCAAGGCGCTGGAAGACAGCCGGGCTCAACAATCGTCCCGCTGGCATCTCCAACTGTCCTCCCTGGTGGACAACAACACCGAACTGGCCTGAGCGTCTCATGCGCCTGCACACACGCCGCCCCGAACTGGCGGACTTCGGTTCCACCTTGAGTCTGTCGAACAGGCCGCCGATGCCGGTTTGAATTCGGAGCGGCAATTGCGACGACTGATCATGGCCGACAGCAACCAACAAATTGAACCGCCAGCAACTCCGGGCAATCACATCGAGGCCCGGATTCTGCGGTGGAAGTTGACTCGCTGGACGTTGACGGTAGCACTTTGCATGTTGGGGGTCGCATGGTGGATTGATGGCGGAACCCAGCCCACGCATCTGTATCTGGAAAACTTTTCATGGATTGCCGGTATCGCGCTCCTCGTCATGGGTCTGTGGCTGCTGCTCTTTTGAAAGATTCACTTCTT
>JAYPXF010000136.1:4309-18528 GCA_038154405.1 Verrucomicrobiales bacterium | reverse complement strand
GCGCCGCTGCTCCGGGTATTCTGTGTCTTCCTTGGTTGATCGATTTCGTCGTATGCTGCGCCGGTGGAAAGTAAAACCATACTCATCACCGGTGTGAGCCGCGGGCTCGGTCACGGGCTTGCCTTGGCCTGTCTGGAACGTGGGGACGCCGTCCTTGGCCTTGGCCGCAATGCAGCCGCTGATCTTGACGCCCAGGAAAACTTTCACTTCGCACAGGCTGATGTTTCCGATTCCGATGCCTGCACGGCAGCCCTGGACTCACTGCTGAGCGGCCGCTCCCAAATAGACTGCATCATTCTCAACGCCGGCATTCTTGGCCCGATCGCCGACATGCAGGATCAATCCGTTGACACGATGAAAGACGTTTTGGAGGTGAATCTCTGGGCCAACAAAACACTGCTCGATCTGCTTCTGAAACGAGATCTACCAATCAAGCAGATCACCGCCATTTCCTCCGGCGCGGCCGTGAACGGAAATCGTGGATGGGGCGGCTACTCGATTTCCAAGGCCGCCCTCAACATGCTCGTCAAACTCTACGCCAAGGAGCGCGAGGACATTCATTTCAGCGCGCTCGCTCCCGGTCTCATCGACACCGGCATGCAGGAACAGATCCGTGCCATGCCGGACGACAATCCCTTCCCCAGCGTCACCAAGCTCAAGGCCGCCAGCGGCACGGACGCAATGCCGGATTCGACGACGGCCGGTCAACGTGTTCTTGCTGCCTTGGAACGCCTTCCCAAGCTGATCGAGAGCGGTGAGTTCGCCGACATCCGCAAACCGCCGCTGTCGGATTGACACCCAACGGTGCCCACCGTCGGTCAGTCATGCTTCCTGGCAACCAGCGAGTAACATAGCGGGAGTTTGTTGGGCTGCTTGGCAAACTCCGCATGCGTACTGGAATTGGCGTGGGCAAGTTCTTCGAAGCGCTCCAGCGTCAAGCCGGCTCCGAGAAGGCCGGTCATGATCTGCCCGATCGTGTGCTGGTGCCAGTAACCGGTGGATTCAACGATGGCTTCCGGATCGACGTAGTCGTGCCCGCCGTGAAAGACATACGGGTCATCGCGAAAGTAAGAACGACTGATCCTCGGATCGCCCGGGTCCGTGGTGTCCTCGTCGTAGACAAAGAGAAAGGGATGCAGTTCGTAGATGAAGAGCTGCCCACCCGGACGGAGAAGTTCAGCCACCTTGGAGAAAAGGCCGGGCAGATCCGGCAGCCATCCTATCGCACCGACGGTGACGCATGCCACATCGAAGCCATCAGCATAGTCGGGCGGGATATCGTAGATGCTCGATCGGACAACTTCGATTTCGAGCTGAGACTGAGACGATTCAACCAGCCGCTCTGCCTGTTCGACGAAGGCATCGGATATGTCGAATCCTACGCAACGTCCCGCTCCCGCCCGCTTGATGAAGATCAGCTCACGGGCGTTGTTGCACGCCAATTGGACGACGGACTTGCCAGCCAGGCTGATTCCGTCGAACACCCGCTGTTCGACCGCATCAAAGGTGCAGAAGTCGGGGCTGCGGACCGCTCGTGAATCGCCGCAGTTTCATTCCAACCTTTCCGGTTGGCTTCGCATACATCCAGTTCAGTCATCAATTCGCTTTCACATCCGCCGCTGCAGGTATGCCGGTGCCGGCTGGGGCGGGTTTCTTCGATCGGGCCGCCACCGGTTGATCCACCTGCTCCGGTCTTACGAACTCCTCGAGTTCAAGATTGAACGCAACCATCGACAGCCCCTCCATCAAATGAATCACCACGCTCATGCGGGCGACCTGATCCCGACGCGCGGTGAAGGCAACGCTCACTCGCCCTGGTTCCGGTTGCTTCAATTGCAATGGTGCAACGAACAACGTCCTCGTGCCACGCGGGACCGTGGCGTCGCTGTCTCGGAGGCGTAGTTCAACCCGGCCGTATTTGTCGGGATCAAACTTTTTCAGCGCATCCATCCGCTTGAAATCGATGACCACCCGCAAATGATTGGGACCCGCGCTCTGCGATTCGACTTCGATGCCCAGTTTCTTCGCCTGCTCTTTGGAAACGGCTGCGACCTGAATCAATGCATGGGAGGAACTGGCAAGTGCCGCCAGAATGGAGAATGCCATCGAGATTTTGAGAAGTGATTTCATGTCTTGGCATGACACGGCAAAGACAATTCCATTAGCGAGTCGAACAACAAATCGAGCGCGGCCGTCATCGCCGACGCAACGTCACCTCGGTTTTCTCATGGCTGCCGTCGCTTCGTTGGAGCCGTCGTGGTAGGTGCCGAACCATCGGTCCCACGGAGCATCGACCGTTCCTTAGTTGCACTCAAAGAAGCGGTGATGCAGCTGGTGATGAAAATCCGCGGCGTCAACCACCTCGGTCTTGCCCACAAGAACCTTCTCGAAGCCGGCGTGCGAGAACGCCGGGCCGAGGCAGCGGCTGAATATGTGCAGCAGAAATATAACCGGATGAGAGGGGATCACAAAATGGATCAGCACCGAGGATATGTAGAAGACATGTTCGACGGGGTGCATCGACATCCCCGACCACGGTCCGATCTGGACGTTGCGATGGTGGAGCCGGTGCACGGTCCTGTATAGCGGCGGCCAATGGAGCAACCGGTGGATGAAATAGAAATGCGACGAGGTGAGCACGGGCATCACCAGCAGCCAAAGGACGAATGCGGCCGGGAAATCGGCAAAGGTCACCGTGTGAATCATGCCGTTCGCCACACCCCAGAAATAGGCGATTTCATAGAGCGACCAGATGGTGGTGCCGCTCACCAATGACCAGAACACGTTGTCCCATAACTGGTTCCGGAACGAGAATTTGACGCTCTTCTCCAACTGCTCGCGATGATCGTATTTCAGTTGTTTGCCCTGGCCCCGATACGTGAACAAGTACAGGTGCAGTCCTCCGGCAATCGCGGTCATCAACAGATAGTTCCGCAGCAGGATCGACCCCGCCCAGCCCGACTCAATCGTCTTCATTGCGGTCGACTCGGGCATCAACTGCGAATACACCAGCCACGCCAACAGCAGGAACAGAACGTTCCGTGAAAGCGTCACCCAGCGCTTGGTAAGCGCCAGAAAGGCGCCTTTGAAATTCGGCGGCCAATCGAACAACGGCGAAAAGATCACCGGCGTGCTGTGATTCCACGTGTCCTGCTTGTTCGGGGCGGCTTCACTCATGACGGCGGTTGCAGCAGACAGTAGCGGAATTTGGGAAGAATTCCGAACCGGACGGATTGGACTGGTTGATCCGTTTCATTTCATCACAACGGAAAATCCTCACTGCGAATGATTGCCGAAGTTCGTCCCTGTGAATCCACCGCGGAGATCTCAAAGGCGTAGACGCTGTCGGGGAGAAGTAGCCGACGGAGATCCACTCTGTTGGTCGGACACCGGATCGCGGCATGAGGCTCGATGAGGGTGGTTGGGAATGCCTTGCCGGGTTTGATCAGGATGGGGGTGACGCGATAGGTGGCGGCCGTCGGGGATGAAGTCCAACTGAGTACACCTTTTGAGAAATTCGGATTGGTGGGGGGATCGAGTTCGTTGTTTGGCTTGGGCTTGGTGGCGATGGTCACGTGCCAGGCGTCGATTCGGCGGTTGGCGGGCGTGGCGATCAGGAGCTTGTTCTCTCCGGTGACCGCCACGCCGACATTGCCGCCGGTGAGGCTGCTGATGACGAAGGCGTCGCCCCATTTGCGACCGGTGCCGTCGGTGGAGAGATAGACCCGGCAATGATTGCGGCTCAGCGCGGTCGTGACCGTGAGGATTCCGTTCTTGAGCAGGCGCAGGGTTGGCAACTTGCCGGCGAATGGCTGGACGGTTGGTTGGCTCCAGGTCTTGCCACCGTCCGCAGAGTGCGTGGAAACCAGTTTCGATTTCACCGTGCTGCCGGTGCGTACGATGGCCAGCAGTTTCCCCTCCGAGGTCGGCGAAATGCTGCTTTCGAGCCAGGGAGTGGAAACGTAGGCACCGGCTTGGATCATTGCCACCGCGGTGGTGATGACCGAGCGCACCTTCCAGTTGCGGCCGCGGTCGGCGCTTTGCAACAACACGACCTTGTTGCCGCGCCTGCTCCAGGTGTAGGCCGGCATGAGCAGCTGGTCGCCATGCTCGATGATGTGCGGCAAGGGCCGGGCGATGTAGCCGATCTCCGACGGACATTTGATGGTAGCGGTTTCCAGTTTCCATGTCCGACCGGAGTCTTTGGAGATGCCGATCTGATAAGAGTCGTCGGGGGCAAGTTGTGGCTGAGGATCGCGGCGCTTCGCGGGATCCGGCAACCAGTGGATTCCAAAGGCAAGGAGTGTTCCGTCGCTGAGTCGATCGGCCCACATGGCGACCATCTTCGGCATGGGCCAGTTGTTCGACCCCTTCGTCCAGGTGAGTCCGCCGTCTTCGGAGATGGCGGAGCCGATTCCCTTGGTGCCGCCGAAATCATCCGGGTGATCGGGAAAGAAATTCAGCACACGTTTCCCGGTCATGACGGGGCGGCCACCACCGGTAATGCCGTTCTGTTCGATCAGGGTGACCCGGGGGCTGACGACAACTTCCCAATCGGCTGCAAACGCCGACATGGAGATGACTAGCGAGGCGGCAATAGCGAACACGGTAGGGCCGCGCTGCGGCGCGGCCGACATGATGCTCTTGCCGATCGCAATACTTCGGTGAGGCGAAGTCTCCTGCTCGCCCGCGGACGCGCGGCAGCGCGCCCCTACCTCTGGTCGCTGTATTCTCATGGCTTCCAATCTACGTCGGCCGTCTCAGTGACATCTGCTCCGGTCAGCTTTACGAGGTCGGGCAGATCGTAGTTTCGCAGTGCTCCATGAACGGCGTTAACCAATTGGTTGTAATGCTCTGGCGCGTGCACGACGTCGGTCCAGGAGCGGATCATCTTCTGCAATCTGACCTGGCTGAATCGTTCGGGTGCAAGCGCGGCTGCATGCAGGGAGGGAATGGCGGCTTCGCCGATTCCGATCAGGTTGACCTTGGCATCGTCAAAATAACGTGCCCACGAAAGCGTGTCATCGACCCGCATCCGGACGAAGGAATCGCCCATCAGGTAGGCGGTGAGAATCTCCTGGTTGTCCAGCCCGAAGCGCCCATAGGCCCAGGTCCGCTTGTTGGCTGGCACATCCGTCAGGCCGATGCCACTCAGTTCCGCGGACATCACGCGATGTCCCTGTTTCACCAAGGCCAGCGGAAGTTCTTCCGCCGCCATGCCGCGATCATGCAGCAGCAGTGTGTGCCCAGTGATCTTGCGGGTTGGGACATAGACCTTTGCCTCAAGGGCGATCTGGTTGTTACGCAGCATGCGAACGCGGGTGATCACACATGACTCTTCTTCCTGTGTCGAATCGCCTGTCTCAAAGCGCACCGGAACATCCGCTTGTGATCCGATCGTCTCGCGAACGATCCGGCGTCTCTCCGCTGGTGAACTTTTGCTCCATTTTGCCTTTCGCGCTTTGGCCAGGGAGGCCGCCTTGTCACCGTTGATTTCGAATACCGACCTTTCGCCTTTCATCAGCATCACCTGTCCGCGCGGTGAGCATTGCAGTTGTTCCTGAGTCCACACGGCTTCGCTCAGCGAACGCAGGAAGGTATCCGTCACTTCAGTCGGCCATTCGGAGCGCGGTTTCTCCCAGATCACCTTGTCGCGGCCGACCAGCCAGCGATGCATCCAACGTGCCACGGCTTCGCGATGTTGGATGTAATATCCATGCGGCACGTCGGCTTCGTTCAGGGCGACGCGTTCGGGATAGCCCAGATGCGAATAGAAACGATTCGCCTCCTCGAAGACCTTGCGCGCGCCGTCGATGTGAAAGGTCGAGTCGCGCGTGCTGGCGCAGATCAGAATTGGCACGGGCGCGCGCATGTTCAGGTAATCCGAAGCACCCATGCCGAAGGCGGTCTGCCCAAATATGTTTTGCTCGCCATCCTGCGGTCCCTTCACCTCGATCAGTTTGGCAAACGTGGTCAGATAGGAACCGGGCGAAGCCGCCTTGATGCGATCGTCCAGTGCCATCAGGTAAGAGGTCAGCGTGCCACCTCCCGAATTGCCCGTACAGCCGATTTTGTCCGCCTGGATGTCCTTGCGACTTTGCAGGTAGTCGATCGCGCGCATGCCGTCCCAGATGCGATACTGCGCCACGTTTTCACCGAGGAGAATGCTGCCCACACCGATCAAGGTATGTTCGGTCGTGCACAGATGCCGAACGGCAGGATGCGGCACGGCCAGCTTGCGCGGATAGTCGGCGAAGTAATCGTTGCTCACACTCCGATCGATGACCTGGTAACGCTCTCCTTGCCCGATGGGATCGTAACAGAAGGCCGCCATGCCATTCTGCGCGAAGAGAATGGCCGCGCGTTGATACTGGCCCGACGCCTTGCCGTTGTGACTGTGACCACAGGGAATGAGAATCGCCGGATGCGGACCCTTGGTTTCCGGAAGATAGAGGTTGCCCGTCACCGTATGCCGTGGCCGGCTTTCGAACATCACCTTCTCAATCTGATATCCCTCACCCTGCAGCCGTCCGGACACCCTGGCCTTCAACGGCACGCGTTCCGGAAACGCCCCGATCTGTCGGCGAAAGAAATCACGCCGATCCTGCTGCCATTTAAACAGACCTGTCTGTCCGTTGAGCTTTTCAAACGCCGCCTCCCGCTTCGCTGTCAGTTCGTAGAAGCGTGACTTCAGCCAGTTCCCCAGACTCGGCTCCGTTTCAGCCGCCGGCAAGGCAACCACACCAAGGCAGACTGCCGAGACAAGTAAGCGTTTGATCATGCCCGCAGCTTCGTATGTTTCCCTGTCGAATCAACCCCAATCATACTCTCAGATGGGCGGCTTTCCCCGATCTGCTTCTGACGGAGGGGGAACTGATCGTCCAATAGCCTGTCATTGGTTCGCGTTGCCCGCATCAACCGGTTTCCATTGAACTGCCAGACGGCCGGATCCTGACGATCTGCTGTTTCAACCAAGGTCAATCAAACTGCTGCCTCGCCGACACGTTCTGGAGACTGCCATGAGCTGCCAGCAATCACATCTCGGTCAATGATGGAGGCGAATACGAGATCAAGAGGGCCAAGCCATCATCGCTCGGCCCGTTGGGTCTACAGAAGGAGCGCAAGAACCTCTGGAAGTCACTCTATGGCTCAGTTTTTCCAGTTGGAGCGAATGAGTTTCGAAAGTCTCGAAATGTTCCGTGTGTGTTTCGGATCCGCAGCGAGGTTGCGCATTTCGAAGGGATCACCTTGTTGGTCGTAGAGTTCGATGCCCTTGTCGCCTCGATTGTCGCCCCATTCAACATAGCGCCAACGATCGGTTCGCACGCTGAACCCCGGAGCTTCACGGAACGTCGTCTGGATGAATGCGGGCCGATCCCAGCGGGCTTGTGGATCCTTGAGCAGTTTGACCAGGCTCACGCCATCAAGGTTGGTCGGGGCTTTCAGACCTGCCAGCTCCGCCAGGGTTGGATAGATGTCCACGAATTCGACGATCCGATGGCTGTTGTGTGACTCGGGTTCTACTCCGGGAACGCGCATGATCAACGGCGCCCGGGCCGATTCTTCAAACAGACTGTTCTTGCGCCAGAGTCCATGTTCTCCCAAGTGGTAGCCATGATCGCCCCAGAGCACGATGATGGTGTTGTCCCGCAGACCGAGGCGATCGACGGCGGCAAGCAGGCGGCCGACCTGGGCGTCAACGAAGGAGACACAGGCGTCGTAGGCGAGAATGCATTCGCGGGCCTGTATTTCCGTCGTTCCGAAATTGGGCCATTGGGAGGTTGACGCCAGGGCGGCGGTCGGAACGGTCTTGCGATAGTTGGGCGGCAATTCAGGCAGCGGTGTCTTCTGCAGATCGTACAGGTCAAAGTACTTCCGGGGAGCAATGTAGGGAATGTGGGGGCGATACAATCCGGACGCGATGAAGAAAGGCTTTCCCTTGTGTTTCTCGAGCAGGCGGATGGTTTCATCGACGACCTTGCCGTCGGTTTGCTCGCGGTCGGCGCCATCGGCCTTCAGGTAGCACATTTGGTCCGGCAAGGGGAGTTGCGGTGTGTAGACCGTGAGCAGATGTTCCTCGTCCTTGTCGCGACCGCGCGGATTGACGACTTCATGCCAGGAAGCCGGATCGTCCGGTCCGCTGGTCCCGATGTGGGTCGGATTCGCCTGATGATAGATCTTTCCCACGCGCGCCACGTGATAGCCGTTCTTCATGAACAGTTGCGGCAGGGTGACCACATCGGGGACCAGGTCGCGGAAGAACATCCGGTTGTGGGTCATGCCGGTGGTGTTCGGACGCAAACCGGTGAGCACCGAGGTTCGGCTGGGACCACAGGATGGATATTGGCAGTAGGCGCGATCGAAACGAACGCCCTCGCGGGCAAGTCGGTCGATATGCGGAGAGTGAATATGTTCGAATCCGTAGCAATTCAGTCTGGTGTTCAGATCGTCGATCGCGATGAACAGGACGTTCGGCGCGGCGGTCGACGAAGCGGCGGATAGAAGCATCGCATGGCTCAGAAGAGCGACCGTCAATAGACGTCGAGGGGACATTTGAGCATGAGAACAAACTCCCGTTGCGCCAGCAAGGGATTCCCGGGCTGCAGCGTGAGCCAGCAATCCGAACGGCACACAAGGTTGACGAGTTTTGATCGTGGGATATCTTGCGCCCCGATCGATCGAACCTTCAGTTCAGCCTGTCGGCCGCCCAAGCACTACCCAAATCAACAACTCTCTATGAGTGAGCATAAATCATTCGGGCCCAGCGATTTCTCCCTGCGGGACATTGCGGGCTTCATCGCGATCTACCTGGTCATTTCGGCAGTCTCAGTCGCCGCGGGATCGCCAGGTTTCTTCGCGGTTGGGGCTTTGGCGTGCAATTCGGCCTCCGGTGCATCGGGGTCGTAGGGCTTGTACGAAGGATCGGCGTCCGAATTTGGTTTGGGCAGGCTGGCGTTGACGGTGGCGAAATGGCGATTCATCTCCCGGTCGAGTGCCTTGGCAACGGCGGGGTAGTCTTTGGCCACGTTGACGCCTTCGCGGATATCGTTGTCCAGGTTGTAGAGATACATCGAACCGGGCCGTTCCCAGAAACGGAAGAACTTGTGGTCACCCCGAATCACCGCCGAATGCAGGGCGGTGTTGCGGTGGTCCGGGTAGTGAAAGTGAAGACTGCGCTTGGCGAATCGTTCCGGAAGATTGCCCCAGAGAAGTGGCCACCCGCAGCTGATCCCAGAAAACCTGCAGTTACGCGAAGTGTTTTCTCAGCAATGCCAGACTCTTGGGCACACCGGTGATGGCGTCCTCATTGCCCTCGAACTCCAGCGAAATGTATCCCCGATAGCGTGCTTTTTTGAGCATGCGGGCAATCCGCGCATAATCAATGTCCAGCTCATACCAACGACCACCTCCGAAGTAGGTCTTGGCTTGGATGAGCTGAAGCGGGATCTTCGATAGAGTCATCGCTTCAAACTGTTCATACTGATTCTCCAGGAAATTCCCGGTGTCCAAAGTGAGTCCCAACCAGGGAGAATCAATGGCTTCCGCAATCCTCAACACTCCTTGGGCCGTGCGCCCAAGTCCCCAGTGATTCTCCAAACCAAGCACGACGCCATTTTTCTCAGCTGTCGGCAGGATCTTTTCAATCGAATCAATGACCCACTCAAATCCATCGTCATCCGAGTATCCTTCCAGACGTGGTTCGATCCCCTTGTTCTTCATCAGCTCATCAAAACCGATGAGCCCCCACCGTCCCGTATTGATTCTCATCGTGGGGATGCCCAATTCGTGAGCCTTTTCCACCTGGGATTTCGTCTTGGCAATCTCCCTGTCCCGCTTCGCCTTGTCCGGATAGACAAAGCCTTGATGCGTGGAAAAACCCATCAGGTCCAGACCAAGGGTATGACACTGACGCTTGATCTTTTGCAAGGCGCTGTTCGAGTCGTCCTTCATCTGGACATGCAAAAGTTCCACCCCGTCGAATCCCATCCGGGCCGCATGATCGATGCATTCCTTCATACCCAACTTTTCACCTCGAAAATGCCAGAAGCAGTAGGTCGACATACCGATTCGGTTGGCTCGGCGTTCCGGATCCTTCGGAGCGGGTGAATCAGCATGCCAAAGATTCTCCTTCGCACTCACACTGCCGGTAAGTCCCAAAGTTCCAGCCGTGCCCAACATGGCTGATTGCTTGATAAAGTTTCTACGATCGAACTCCATGGTTTTCATAATGTCATTTGAAGGGATTGCGCGATGCCTTGCCCGGCAAGCTATCAAGTATTCAGGTCAGGTGGTTTATCCAACGCAATGCCACGCTCGGGCGAGGCAAAAATGAACGGTGCGGGGCTGCGGCGTATCCCGGCCGTGCAGACCGGGGGCGGAATCCGCTCGATCAAACAGACAGGACGAACACAAACCCTGTTCTCCATGGATAAGAGGCACGAAGTGAGTTCGATGAACTGGTTGCCGACGGCGGAGAACGACACCTGGTTGGGGCGGGCGGTGGAAAGTTGATTCCCGATGAGCTGACCGAAGACTACCGTTAGTGGCTGAGCGTGGAGAGGGCCCAGGTCTTGTCATCGCGAACCGTACTATCGCCGTAGACAATGCGCACGCGCATGGTCGGGTCTGCGGCGGTCGTGTCACAATTGATCGTGGCAAAACTACAGGTCTTGCTGTTGGCGATCCCGAATGAAATCACCTCAACGAAGGGGTAGCTGACGAGGTCGGACTCATGGTGCGTCCGGACGAGGGACTGATGGATGTCGCCGGAAAAGTAGACCACACCGGAGATGCCGTGCTCTTTGATCGAGATTAGAAGACGCTTGCGGGCAAAGCTGTAGATTCGCCAGCCATCCACTTTGCTGTTCTCAAGTGTGCTTCCAGACGCAATCACCTTGAACTTGGCCTCCGATGATTTCAGGCCCCTGATCAGCCATTTGAATTGGGCGTCGCTGAGCATCGCCACCCATACCGGTGTGTTCTTGAAGTGGTGGCGCTTGCTCGACTCATTCGCAAGTGGGCCAACTATCAAAGAAGAAGCGCTAACATATTCGTATCATAAACATTGGTGAACGAAGGTATCGCTCCCATGCGCCCCGGCGAGCCCTACTTGCCGTTGGCTTTCTTTCTGGCTTCTCTTCTTTTTTGGCGTTCCAGTTTTTTGGCATCAGGGCCGTTGGGTTTCTTGGCCGTGGGTTCGCTTGGTTTCTTTTCGGTCGGAGCCTTGGCGTGCGACTCTGCTTCAGGCGCATCCGGGTCGTATGGCTTGTAAGCAGGGTCCGCATCCGGATTCGGCTTGGGCAGGCTGGCGTTGACGGCGGTGAAATGGCGGTTCATCTCCCGGTCCAGTTCCTTGGCGATGGTGGGATAGTCTTTGGCCACGTTGGCGCTTTCGCGGATGTCGGTGTCCAGATTGTAGAGATACATCGAACCGGGCCGTTCCCAGAAACGGAAGAACTTGTGGTCCCCCCGGATTACGGCCGAATGCAGGGCGGTGTTGCGGTGGTGCGGGTAGTGAAAATGAAGGCTGCGTTTGGTGAACCGTTCCGGGAATTTGCCACCGAAGAGCGGTTTCAGGCTGACGCCATCGACCTCCTTCAATTGCTCGGGCTGGCCGCCGGCGAGATCCACGAAGGTGGGAAGAAAATCGTAACCCACCACATTGGCATCGCAGTTCGATTCGGGCGCAACGCCAGGCCCTGCGACAATCATCGGGACGCGAATGCCGCCTTCCCATAACCACCATTTGTCTCCGCGTAACAGCCGTTCTTCCCCGGTGTCCCGATGGTGACCATTGTCGGCGGTAAAAATGACGTAGGTGTTCTCCCGGATGCCGAGCTGTTCCAGTTTCTCGATCAGCTGGCCGATGCCGTGGTCCATGTCCGCGACCATCGCAGATCGCTGTGCAACGCGCTTGCGTAGGGTCACTGGCTCGATGTTCTTGATGTCCTTGTCGCGCAGGCAGGCTTTATAGGTCTCCTCCAGATATTGGACTGCGTTGTGCTCGGCGTAGTGGGAGACCTGGACGAAGAACGGTTTCTTCGCGGCCACCTGCGTTTCGATGAAGCCAATCGCCTTGCGGGTCATGCTGAAGATGTTCTTGGGGTCAGCCGGGTCCTTGGAATTGCCTTCCGAATTGGAAGTCTCGCCGTCGTGTAAATCGTAGCCGTGTTGACCGGGACCGCCGCCGTAGACATGCCACTTGCCGACATGCGCGGTGGCGTAACCAAGGCGTTTCAGGTGTTCCGCCATGGTCACGGCTTCAGGATCGATGCTGCCGATCGGCGATGGCTCCAGCATCAGCCGTCCCGTGTTTCGTCGACCGCCATAGGTCACTTCGCGGGAGGTGGTTCCAAAGTTGCCGTTGCCACTGAACTTCGTCCGGGCGGCGCTCATGCCGGTCTGGATGCTGCAACGCGAAGGCGCGCACATGCCGGCCGCGGCGAACGCACGGCTGAAGACCATCCCGTTTTTGGCGAGTTGGTCAATATGAGGCGTCCGGCGGGTCTTGCCGGCCGAGCGCTTGAAACCTGATTCCATCTGGGTGCCCGTGCCGTGCCTCGCCATGTCGTCGGCGAGGATGAAGACGATGTTGGGCTTGCCCTGAGCTTGCCCTGGGCCTGCCGAAGTGGCTTGCCGAATGGGTTGGTCGACGGCAGATCCGATGGCAATGGAGCCGGCGAGAAAAAGTAGGATTGTTTTCATGGTTGGCTGAACAAGGTGCGCAAAGGCCACGAAGTAAACGTCCAACGATCAGGGAAGGTAACGGTCCATTTCCCGAATCTCGACGACTCCCTTCTATCTTACCCGGGTGTCAGCTGACTCCGCGTCAGGGTCATCTCATGAATGACCTCGCCTTCTTCACCAATCAAACGAAACGTGACTTCCGGATCCGGTTTGGAAACGTCGAAGGTGAAGTCTCCAAACGCGTATTTTCCGGAAATACCGAAGAGTTGCTCCTTCTTGGCCTTCTTCGGTTGTGCTGGTGGTCCAGAGCGTCCCCCGAGGCTGGCGGGTTCGAACTCATAAAACGTAAATCCGGATGGTCGTTCGGTCTTGAAGCCACGGGCGCCGTGCCGATCACCGGAAATGAGCAACACGCCGGGAATCTTGTTGGCTTCGATGAAGTCGAAGATCTCTTCTTTGGCTTCCGGGTCAAAGCGACCCAGACCGTCTTTGCCACCGGAGACATAGTCAAACCACATGGTTCCACCGGCCAGAATGATGAACTGGCCTTGGCAGGCCAGCAGGGTCTTTTTCAGCCAAGCCATCTGTTCCTTGCCAAAGAAACAATGTTTGCCCTTTGCCTCCCGGAAGTAGCGACCATCCGTCATGATCACGTCGCAAGGACCGATGCGGCTGTGATGGAAGATCCCGCCACCGTCGTCACCAAATCCGTCGTACGGGTTGTTCCAGGATTGGGTGAAGATCTTGCGCGTGCCTTGCTTGCCGGCTTCGGTCTCCAACCCTTTCAGGCCCCAGCAGTCGTTGTCCGCATAATCATGATCATCCCAGGATGTGTAGACCGGAATCGAACTCACAATACTGTTCCAAGCAGGATGAAAGTCCCGCAGCGCATAATCGGCCCGTTGCATGCCAAAGTCAGCCCGCCGATCCTGGACGGCTATGTCGCCGTAGTTCAGGAATGCGAGTGGCTTGCGCTTGACGATCTGGTCAGCGAGCTTCTCATTGCCCAGCCCCCAGCGATGCTGGCAGGTGCCAAAGACGATGTTGCAGGCTTCGTCCTTGTTGGTCGACGGTGTCGTGAGCGCGGCATGATCGGGTGCGGCAATCTCTTTGCCATCGATAAAGACCCGGTAGGGAGACGTCGTTCCCTGGGGCAAGCCAGTCACCTCCACCGTCGCCGCCAGGTCGGAGTCAAACGAACTCTCTACCGGGCCGAATGACTTGGTCTCTCCGTTGACGGTTGCCTTCACCACCACCTTGGCGGGCTTCAGCGTGCGCACCCACACCGAAGCGCCATCCTCTTTCAGGTTGCCCAGCATGGGCCCGCCCAGATGGTTTCGTTTCAGCTCCCGACAAAGCGCCTGCACGGTCTCGTCCTCACTCACGGCTTCAAAGCGGTTATCTGGAGAAACCTTCAACGCGGCGTAGATCGCAGAGTAGAGTTTGTTGACGGTCTCCGGTTTCTCGCTGAAGAGGTTGAGTATCTTGATGGACGTCTCCAAGTCACCGGCCTTGAGCACTGTCGATTGGCG
>JAYPXF010000136.1:0-4299 GCA_038154405.1 Verrucomicrobiales bacterium | reverse complement strand
GCGCTGGTGGTCTTCAGGAACGAACGTCTGGTTTGATCTGTCACTTTATCGGTCATGTGGTCAGTCCTCAATTCTAGCGACCCGAAGGTGTAGCGGAAGATGCAAAATCTTCCGATTGCCACAGGCCTCCAAGTCGGGATTTTTTGCAAAGTCGGCTACCGCCGCGGGGAACGTTGATCCGCCCGGAGATAGACCAGAGATTTTCAACCACGGAAGGAACGGAATGTACGGAATTGGGGCGAAATGAATTGTCCTCTTCATTCCGTGTTTTCTGTGCCTTCCGTGGTTGATCCTCAGACCTTTGGCGGCGGCTTTGCCGCTTTGTGCAGTCCAAAAATTGGTATCGAGTCACTGCGCGTCCGGATCTGCGCGACTCTCCGAGCGACTGGTCGTAAGCATCACCGTCAGGTGAACCACGGCCGCCAACCACTGGACGCTGGCGACCTGTTTGTAGCGGCGGTGGACCACCTCAAATGTCTCGGAATCGACCACCACGCGTTGTTCGAAATCCACCGTGGCCGCGATCGCGTCGTGGAGGTGGAACAAATACGCCAGGGTGAGGGCCAGGATGAACCAGCTGATCCCGAGCAGCATTCGTCGCCACCGGACGAGGACCGGCCAATGGGCGGCCAATTGTGCGAGCAACAAGAGCGCAGCGATCAGGCCGATCACGTTCAAGCGGTGGGTGACCACTTGGGTGACATAGCCGAACTCCTGCGCTTCACTCAGCACCTTGTGGGCGACGCGCAGGGAGACGGAGGTGAAAAAGGTAAACCCGCCCATCCACAACGCCCACGCAATCACGGCCAACACGTGAAACGTCTGTCGCAGGGTGTTCATCTGCGCGGATCCTGCCGTCAATGACGTGGCTGAGTCCAGCGCGACGGCAAATCAGATCGCTGAATCGGTGCTATCCTCCAGCTGCCCGTCACCGGATCGGGACGGAACGTCCGCTTTCCTGGTATCGCGTCAGGGTCGCGGACATCTCCTCGACCAACTTGGGGTAGGCCGAAGCCACGTCGCTTTGTTCCTTGGGATCGAGATCGAGGTCGAAGAGCTGTTTCGGTTGTCCGAACACGAGTTTCCATTTGCCTTGGCGAATGGCGAAGCGGCCTTGGTAGTCGTGATTCACCACTTGGGAATGTCCCGGAAGTCGCTCGGCGCCCAACAGCAGCGGCAGGATGTTGTTGCTGTCTTCCGCCGCGTTGCGGGGAATGTCCGCACCGGTTATGGCGGCGGCCGTGGCCATGAAGTCGTTCAGGCAGATGGTCTCGCGACAGGTTGATCCGGCTTCGATCCGGGCCGGCCAACGGACGATGAACGGTACGCGATGCCCGCCTTCGTGGATCTGTGCCTTCCAACCCTTCCACGTGTGGCGGAGATGGATTCCGTGTGACTCGAGTTCCTTGAAATTCGCCACGCCCGAAGTGCCGTTGTCGGTCGTGAAAATGAGGATTGTGTGCCGGCCGACTCCCGCGTCATCGATCGCCTGGGTCACTTGTCCGACGATCCAGTCGGTCTCCATCACGAAGTCGACGTACTTCGAGATGCCACTCTTTTTCGCGAAACGTTTACTGGGAGAAATCGGCGTGTGGGGCGAAGTCAATGGCAGGTAGAGGAAGAACTGCCGGTCTTCCTTCGCCCGCGCACTAATCCATTCGACCGCCTTGTTACCCAGCGTTGGGAGAATGTCCTCAAGCTTCCAACTCGGGAGCATCGGGCCGGGATGGCCGTAAATGTCGTCGGGTTTGGGCACGCTGGGATCTCCCAACAGGCGATCATTCTGAATCCATACATACGGAGGGAAATTCGGAACCGCCACGCCGAAGTAATAGTCAAAGCCGTGATTGATCGGTCCATCTGCGATCGGCTTCGTGAAGTCGATCCGATTCTCCGCGGCGCGGATGCGTTCGGCCACTCCCGGTTCCTTCTTGAAAAACGAATCGTGCCGGCGCACATCGTGATTGGCGACCTTGCCGTGGCGATCGAGCCAGGTCATGCCGAGGTGCCACTTGCCGACCATGCCGGTCGCGTAGCCTCGTTTCTGCAACATCTCCGCCACCGTCAAACGCTCGCGTTCGATCAGCGGCCGGCCCCACTCCCACAGCACCTGGCTCTTGAGTCCCGTGCGCCAGCAATAACGTCCGGTCAGGATCCCGTAACGGGTGGGCGTACAGACCGCGGAGCCCGAATGCGCGTCGGTGAAGTTCATCCCTTGGCTCACGAGCCGGTCGATGTGCGGCGTCTTCAACGGCCCGATCGCCGGATTCAATGCCGACACGGAGTCGTAGCTCATGTCATCCGCCAGGATGAACACGATGTTGGGAAGGCGCCCCTGTCCAACGCTTGCCAGGGCAAACAGCGCAAGGATTGCCGGGATTCTCATCGCAAATGCCAGTCGTCGTCGGGTCATCAAATCCCAGTCTGAACACCACCCGCACAACATTCAACCGCCATTGCCACCTCTCATCAGACCAACCTCAACCCTGAAGGGGTGCCAGAAATCGGGTTCTGGATTTCAACCACGGAAGGAACGGAATCTACGAAATTGGGGCAAAATGAATTATTGTCTTCGTTCCGTGTTTTCAGTGTCTTCCGTGGTTGGAATTCAGCCCCTCGCAGCCGTTACTTCGACACCCCCATGAGTTCGACCATGTTCTCGGCAAAGGCGTTTCCAAGCCGGACGAAGAAGGCTCCGCTGCCGAGGTAGTGGTAGGGCCGATCGCTGCCGACCGTGCTCCATTCGTGATAGTGGGCCGGCCAGCCCTTCTCGAATACTTCGTGCGAGTAGTGGGAATACTGCGGGTAGCTCTCGACCGCCCGGACGTTGCCCGCAAACTCAGGAAACGTCGCCGCCTTGCGCTGAGCCTGCGACACTTCGTTCGCATCGACCTTTTCCTTCGTCATTCCCGTTCCCAGCACGCCGATCACAAACGGCATTTTCGGCGCCTTCACCTCTTCGCGGATGTCCTTGATGAACAGGCGCATGTTCTCGGCATAGTTGCCCCGATACTCGGGATTGAACTGATCGTTATACCCCTGGAACCAGACGAAGCCGGCGACCTCGAATCCCGCCGTCGCGTCGTAGGTAGGATGATACTTGCCCGGATCGGCGAGGACTTCATTGATGTGAGCAACCATCTCGCGCCAAAAGTGGCCCGCGTTGTCCATCGCAAAGGGCTTGGGCTTACGCGGCTGTCTGGGCTTGCGCGGCTCTTTGAGTTTCTTCTTCGCCTTCGCCCCTGCCGTCTTCAACTTCTCCTGGTAGGCGGCCAGATCGGCGGCGTAATTTTTCTCCGTTTCGGGAAAGTTCTTTACGGCTTCCTCGTAGCGCTGCTGGTTCTGCGCGGCTTTCACCTTCGCGTCGGCATAGGCCTTGGTGGTCTTGAAATCGACCGCGGACGGCGGACGGAAATCATACATGATCGACTTGCCGCCCCACGAGGTCTTGATCAACAGAATCGGACCGTCAACCTCCTCGGCGATCCGCAGTCCAAAGCCGTATTCGGTGCCGATCTTGATTTTGTCCGCGCCGTAACCGACACCGAGCTTGCCATCCCGGAGGTTACGATCGGCGATGGAGGAAATATAGACGCGATCGGAGACCGCACAGGCGTCGATGACGGATTGTTTGTAGGCATTGTGGGCCTCCAGCAACTGGTCGACCAGCGCCTGCAGCGCCTTCTTCTTCGGACCGTCCGCCATCTTCTTGATCTTGTCCATGGAGATGCCGCCGCTGAGTTCGTCGATCTTGCGAGCCCGTATGAGCTGTTCATCAATCGCGGCACCGATATCAGCGTCCTCGAACACCATCTCGATCAGCGCCTGGTCTCCCGCTTTGCCTGATTTGTACAGGGTTGCGATCGTGTGCGCTCTAGCATGCCCGACCGTGTTGGATTGCCCGGCAAGAATGAAAACCTTGAGCTTCTTTTTCGCTGAAGCGCTGTGGGCAAGGGAGACGCACAGGCAACTGCTCAGCACAATCGCAAGGCCTTTGAAGACGTTGAATTTCATCGGTGTTGTTCATTCCGCCAACGTAGCTGTTGGCATCAATGGGTTGGCGTCTCGATAGACGACCTGCTAGCGGATAACAAGGTGAAGTTTCGAACATCCGGCTATCGGAAGTCTCCGGTCTGCGAATTGGTGAGAACTGGAATTGGACAAGGTCAATAGTCTGGATCAGTTCTCGAATGCGGATCCGCATGTGATGACTGAAATCCTTAATCATCGGTCTGACGGTCCGACTGGTTGGGCCCCCAAGAACTGGTCCATTGAGAATGAGATGGTTTTCGGCCAAAG
>JAYPXF010000135.1:0-18544 GCA_038154405.1 Verrucomicrobiales bacterium | reverse complement strand
AACCAACGGAAACTGTCTCATTTGCTTTGGGCTAAATCGCGGGGTCCAACCACCGGGCCAAAACTGGCGCACGCCGACGTAGCGTCGGAGAAAGCCGACAATGCCGTGTGCTGTCGCGTCGTCATTCCCTCCGCGAATCAACAGGATGTTCCGGCTCAACGTCTTGATCAGAAAGCCGCCCAGGTTGGGAAAACGTTTTTTGCCGTAGCGCAGTTCGGGAAGATTTGTCGGAGTGGCCTGGCCCACTGTCGTGTCGCCGATGTGAACGGCATTCATGCCTTCAGGAATCTCCTAGCTGTCCGACAGAATGCGAATCTTGGCTCCGGTTGCCAGTTGGAGGTATTGGCTCAGAGCGGCAATCTTGGCCTGCAACTGTTTTGTCGCCGTGGCAGATCGAACCAGGACGCTCCGCGCCTCCCCATCTGCGGCGATGGAAAAACAGTCGGCAGTTCCTTCGTGAGGAGGTTCCGGATAGTTGAAAGGCAGCCGTTCCGGAGAGACCATCTCAAACGCGCGCTCGGCGGCGTCGGCACTGAAGCTCCAACTCAAGCTGAGCAAGGTGAGGACAACGAAAATAAGAGGGCGAACCATGATTCTAATCCGCAGATTAGACCTCGCCCCGAGGCCGGGGCGATCTACTTTGTACGGAATGTCTCGCTCCCGACCAAAGCGAGCAGGAGGTCGCGAAAGCCATTTTTCGTCTGGTGGTTCGTTGCAACAATGGTTGCGATCTCTTTGCGTTCGGAATAGTTGGGGACACGGCCGGTGGCGTAGGTCATGAGTTTCTCCGCGAGGCATCGGGAAAACTGGTCGATGTTCTTCACGAGCCACGCCTTGAAGTCGACCACATCGTTGATCGCTGTGCCATCGGGAAGGGTCGAGGAGGCGTCAATAGTCTGATTGATTCCCGGCCATTCCTTTCGCCAGCGGCCGACGGGATCAAAGTTTTCGAGCACGAAGCCCACCGGGTCGATCTTGCGATGACAGCCGGCGCACGAGATTTCCTTGGTATGGGCGGAGAGCAGTTCGCGCGGGGTTGTCGATCCACGTGTGTCCGGTGTCAATGCGGGGACGGACTTGGGCGGTGGTGGTGGTGGCATGCCGAGGATGTTTTCCAACACCCATACGCCGCGAAGGACGGGTTGGGTGTCCACGCCGTTGGCCGTGGCCATCATCACGGCCGGGTTGCCCAACAATCCTCCGAAGCGGCCGCGTCTGGGGAGGGTGATGCGATGGAGGTTGTATTTCTTCTTTTTGTCGAAACCCGACTTCAGGCTGTACACGTTCTGCGCAAGGCGGGCGGTGGTCCAAGTGAAGTCCGGATCGATGAAGTCGGTCATCGGGCGGTTCTCCCGCAGGATCTCGCTGAAGAGATGTTCCACCTCGGACTTGGCGCTCTGCCCGTCGGCGGCCGAAAACTTGAAGCGTGGGTCCGGCATGATTTCGGGAAGCAATCGGGTGTCCAGCCACTGACCGACGAAGTTCACGATGAACGGTTCGCCCGGTCGGCGCGGGAGCAATCGTGCGGCTTCAGTCCGAAGGGTTTTGGAATCCGTCATTTTCCCTGCTGCTGCGAGTGAGAGCAGTTTACGATCCGGCGGACCTCCGGTGAGGAAATAGGAAAGCCGGGTCGCGAGATCGTGATCGTCCAAGGGACCGTCATTGAGACAGCGGTAGAGGAAGCGGGGGGAGATCAACGCCTTGCGGATGACGAGGTGCATGGCTTCGTGGCCTGAATGCCCGTCTGAGAGGTGGCGATCGTGCAGCCGTACGTAGGAGTTCACGGTCGAGTTATCGACCGTCCGGCGAAAGGCGCGCGTGAGGAAATTGCGGATTATCTTGGCCGGATCTTTTTCGTCGGCGGTGAAGACTTTCCGGAGATTGCGGCGCTTCCGTTCGTTTGGTCCTTCGATCAGTCGCTTCGGGCCGTCGACGGTCAGTCCGTGGATCTCCAGTGCCGGTCCGTTCTCAAACACGTCGAAGACCACCGTTTCCGCATAGAGCACGGGATTGCCGGCAATCTTCTTCAGGAGAGCCCCACGTTCTTTTTCGGATAGCTTGGGCAGGTCCTCGCGGGCCAATTGTGTCTTCACGCGTTCCCAGCCGATGCCTCCGCGGAATCCCTGTCCTTTCTCGCTCTTCAACATCGCATTCCACGCGGCGAGGTACTTGGGATTTTCGACATCCTTTGTACGGAAGAATTCCTGAAGCTCTGCCTTGTCGTTCCGGTCGCTGTCCAGGGTTGCATTCACCCAGTGCAGAACGACGGTCTGTCCTTCGTAGAGTTCGGCATCGAACTCATACGTCTTGGGCTCCTCATGCGTCACCTCGATCTGTTTGAGCAGACGTAGGGCCTTGTGGGAGATCGAGTCCGCGCTGACGACGTCCCGGGCCAACACCTTGGCGATCATCGGCTTGTCCCCGCCGCGGAATGCCGAGAGGGTGACCTTAAAATGATAGACACCGGACGCGGACGTCTCGATGCGACTCGGCCAGGTGCAGCTGCGCTGTATGGGATCGCACTTCATTCCCAGCCGCATTGCACCGTCCACTACTTTGCTTGAGGAATAGCTGATGACAAAGTCCTTCGCTTCGGCGGTCTGCGAGGCCGGCTCGGGAGCCTTGCGGACAGGGGGATAGATGACATCAGCCGCCAAGCGTGCGGTGTCGGAGTAGGCCCGCAGCAATGGCGGGGAAAGCACGAGCCCCTCACCGAGGTTGTCGAATCCGTGATGTTCCCGGTCGGCTGGGAATCCGGCTGGCAACCTGAAGCCGCCGACGCCGAACAACTTCTGCATCGTCATCCGGTATTCGGCCTGGTTCAGACGACGGGCAAGGGTTCCGCCGATGTTTGTGTGTTCGGTCAACGATTCGTCGATCCACTGAACCAAAGCCTGGCGTTCCGCGGGCTTCGGTTGACGCTTTTTCTTGGGTGGCATCTCGCCGGATTCAACGGCGTTCAACACACGCTCCCACAGGATCAGGTTGTCGTGTTTGCCCCAATCGATCTTGGAGGATTCCAGATTGATCTCGCCCTTCCGCGTGTCGGCATCGTGGCAATCAAGGCAGTAGGTTTCGAGGAAGGTCTGTGTCTTGGTCGGAACGGCTGAAATCAACGAACCGGTGATCATCGCTGACAAAACGCTGATCAGCAGGGGGGGCGAGAGCTTCATTCGCATTGACGTCAATTGGCGCGGATCAGCGGTTAAACAAGAAGATGATTCAGGTTGCGGCTCGCATTGGAGAAGCGGTCCGATTCCATGCCCAATTGTTGCATCAGACTGATGTAGAGATCACCGAGCAAGGGTGCATCCTTCTGCTTGCGTTCCACGGCAATGTGCTGGCCATGCTTGAATCCGCCGCCGGCAACAAGGGTTGGAAGATTTGAGTTGGCGTGGCGACTGGCATCGCCCATGCCTGATCCCAGCAGGACGATGGTGCTGTCCAACAAGGACTGTCCCTGAGCGTCCGCCTTGGATTTCAACTGCGTGAGAAAACGGTTGAAGCAACGCATGTGTTCGGTCTCGACCTTGATCAGGTCGGCGATGGCATCGGGATCGTTGCCGTGATGGGACAAAGCGTGATAACCGGCCTGCAAGGTCTCACCGTTGATCGTGAAAACCTGCCCGAGCCCGCCGATGAACAGACTCATCACCCGGGTGGAATCCGTCTCCAAGGCGAGCGCCATCAGGTCATACATCAGGTTCTCGGCCTCCAGTTGAAGTGTCGGCGCGACCGGATCGTAACCCGGCAGTTGGTAATCGGTCTCGGGCACCGGTTCATTGACCGCCTTGATCTGGCGGGTCATGCGTTTTTCGACTTCCCGCAGTGAGTCAAAGTATTCGGCGAGCTTGGCCTTGTCCGTGGAAGAAACCGTCTTTGAAAGGCGCTTGGCATCTTCGAGCACGACATCCAATGAACTGTGACCTGAACGCAGCAGGTATTCGTTGCGGGCGCGGTCTTCAGGCGAGGCGAAGAGCCTTGAGTAAAGCACTGACGGTCGCTGGATCATCGGCAATGCCACACCCTGCTTTGTGTGGCTCATCGTCCGGCTCGCCTTGCCGGCGCTAAGTTGGATTGAGGGATAGCGCGAATCCTGTCCGATAGTGTCGGCTATCTGCTGGTCAAACGAATAGCTGCCCGGATTTTGACCACAGAGAAAGTTGTTCCATGCGCCATGACCATTTGGTGCCCGATGGTCCAGTCCGGAGAAGACGGTGAACTGATTGCGATGTTCGGCCACCGCTTTCAACAGGGTGGGTAATTCATAGTCTCGCCCGGTCTGTTCCGGAAAGAAAGCGGACTGGTAGAAGCCGAGATAGGTGCCGATGCAGACAATGTTCTTTGCCTTGGCGGATGAGGCTGCGGCGTGAGACGGAACGGCAAGACTCTCAAGCGCCGGCAAGGCCAGGGTCATTCCGGCGGTCTTCAGAAACTGACGACGATCGGTGGCGGATTGAATCATGATTACAGCGGGTTAAACGCTTGGGAGTCTGTCATAATTCACCTATTTCAACAACCGATTGAGGAACGGTCCGTCCTGGAACCGCCGTCCCTGGGTTTCACCAAAACGCACCGCGACAAGCTTGGCCGAGGGCAGGATGTAGAGTCGTTGCTTGCCTGCTCCGGCGGCCATCACAAGGTCGTTCAGGTTGACCGTTGAAGGGGTGGTGGATCGGGCAGCGGCATCATTGCCGGCGCCGACCCCTTTCTTGTTGCTGAGCCAGAAAGTGATGCCATAGGCCGGATTCGCGTCCGAACCCTTGATCAACACAGCGAGTAGGTCCCGGTTCACGATCTGCTTGTCACCCCACCTGCCGCCCCGACGCAACAGCTCGCCGAACTTGGCCCACTCGCGCGCGGTCACGAATGCCCCGGAGGGCATGTGCGGGTCGCCGTTCTTCGTCAAACGCCACGTCCCGGTCTTCATCCCGATCGGATCCAGCACCTTCTCCCGCAGGAAATCCAATGAGGTCTGCTGCCGGTCCGCCAACTTACGCTGCATCAGGGCGCCGAAGATTTGAAAGGGATTCGGGCCATAGGCAAATCTGGTTCCCGGTTTGTTCAGGGCCTTGGCCTTGATGGCCTCGGCATAAGGCAACACCACCGAATTGTCCCCGGGATCGATGCCGCTCCTCAGGCTGAGCAGCTGCCGGATGGTGATCTTGGACAGACGGGGCGTGTCTCTCCATTCGGTGATGGTGTCGGAAACAGGATCATCGAAATTGAACAAACCTTCCTGTACAGCCTGTGCAGCGATCACCCCGGCAAAACTCTTGGTCCCGCTGGCAAGCCGATGCGGCTGCCCGGTGCTCCAACCATTGTCATATTTTTCATAGACGATCTTGCCATTGATCATCACCAACACCGCATGTCCGTTCGCCCGCTTGGAATAGTCAGCCGCCTGACGACAGGATGCGAGGCTCACCGGCATGGTCTCCTCGAATCGGCCCTTTATCTCGGTCGGCTCGGCTGACGGGTTCTCCCGTGCGTTCAGTCTTCCTCCACTGCGAAAGAAAGCGGTGATTTCGGCAACCGTGATGCCACCATCGTTGTCCTTGTCGATGGACTTGAAGGTGGCTTCGTCCCGACCAAATTCCTTCATCGACAACTGCCGATCCCCGTTCTTGTCCAGTTCACGAAGGCGTTCGGCCAATCGTCCACCCACTGCGCGACGGTTTCCTGATGGCCAACCAAGACTCCTAGCACGAGCAGGCCCCTGCTGAACATACTATAGGGATCGAACGTCATGGGCGGAATGATTCCGACGCGACGACCGTGACCGCAATGCATAATTGAGCTCCCCTGATCGCACTTTCAGCGATTCCGCGCAGGCTTTCAGAATCTCCAACAGGTCAAAGAGTCCTCATCCTTGATGATGATTCGATTGTCGATCGGGAGGGGAAGAGCCCAGGTTCGGTTTGTGCTGACGCGGTAGTTGGCTACGGGCTTGTATTCATCCGCATCGGCGCGGGTGAAGATGAGTTTGCCGTCGCCGGTCAGCCAGGCGAGGTGCGATCCGAGGTGCAGGACCACAGCGTTCTGGGCGATGCGCCCGTCGCTTTGCCAGATGGTGTCTCCGGTGTCCGCATCGACGCAGAACAGATGGCCTGCATTGCGGGAAGACATGCCGCAGAGTCGGTTGCCCTTGAGGACGGGTGAACTCATGTGCAGCGGGATGTCGCGGTTTTGCCAGACGGCTTCAATCGAATCGGCGGGACGGATGCTGGCGGTCACCTGTGCAATACCGCCGACGATCAGCCGATCGCGATGCAGAACCGGGGTCAGTATGTTTTGTGTGCTCTTGGTTGGAAAGGGGTGACGCCAGAGCAGTTCGCCGTCCGTTGGGGAGATTCCGGCAATGAATTTGGAGACTGGTGAAATGATCTGACGCCGGTTGTTGAAGGTGGCCAGAACGGGGGAGCCGTAACCCGGGCCATCGCCGTCGTAGGACCAGCGTTCCTCACCGCTTTTTGCATCAAGGGCGATCAGGCGTCCTTTGCGATCCACGCCGACGTGAACAATGCAAATGCCATCCACGATCATGGGCGACATGGAAGTACCACAGGAGGGAGCGGGACGTGGGAATTCTTCCGCGTAATCTCTGCGCCAGATCAGTCGACCTGATCCGGCATCGTAGCAGGAGAGGATGCTGCCGATGCCCAACGTAAACAGCCGACCGTCCTGCGCAACCGGTGTCGACTTGGGACCGAGACCGTGGGAAGCGCCGGCGGGATGCACCTGTCCACGTGCGGGATACGAGTCGATCCATTTTATGCGCCCGGTATCAAGGTCAATACAATGCACGACTTCGTTTTCATTTGTGCGGCTGTGGAGGAATACCCGTTCGCCGTCCGTGACTGGACAAGAATAGCCGGTGCCCACCGGCGCGCTCTATTGTCGTGAAAGTTTGTCCGGCCATTCTCGCGGCGCTGTGAAGCCGGAAATTAAACCGTCCCGATTCGGGCCACGCCATTGTGAGACGGGAGTTGGTTCTGAATCACCCCGCACGTCCAATTGAAGTTCGGCGTGAAAGACGGAGCTCCAGTCCGGGTGCTTCTGGAAACTATTCAGGGCGGCGAGCAATGAGGGTTCCACCCGGTGTCGTGATTCCGTGCCATTGAGAACGATTTGGATTGGCTTGGACAGGTCTGCCATCCGGGGATGGAGCCAGACGGACATTCGGGCGACGTTGCGCGTGTTGATGATCAGTCTATTGTTTCCGTCGTTGATGGCTTCGACCCTGGCCGCCTTCACCCGGCGTTGTATCAGTTTGAACCCCTGTTTCTCGAATGCTTCGCGTGGTTCCTTCCATCGCGGCCCGGGCCCGGTTCGCCGGATCTCGTCGAACGGAAGTGTCTGCTCGCCGATGTCATGAATCGTGATCCAGTGATGATGAGGCGTCGGTGTGTCGCGTGTGCCATTCCAGCCGCACGGCGTCTGCGCAATGATCCGGCGAGGACAGGGATCGCGACGTTGGTTCTTCATCCAATCGACCAGTTTCTCCAGGGACTTGCCGGCAGCCTTGATGGAATGTCCGCCGTCATCTTCAAAGTAGAGGTGTTCGACTCCCGCCTCCGACAACAGCTGACTGGCGGCGCGTCCGAAGAAGACATCTGTGAATCGTGGCCGGCCATCCTTACCGGACGCGTCGGCGGGTTGGGCATCGTTGATTCCGTGTCGAATGAACAGGGGCGTGCCATGCATGTTCTCCCATCGTGCCGATCGCCAGGCACCGGCATATAGGATTCCCCCCCGCCAGACGATCCGCCAATCTCTGGCACAGATGGTAGGCGCCGAATCCTCCCATCGACTGCCCGCCGAGAAACACCCGGTTCGGGTCGATGTGGCACCGGTAGTTGCACTCCCGGATGACCGCATCGATATAGGCATCTGCTTCCGGCAGATTCCAACGGGCGCTGCTCTTGTCGTTCCACGGCGCGGAAGGTGCGACGACAATGAATTGCGAATTGGTGAAATGCCGTCGCAACCCGTAGCTGTATCGATCCTTGGCCGGATCCGAGATCACCGAGCGCGCGTATTCGCGTTTCGTTCCGGGTCCACCACCGTGCATGAAGATCAGCAGGCCGAAAGACTGGTCCACAGAGTATCCATCAGGCACGAGGAAATTGATCAGGTCATCGGAATAGGTGTCCCGCAGTTCTGCAGCCGTAAAGTGCTCGTCCAGATGCGTTCCGGCAGAATCCCGGTGCGATCTCGGCTGGGCTTCCTTAAGCCGATTGATGACAGACTCGATCGATCCGGAATGGCGCCGGATCTCTTTGCTGAGTTGTTCCTTCTTGTCGCCGGTCGCCGCCAAATAGCGCGTCGTGAGCGATTGGATGTCGGAGTCGGCAGCCGCCCCGGCCACGACCAGCCACACAAACGCTCCGACGATAATCCGTTGGCTCATATTGAGATGATTGTGAGCCACGTAGCGGAAGATGCAAAATCTTCCGACCGACAGTTCAATCCGCAGCCCGTTTGTGGAACGAGGATCCAGAATTGCTTTGCCGGGGCGCTGCGCACAGAGTCCGACCCATGTCGTCTCGCCGGCAACCTGCTCTCTGCCTGATCCTGCTGCTCGCCTGCAGCAGGTTGGGTGCAATTGCGCAAAGTCCGATACATCATTGGCGTTTCGATGTTGAAGGGGAGGTTCCGGATTTGATCGGCCAGTTTTCGGCAAAGGTTGTGGGGCAGATGGAACTTGAAGACTCACCTTCCTCCATCCGCGTTTCCGGCAAGTCGAATTTTCTGAAACTGACGGACAAGGGGCGCGCGGTCGGATTGCCGACGTCCGCAATCACCGTCGAGTCGTGGGTGCGGATCGATCAGCATACGAGGTACAACAACATCATCGGCTACCTGCAGGACAATGGCAAATTCGAGAAAGGTTGGCTGTTGGGTGGTCACGAAAAGCGATTTCAATTCGCCATCGGCACGGATCGCCTGACTTATTTGAAGAGCACGAGCGAACCTGAACTGCGGCAATGGTATCATGTCGTTGGAACCTACGACGGAGAGGTGATGCGCCTCTTCGTCAACGGGAAGTTGGAGAGCACGTCGTCAGCGCGTTCGGGACCGATCCAGTATGCGGATTCGTGGTGGCGGATCGCGGGTTACAAGGACGACAATGAGATCTACGCTTTTCACGGTGGTCTGAATGAGATCGCCATCTACGATCAGGCGCTGACGAGTGAGCAGATTCGAACGCGATTCCGGGAGACCAAGTCCGCGTTCCCGGGGCGTCCATTGAAACCGGAAGAATTCATCTCCCTTGGTCCCTATCTTCAGTTTACGACGCCGGACTCAGCGACCATCCGCTGGCGGACTCACGAAGCGCAAACGGGTCGGTTGGAGATTCGTCGTGCCGGTGAATCCTGGCAGACGATCGAGCTTTCTGGTTCCCGCACGAATCATTCCGTTGTGCTCGACGAACTGCCGTTTCGAAACAAGTTCCACTATCGGATCGTTGGCCGGCGTGGCGAATCAGAGGGACGGACGGATGCCTTTCTGGTCGACACCACATTCAATTTTACAACCCCGGCATTTTCGAAATCCGCCCGTCCGTTCAGCGATGGAGGAGATACCTATGCGGAGCGGGCGAAAGACATTTTGCAGGAGTCGGGTGTGACGAATGGATACGCTCTGGTCTTTGACTGCGGACAAGGAGAACTGGCGGCTGAGCTTGCCCGTCGATCCCGGCTGATTGTTGTCGGCGTCAGCCGGGATGCCGAAGCGATTCGCAAGGGCAGAGAGCGACTGCTTCAGACCGGTCAATATGGGCAACGCCTCACACTGCTTCACTCGGCAAGTGGTGAGCTCCCGTTTCCCGATTATTGTTTCAACCTGGTGGTGGCTGACGCCGAAGCAAAGGAGCGATTGCGGCGTCACGTCCGCCCGGTCGGTGGCGTCATGATTGCGGGTGATGAAAGGTTTGTTCGCCCGGCATTGGAAGGCGCCGGTTCGTGGACGCATATGTATGGCGATGCCGGGCAGACCGCCAACAGTCACGATCAACTGCTCTCCGGCAAGACCGGGGACACGATCGAGGTTCAGTGGTTTGGATTGCCCGGACCCGATGCCATGATTGATCGGCTCGGAAGGAACCAGGGGCCGTTGAGTTACCGAGGGCGACTCTTCACCCAGGGCAACAATCGGCTGATCGTCCAGGATTCCTACAACGGTCGCATCTTGTGGTCGTTGGAAATTCCCGGACTGCGGCGGACCAACGTGAAAGTGGATACCAGCAACAGTTGCCTGGATGAAAAGGCCTGCTATCTCGCGATCCGGGATCGTTGTTGGAAACTCGATTCCGCGACAGGTTCACTGCTGGCGACGTATCCGGTTTCTGATCAACCGGAATCCGGTCTTGAATGGGGATTCGTCGCTTCTGACCAGCATCTGCTCTTTGGCAGTGCCGTGAAATCAGGATCGAGCTTCTCCGATTTCCATGGCCCGGACAAATGGTATGACAAGCTCCTGGGTGACGGTACCGAGAAGGTCTGCAGTACCGGTTTGTTCGCCATCGACAAGGATTCCGGCACGCGCCTCTGGACCTACGAGCGGGGCGTGGTCTTGAATGCCACGATTTCGATCGGTGACGGCCGGGTGTTCTTCCTCGAATCCCGCCATCCCAAAGCCTTGGCGTATGACGGCGGCCGTATCGGGATGCCTGAGCTTTATCAGGATCTGCACCTGGTTGCTCTGAACCAGGAATCCGGATCTGTCGTTTGGGAGAAACCGGTGAAGTTCGGGGAGCGGCCGACGGTGCTGTATCTCTGCCATGCGCAGGAAACCATCGTCGTGCAGAGTTCGCTGCCCGTCGACAAGACCTACAATCTCTTCGTCTATGAGGCCGGCGATGGTGCCGAGTTGTGGCAACGGAAGTATCCATGGCGTCGGTCGGATCATGGACATCATGTTCAGCACCCCGTCATTGCCGGAGATCGTTTGATCGCACAACCCGAGTTCTTCGAGTTGCGGACGGGACGCAAACTTGGCGATACGCCTGAACGGCGCAAGTGCTCGACCATGACCGGTGCCGCCAATCTCCTGCACTATCGCGATTTCTACGACGAGGTCTGGGATTTGAACACCGGCGAGACGTCTGAGTGGAAGGGACTGCGGTCCGGGTGTTGGTTGGGAATCGTGTCTGCCGACGGTTTGATCCTCTCCTCGGAGTCCGGGGGCGGATGTAGCTGCAATTTTCCCATCCAGATCTCCATTGGATATCGCACGAAGAATGACTACTGACCTCCTACGAATCTTGACCGTCTGCTGGTTGTTGTGTCTTTCGGCGATCGCGGAGGATTGGCCGACCTATCGGCATGATCATGGTCGCAGCGGCGTGACCGGCGAAAACCTCAATGCCGCCAAGTTGAAGTCTGCCTGGGTATACCGCTCATCACATGTGCCGCAGATGGCTTTCTCGGGTCCGGCTCCACGGGATTTCTTCAACCGACCGAAGACCGACCTGAGACCGCGGATGGACTTTGATCGCGTGTTCAATATAGCGGTTGTCGGTGACCGGGTATTCTTCGGATCCTCCGTTGAGGATGCCATCTTTTGTCATGATGCCCGGACCGGAAAACGGGTGTGGGCCTATGTGACCGATGGTCCGGTTCGGCTCGCACCGACCTGCCATGAAGGGAGGGTCTATGCCGGTTCGGACGACGGTCATGTGTATTGCCTGAATGGAGCGGACGGCAAACTGATCTGGAAGCAGCGGATTGCCGACCGGGATTATCGTGTGCCGTCCGATGGGAAGTTCATCTCCTTGTGGCCCGTTCGCAGCGGGGTCGTTGTCGACCGGGGGATTGCCTATTGTGGTGCCGGTTTTCTCCCGTCGGAGTCGGCGTTTCTCGCCGCCTTGGATGCCGAGAGCGGCAAAGTGGGCAAGCCGGGCACGTGGCGTCATGCCCATTCCGGAGAGTTGTCCCTCCAAGGTTTCATGTTGGCATCAAACGATCGCCTCTACGTTCCCGCCGGTCGTTCCCCTCCCTATATCATCAGCCGCGACGCGGGAAAGGTATCAGGGCAGATCAGCGGAGGAGGGGGGACCTATTGCCTGCTCGATGACCGCGAGCAGCTCATCTACGGTCCGAGCCGCTACGGCGGTCTCGAATTGAGCAATGCCGAATTCCGCAAGACCTTGGTCACGTTTGATGCGAATCACATCGTTGTGTCCGGGACGACGAGCTATCTCCAGAACGATCTCCACCTGCGCGCGATTGAACGGCATCGCCATCACGAACAATCGATCCGCAAACGGACGGCGGACAGTCGGAGACGATCGGTTTACGATGAATTCAAGAAACTCGGTTCCAATCGTTCCAGTGCCAGAGGCAAGGCTCTGCTGGCGGAAATGGAAAAGGCGAAGCTCGAATCGGAAGACGCGACCAGACAACTCAGCTCGATCCTCAAGTGGCAGGTAGATTCTGAAGAATCACATGCCTTGATCATGGCCGGTGAAGTCCTTTACTCGGGCGGGAACGGAAAGGTGACGGCTTACTCGGCCCGCAAAGGAAAGCGGGTGTGGGCATCGAAGGTGTCGGGAAGAGCATTTGGTCTTGCCGTTGCGAATGGACTCCTGCTGGTGAGCACGGACAACGGGACAATTCATGCATTTCGCGAATAGAGGCGTTCAGCTTCGAGCCGGCACGGCTGTGGCGGAATTTGCAAAAAATTCCGACCTTGGCGCTCATGCCGATCGGAAGATTTCGCATCTTCCGCCACGATCCAACCAAGAAAACTCAGGAGGGGAACGCCGTTTGCCAGCCTTCACAGATGAGTTGTCATGATCTTGCTCAGCGGAAGGCGTTTGGTGGCTGCAACCGGAACTTGGCAGTCCTTCGCGGGATAGCCGACCGGAATGAGCAGGTAGGGTCGCTCATTGTCCGGTCGTTTCAGAATCTGCGAGAGAAACCTCATCGGGCTGGGGGTATGCGTCAATGTCGCCAAACCGGCGTGGTGGGCGGCCGCCAGAAGCATGCCGACCGCGATGCCGACTGATTCGTTGGCATAATAGACCGCCCCACCGTCGTCGTCTTTCATCAGCTTGAAAACCACGATCAGCCATGGGGCGGCTTCGAGGAAACCCTTGTCGGCATCCGTTCCCAAAGGCTCCAGATCTTTCAACCATCGTTTCCCTGCTCGGCGTTGGTAGAACTCCCGTTCCTCTTCTTCTGCACCCAGACGAATCTGGCGCTTCAAATCCGGATTGCGAACGCAGACAAACCGCCAAGGTTGCTTGTTGGCACCGCTTGGTGCGCTGCCCGCAGTGCGGATGATCGACTCGATCGTGCGAACCGAGACCGGGCGTGAGGAGAAGCCTCGCACGCTGCGCCGCCTCTTCATGCAGCGATAGAATGCTTCCGCCGCCTTCAGTGTCGGCATTCCCGGATCCCAACGATCATTGTGTGGAACTTGCATGATGTGCTGCTGAGCTTGGGCTCGGACGGTTCGTAGCGGAAGATGCAAAATCTTCCGATCAATGAACACGCAACTGTCGGGGTTTCTTGCGAATTCCGCTCTGTCGAAGATGGTCGTTGCGCGAGGGAGGAGGTTGTGTGGAAGGAATATTCGTATTTGCTTCGATTGCCGGCAGAGGCTTATCGCGGTCATGCAGTCGTCCATTGGTCAATGGCGATCGACAGGCGGAAGACCGGTTGGTTGAACAGCGAGTTACACTTTCGATTCCGTGAACTGCTTACGCATACTGCATTTCGTCATCATCTGATCTGTCTGTGCTATGTCTTGATGCCAGACTACCTGCACTTGATCTGGATGGGGTCTGGCGCGGAGGGCTCAGATCAACGAATCGCGACACGCTTCTTCCGTAAACAACTCAACCGAATTCTGCGCCCGTTGGGATTCGAATTGCAGAAACAAGGACACGACCACGTGCTACGAGAGGAAGCGCGGAAGGAGAGTGTGTTCGAAACTGTGGCAGCCTACGTCTTGGAGAATCCGTTGCGGGCAGGGCTGGTCGGCGATGCCACGGAACTGCGTAGTTATCCATTCTCTGGTTGTCTCGTTCCTGGCTATCCAGAACTCGACATCTGGAACGATGAATACTGGAACTCCTTTTGGAAGCTCTGTTGCAAGTTGCGCAATACCTCGTAGCGGAAGATGCGAAATCTTCCGACCGGTGAACCCGCAACGGTCGGAATTCTTCGCGTATTCCGCTACGTCGAAAGGTGGTCGCCTCTGGTGTCTTACAGCCCCATTTCTTCGAGCTTTGGCTGGATGGCCTTGGCCCAGCGTTCGTAGCCGGCTTCACTGAGGTGGAGGTAGTCGGGCATGATCTTCTTGTCGATCGTGCCGTCGGCCTCGAGGAATTCGTTGCTGAGGTCCATGTAGTGGACGCGTTCGCCGTCGGCGTAGCGGCGGATCTTCTGGTTGATCATGACGTTGTTCAGGCGCTTGAGATCCTGGGCATTGCGGCCACGGGGGAAGATGCCGAGGAGGAGGATCTTTGTCTCGGGACGCTGCTTCTTCATTATGTCGAGAATGCTCTCGACGCCGGCGGCGACTTCCTCGGGATCCTGATCAAAGTGGCCGGTGTTGTTGGTGCCGATCATGACGACGGCGACCTTGGCCTTGCGGCTCATCTGCTTGTCCTTGGTGAGCCGCCAGATGACGTGTTCGGTGCGGTCGCCGCCAATGCCGAGGTTCAGGGCCTTCTTGTCGCCGTAGTATTTGTTCCAGACGTTCTTGCCGCGGCCTTCCCAGCCTTGGGTGATCGAGTCGCCGACGAAGACGATGTCGAACGGACCCTTACGGGAGTTCTGGGTGAGCTGGCGGTTGCGTTCGCGCCAGCGCTTTTCGTTGCCGCGGGTCGAAGGAATGACGGCGCTGTTCACGTCGTAGTGCTTGCGCAGGTCGCGGTAGCGTTTCTGCAGTGCGGCGAACATCGGCGCGTAGGCCGGGTCGTTGTGCACGCTCTTCATTTCCTGCGGGTCCTTGATGAGATCATGCATCTGCCATTCGCGCGTACGGGGGAACCACATGAGTTTGTGGGTTTCCGTGCGAACGCCGTCGTGGACGGGAGTATTGTGAACCGCCGCATTCTCGTAGTAGGCGTAGTAGACCGCGTCGCGCCAATCTGGGGTCTTCGCTCCGCCATTGCGGAAGAGCGGGACGAGGCTGCGGCCTTGAATGTCGGGGGGGATCGGCGCGCCGGCCAGTTCGAGGAAGGTCGGGGCATAGTCGATGTTCTGAATGAGGGCAGGGGAGTCGGAGCCGGGTTGGATGACGCCGGGCCAACGGATGAGGAAGGGCATCTTCATCGATTCCTCGTACATCCAACGTTTGTCATACCAGCCGTGTTCGCCGAGGTAGAAACCCTGGTCGGAGGAGTAGATGACGATGGTGTTCTTCGCGAGACCGGTCTTGTCGAGGTAATCGAGAATGCGACCGACGCCGTCGTCCACCGCCTGCACGCTCTTCAGGTAGTCGGTGATGTAGCGCTGGTATTTCCATTGTATGATCTCCTTCTCGCTGAGCTTGCCGGCCTTGAGATCTTTCAGGAAGGCCTGGTTGCGCGGTTCGTACCATTCGTCCCAAGTCGCCTTCTGTTCCGGGGTCATGCGTTGGTATTCGCGATTGGGCAGGCTGCCGAAGACTTCCGGATGCTGGTTCTCGCCGCGGAACTTCATGTCGTGTCCCCAGAACATGTGGTTGGCGACGGACATCTCGTTTTCCTTCAGCAACTTGGTGCGACCGGAGTAGTCGTCGAAGAGGGAGTCCGGTTCCGGGACGGGTTTGCCCTTGAAGAGATCGAAGTGACGCGGATGCGGCGACCAGTTGCGATGCGGCGCCTTGTGCTGGCACATCAGGATGAAAGGCTTGTCCTGGTCGCGATCGTTCTTCAGCCAGTTCAAGGCGAGGTCCGTGATGACATCCGTGCAATAGCCCTCGTAGCGCTTGCGCTTGTTGTCCATCTGGATGAAGTCCGGGTTGTAGTAGTTGCCCTGTCCCGGAAGGATCTCCCAGTAGTTGAAGCCGGTCGGATTGCTCCGCAAATGCCACTTGCCCACAAGCGCCGTTTCGTAACCCGCCTGCTGCACCATCTTCGGGAACGTTCCCTGGGAACCGTCGAAGAAATCACCATTGCGACGGAAGCCGTTGATGTGACTGTGCTTCCCCGTGAGGATACAGGCGCGCGAGGGCCCACAGATCGAGTTCGCACAGAACGAGTTCCGGTAGATCGCCCCTTCCTTCGCCAGCCGGTCAATGTGGGGTGTCCGGTTGATCTTCGATCCCAACGCACTGATCGCCTGCACGGCGTGATCATCGGAAAAGATGAAGACGATGTTCGGCTTCGACCGGCTCACCGCAGGTGGCTTCTGAGCAGCGTTCGCCGCAAGCGAACCGACGAAAAGAATCAGGGAAATCAGGTGTCTCATGGGAGGCGAAGTGTAGGCGTGCGTGAACGATCTGGAAAAGGGGAATTTGCCACGTAGCGGAAGATGCAAAATTTTCCGAGGAGATCGATGCATGAATTACGCGGTCTCTCGGCAGGGACAAGCTGCCGCTTGTCCGCGGACGCGCAGCAGCGCGTACCTACCTTTCTTGTAGGTAGCGCTTCGCCAGCGTTTCTCCCAACCAGATGATTCCACGGGTGTCGATGACGAGTCGCTTTTCCTGTGGTGGCAGATCAAACACCTTGTAATGGATCAGGTTCGTGTCGGCCGCGGCGAGTTTCTCCATGTCGGCAACGACATCGATCTTGTTTACGCGTTCGTGGTCAGTGGGACGTTGTTGACTCACGTACCATCGTAGGTTGGGCGTTTGCAGATCGCGGCGACTCTTCACGATGGTCGATTGTAGCCATTTGGCTGCGTTCTTGCGATAGGGTGGCATGGACATGTCGTTCTCGCCGACGTGATAGAAGATGCCGGCGAGTTCGACCTTGTGGCCGTTGTCTTCCAGCTCGCGCTTCGACTGTTTGACGAAGCTGATGAATCGCGGATAGAGGTTTCGCGATTTGGCCATGCTGCCTTCCGGTGTCCAGTCGTTCATCTGGGAACCGCTGTGTGTGAATTTCGCGATCGCGATGTTGGCGATGGATTGGCGCTCAAGTGCTGCGGCGAAGCTGAGCTCCGGGCCGAAGGTGTCGTAGTGACCAGTCGGACCCAATGGCTCCCACCCATTGGAAACCTTGAAGCCACCACCCAGATCGTATTTGAAGGCGATCGTCGATTTGTCCAGGAGCAATTTTGGCTCCTGGTTTCCGAGTTCTTGGACGAAAGCGCGTTCGCCTTCCATGTTGCGGTGACCTGCAAGGATGAAGAGTTTGACCTTCGAGTTTTTCCGGTAGGGCCATTTGCCAAGCGGGCGTGATGACGTTCTCACCTTGCCGATCGTGCGCAGATAAGCATTCGCGTAGTTTTCGCCATGCTGGAGCTGGCCCAGTGTGCCGTAGTGATAATGCAGTCCAACCGGTCGTCCGATTTCGACGCCGATATGCGAAGTGGGAACGTATTCGGCCAGTGGATCGGCCTTGGCAACCGCTTTCTGCCCAAGACTGATGTCATACATGCGCGGGCGCAGATCCATGCCCCAGATGGTCTTGGTGCAGAGTTCACCGATGTAAAACTTGAGCTTGGGCGTCTTGAGGTCCCGCCGCCAGCGGGTCAGATACTTGGCGAGGTTCTTTCCGTAGTTGGCCCGGTAGTCCTCCTTGAACATGTCGTTCTCGCCTTGGTGCCACATGAAACCCTCGATTCGATAGGGCACACCTTGGCGATCGAACTCGGCCAGGGACTTGCGCACGAGATCAAGCGCGGGGGGATACATCTTGAAGCCCTGCGGATTCTCAGGATTCCAGTCACCACCCAGATGCGTTCCGCCGGCCGCGCACTTGATAATGGCGATGGGTGCATCGATGTGCCGTGTGACCAGACGGGCAAAGCTCAGCTCGGGTCCCACGATGTTGTTCACCGGTTGCAACGCGGTCCAGCCGTTCGACCTCGTCTTGTTCTTGCGTCCGATGTTGTAGGAGAAGCGAACCTCGGGTTGAGGATTCTCCAGACCGACAAATGGGGGAAATCGCTTGATGTCCTCCACCTTGGAATCCGAGCCGACCATGTTCGACTGTCCGGCGAAGATGAACACGCGGATGGTCTCGTCTCCCTTCGTCGCGGCGCCGGACAATCGTGGGAGGGCGCAAAGAAGAACCAGGGCGAAAAAAATTGTGCGTCTCATGACGCGGGAGTGTAGGTCCCGCTGGAGGCGTGGTGAAAGGCGATTTGTATCCCGCTACCTGAGGGCCAGTTTGCGGATCTCGGTCTTCGTAAGAGCCGCGCTGAACACCATCAGTTCGGCGATCTGGCCGTTGAGATTGCGGATGCTGTTGCCGGCGCCTTCGATGGGGCGGTCCCAGTTGCCGATGGAAGCGTTGCCGAAACGTAACGGGTGGGAGGCCTTCAATTCAGTCACGTGCAGGACGCGGCCGTTTGCGTAATGGGTGACGGTCGCGTTTACCTGGTTGATCACCGTGGCGAGGTGGACCCAGCGACCGAGTCGTTTCAGTTTA